>CANIRG010000063.1 GCA_947469635.1 Rhodospirillales bacterium | reverse complement strand
CGCGCCGACGGATGAAGGGCCGCGATGGAGGAGATGTTCACCACGCTGCCCTGCGACTGCTTCAGCGCCGGCAGGGCTTCCTGCGTCGCATGCACGATCGACATCACGTCGACCGCGAGGCTGCTGGTCCAGCCCTTGTCGTCGTCCGATGATCCGAAGGCCGAGGCGTTGTTGACCAGGAGATCCACGCCACCCAGCGCCGCGACGGCATCGCGTATATAGCCGCGCACCGCGTCGCCGTTGGAGAGGTCGGCGCTGGCGGCATGGGCCTTGTGGCCGAGCCTGGCGATCTCGGCGCGGGTCTCCTCGAGCGCCTTGGGATCACGGGCGCAGATCGACACGTCGCCGCCGCACGCCGCGAAGCCCAGCGCGATGGACCGGCCGATGCCGCGGCTGCCGCCGCAGACGATCGCCTTCTTGCCCGTGAAATCTATCTTCATCCCGTCATCTCCCTCTTTCGTGCCACTAGAACATAGAGGCAAGCGCGGTGCGAGTGCGGGCTTGTTGGTGTAGGCTGGCCGCCTCGTGAAAATCCTCGTTCTCGTAAACAGCGCCGCCGGATCGGTTGCCGGCAGCGAAGATATCGTCGCTCGGGTGCAGGCGGCCTTCGTGCTGCATGGCGCGGACGCCAAGGTGCGCGCCTTGGCCGGCCCTGCGATCGCCGACGCGGCGCGGGCGTTCGTTGCCACCTGGTCGAGCAAGGCCGGCGAGGAAAGTGCCCTGGCCGTGGCCGGTGGCGACGGCACGATCAGCGCCGCGGCGGGCGTGCTCGCGGGCACGGAGGTGCCGCTCGGCATCCTGCCGCTGGGGACGCTCAATCATTTCGCCAAGGATCTCGGCCTGCCGCTGGAGCTGGAGGCCGCCGCCGGCGTTATTGCCGCGGGCCACACGCGGCAGGTCGACGTGGCCGAGGTGAATGGGCGGGTGTTCGTGAACAACTCCTCGATCGGCCTTTACCCGTTCATGGTGGCGCGGCGGAACGCCTTTCAGCGCCTGCGCGGCGTCGGCAAGCTGCTGGCGACGATTCCCGCGCTGCTGCAGACCTTGCGCGGCGCCTCGTGGCATCGACTGGAGATCAGCGCAGCGGGCCAACGGCAACGAGTGCGCACCCCTTGCATCTTCGTCGGCAACAATCCCTACCAGGTCGATCTCACGGCGTTCGGCAGCCGCGCGCGCCTCGACACCGGCGAGCTCGACATAAGGGTGATCCGCCAGCAGAGCCGGCTCGGCGTTCTCCTCCTGCCCTTCAAGATCGCGCTGGGCTGGGTCCACCCCGAGCGCGACGTCCAGACCTTCCACGACGCCGACCTCGAGATCGCGTCACGCCGTCACCGGCGGCGGCCCCTGCGGGTTTCCCTCGATGGCGAGATCATGCGCATGGAGACACCGCTGCGCTACCACAGCCGCCCTGCCGCGCTGCGGGTCCTCTGCGGGCCACCCAACGGCGCCTGATGCGCAGGATCGTCCATCTCTCGGATCTGCATTTCGGGCGCGTCGACGACGCGCTGCTGCCGGCGCTCGTCGAGACGATCCATGCGGCGCGTCCCGATGTCGTCGTCGTGTCCGGCGATCTCACCCAGCGCGCCAAGCGTCGCGAGTTCGCCGCTGCCCGCGATTTCCTGGCGACGCTGCCCTTCCCGCAGGTCATCGTGCCGGGAAACCACGACGTGCCGCTCTACAACGTCTACATGCGCGCCTTCCATCCGTTGCGGCGGTTCCGCCACTTCTTCGGCGAGCAGACCGCGCCCTTCCATGTCGACGACGAGCTCGCCGTCGTCGGCATCAACACCGCCCGCTCCCTCACCTTCAAGGACGGCCGCATCAACGAGGAGCAGGTGGCGGAGGTCTGCGGCCGGCTGCAGCCTTTGGGCAGCGACGTGACGCGCGTCGTCGTCACCCATCATCCGTTCCAGGGCACCGACGCGCGGCCGGGCGATGGACTCGTCGGACGGGCGGCGATGGCGGTGGCGGGCTTCGCGCGCTGCAACATCGACCTCGTCCTGTCGGGCCATCTTCATTCCGGCCAATCCACCTTGAGCGGCGAGCGATACGAGCATGCCGAATACTCCGCACTGCTGGTGCAGGCGGGAACGGCGACGTCGGTGCGCCGGCGCGGCGAGCCGAACTCCTTCAACATGATCTCGATCGAGCGGCCGCATATGACGGTGGAGCGCTGGACCTGGCACAAGGCGCACGGCCTGTTCGCCATCTCGGTACAGGAACGCTTCACCAAGAAGAACGGCGCCTGGAAAGCCGGAGCACCGGCGTGAAGGATCGGCAGCTCCAGACCCTGCTGCTCGCAACCGCACTCGCGTTCCTCGCTCTCACGGCGGGCGTAGTGCTGTGGAGCTGGATCGCCGTGGCCGACTCCGCGATCAATGCGTCCCTGGGTGCGTATCGCGCCGAGCCTTTCCTCACGATCTTCCTGTGGGTGACGGCCCTGGGCGCGAGCCCGACTGCCTTCGTGGTCTGCGCCTCGACGGCGTGCCTGCTGTGGGTCGCGCGCCTGCCGCATCTCATCCTTCCCCTATGGGTCGTGTTCCTGGGCGGACTCGTCACGAGCTGGAGCGCAAAACTCCTCGTCGGTCGCGTGCGGCCGACCTTCCTCGATATTGCGACCGCCTCCTCGCCTTCGTTCCCCAGCGGCCATTCCATGTCGGCCATGGCGGTGTACGGGTTCCTGGCCTTCGTCGTCCTCCGCCACGGGCCGCCAGGGCGGGCGTCGTTCTGGATGGCCATGTCGTTCGCCAGCGTGATCGTCCTGGTGGGCTTCAGCCGCATGTTCCTCAGCCTGCATTATGCCAGCGACGTGCTGGGCGGCTTCCTGGTCGGCGGCTTCTGGCTGATGATCGGCATCGCCGTGGCGCGCCGGAGAGACTGAGGATGGGCCGCGAGACGCGGATCGAGTGGGTCGACCACACCTTCAATCCCTGGATCGGCTGCACGCGCGTGAGCGCCGCCTGCGACAACTGCTATGCCGCCGCCATGTCGCATCGCCGCAAGTGGGCGCGCTTCGAAGCGGGCGCCCCGCGCCGGCGCACGACGGCGGCCAACTGGCGGCAACCTCTCCTCTGGAATCGCAAGGCCGAGGCCAACGGCGTCCGCGCCAAGGTGTTCGGCCCCAGCCTCGCCGATCCTTTCGACGCCGAGATCGCCGACGCCTGGCGCGACGACTACATGGCGGTGATCGAGCAGACGCCGTCGCTCGACTGGATCCTCCTCACCAAGCGCCCCCAGGTGGCGATGAAGTATTTCCGCGACCGCAAGGTGCCGGACAATCTCTGGCCCGGCACCACCGCTGAGAACCAGACCATGCTGGAGCTGCGCGCGCCGCCCCTCCTGTCGATCCCGGCGAAGGTGCATGTCCTGTCGGCCGAACCGCTGCTGGGGCCGCTCGACAGCCCTCTCGTGAAGAAGTTCGGCTGGGTCATCGCCGGCGGCGAGAGCGGCCCCAAGGCACGCCCCTCGGACGCCGATTGGTTCCGCTCCCTTCGCGATCAGTGCATCGCGGCGGGCATCCCGTTCTTCTTCAAGCAATGGGGCGCGTGGAAATTCACCGGCCTCGGCATGCAGCGCATCGGCAAGAAGTCCGACGACCCCACGATCGACGGCCGCGAATGGCGGGAGATGCCCTCGTAGACTGGACCGCGGGCCTCCAGGCCCGCCTCATGAACATGAGCGGGCCTGGAGGCCCGCGGTCCGTATGAGGGGCGTGTCGATCCCGTAGAAGGCCGCACAGGTGTCGCCCAGGATGAGGTCCTTCTCGCGCGCCGTGAGGAACGGGCAGTATCGCCGCACGTAGTCGAGCGACTGCTTGTAGGTGCAGAAGCGTTCCACGTTGGGCATGTCGGAGCCCCAGACGAGGCGGTGCGCGCCGAGCGTGTCGCGCATGTCGGCGATCAGCGTCTGCGCCTCGGGATAGGGATAGTCCCAGGTCCCGCCGTAGCTGATCGGGAACACCACCTCCAGCACCAGCGGCTCGTGGCGGTAGAGGCGCAGCAGCTCCTCGGGGAACTCGTAGTGGCCATTCCTGGCGAAGAACGGGACGGACGGGCTCATCGCCAGATGCACACGCAGGCCGGGATGGCGTGCGAGGACGTGCGTGAAAGCCGTGATGTGCGCCATGTAGCCGGCCATGTCGTAGCTCGGCCCGGAGCTGAGCTCGAGGCAGAGCGCGATCCCCCGCCGCGCGAGCTTGTCCCAGAACGGCTCCATCTGCGGCGCATCCAGCGCCCAGGGGAAGCCATGCCGGCTGAGCGAATCGACGTTGAAATAGAGGCCGCGCAGCTTCAGCACATCGACGGCATGGTCGACCGCGGCAAGCTGGACCGCCTCGCCCGCAACAGCCTCGTCGACATGCATCAGGCCGGTCATGCGCGCGGGATACTGCCGCTCGGAGAAGGCGTTCATCTCGGTCATCGCGCCGTAGCCGCCGCCCGCCTGAAGGACGCAGCGATCGACGCCGGCATTCATCATCTGGGCCAGCATCAGCTCGGGCGGTGCCGTCATCTCCTGCATGCCCACGGGCATGTACTGGACGCCATAGTCCTCGCCCTCGTGCGTGAACTCGAGCTGGCCGAAGCGGCCGATGCGGAAGTCGACGTCGGCGAGGCCGCTCCAGCCCTCGTCGCCGGCGCGGAACAGGGCCTTGGTGTCGGCACGCGCGCCATCGCGGAGACGGAACGTCGGCGCGACGGTGCGGGTGACGACGCGCTGCAGGTAGCGCTTGTGGATCTCGCGCGTCGGATGCCCGCAGGCGCCGATCCAGTGGGTGAAGACGTGGGCGTGGCAATCGACGATCATGGTTCCTCGCGGCGCTGGCATCGAATCATACAGCCTGACACAGTATTGGCATGATCCGGCCCAAACGCATCGTCATCTGCGGCGGCGGCGCGATCGGTGCCGCGATCGCCTGTTTCCTCAGCCTGCGCGGCGCCCGGCCCATCGTGATCGAACGCCACGAGGTCGCGGGCTCCGCTTCCGGCAAGTCGGGCGGCTTCCTGGCGCTGGACTGGTGTCGCGGCAGCCCGCTCGACCGGCTGGCGCGGCGCAGCTTCGAGCTCCATGCCGAACTGGCCACCAGGCTCGACAATCCCTGGGGATATCGCCGCCTCACGACCTATGCCGGCCACGCCGAAGAGAACGGCACCGCGCGCGGCGCCGCACCGCGACCCTGGCTTTCCGAAGGCGTGACGCTCACGGGTCAACTGGGCTCGGCCCGATCGACGGCGCTGGTCGAGCCGCGCGCCTTCACCACGGGCCTGATGCGCGCCGCGGAGGCCCATGGCGCAGAGCTGCGACGCGGCGCGGTCGTGGACCTCGTGCGAGACAAGAACGGCGCGGCGAGCGGCGTCACGCTCGACAGCGGCGAGATCGTCGAGGGCGATGCAGTGGTCGTCGCCATGGGCCCCTGGTCCATCCTCGCGACCCGCTGGCTGCCGCTGCCGGCGGTGTACGGCTACAAGGGCCACAGCCTCATATTCGACACCGGCGATGCCATTCCCGCCGAGGCCCTGTTCCTCGAGTACCAGGAAGCGAGCGGCGAGGTCCTCACGCCCGAGCTGTTTGCCCGCGCCGACGGCACGACCTGGGTATGCGCGATCTCGAGCACCGGGCCGCTGCCGGTCGATCCCGCCGAGGTCGCCCCCGACCCGGGCGCGCACGCACGGCTCGAAGCGATGTGCCGGACGATCTCGCCGGTCCTCACGGCCGACCGCATCGTGACGCGGCAGGCCTGCTTCCGGCCGGTCACCGAGGATAGCCTGCCCCTGCTCGGCGCGGTGCCCGGTGTGGCTGGCGCCTATATCGCGACCGGCCACAACGTCTGGGGCATGCTCAACGCGCCGGCGACCGGCGAGGCCATGGCCGAGCTGATCCTCGACGGCACGACGCATCACGTCGACCTGTCGCCGTTTGCGCCCGGCCGCCTGCCGACGTTCAAAGGGAGGCTCTGACCCCTCCTCAAGCCCCTCCTCCCCATTTGAATGGGGAGGAAAGGGCTTAAGATGTTCCACCAGCAGAAGGCAGCCTCATGAAATTCGGAGTCACCGTCGTCCCGCGCGTGTCGGACTGGAAGCTCTTCGTAGATCTCGAGGCGATGGGCTACGACTGCGCCTGGGCCGCCGATTCGCAGATGCTCTATTCGGACGCCTATGCGGTGCTGGCGCTGGCGGCGGCGAACACCTCGCACATCCGGCTGGGCACCGGCGTGGCGGTGGCGCCGGTGCGGCTGGCGCCGGTCACGGCCCATTCGATCGCCACCATCAACCAGCTCGCCCCCGGCCGCGTCTTCCTCGGCATCGGCACCGGCCACACCGCGATGCGCGTCATGGGCAAGGAGTCCATGAAGGCCCGGCAATTCCGCGAATATCTCCGCGTGCTGCGCGCCCTGCTGCACGGCGAGGAGGTCGACTATGCGCTCGACGATGCCGCCGGTGGCGAGCGGCACCCCATCCGCTTCCTGCATCACGGCCAGGGCTTCATCGACGTCGAGCATCCGGTGCCGATCTATGTCGCGGCCGATGGACCGCTGGCGCTGAAGTCGGCCGGCGCCTACGGCGACGGGCGCGTCTGCTCGCACAACCAGACACGGGGACGACTGCAGAAGAGCCTGGAGACGATGCGCGACGGCGCATCGGCGATCGGCCGGGCCTTCCCCGACAGCTTCCATACCGCGGCGCTCAGCTATGCCTGCGTGCTGCGGCCCGGCGAGAGCATGACCTCCGACCGCGTCATCGACGAGATCGGGCCGATGGCCGCCGCGACGCTGCATTACTGGTGGGAACTCTATCGCGTCGATGGCGACACCAGCACCGTGGCCGCCCGTTGCCGCGGCCTGTGGGAGGAGTATCTGGCTTTCACCGAGAAGATGGAGACGCCGGACGCGCGGCGCTACCAGCAGGTCCATTTCGGCCATTGCGCCTTCCTGCCGCCGGAGGAACGCCGCTTCATCACCGAGGACCTGATCCGCGCGACGGGCGGGCTGGTCGGCACGCCCGACGAGATCATCGCCATGCTGCGCGAGCGCGAGGCGATGGGGCTGAACGAGATCACCCTGCTGCCGGGCATGAACGAAGCGCGGCGCAACCTTGGCGACTTCGCGGCGAAGGTGATCGCGCGGTATTGAGACTGCGGCAACTCACAACTTATGTTGCGGGACGCGACGGTCCCGCGCGGCTCGGCGTTGACTCGCCTCGGCGCGAACCTCAAGGTCGCGAGGTTCGCTGTCGATGGGAGATCGGTCACGATGTCCAGGCGATTGCCGCCCGCCGTGAAGATTGCGGCCTTGCCGCTTGCCGTCGCGATCATAGCCCTCGCGGCCTATCTTTTCTGGCGCGGTGCGCCGCCCAAATCGACCGAGGAAGCCTCGGCGCCGTCGACCGCCGAGCGCCCCCGGCTCCCCTTCTCTGGCGGCAATACCGTACCGGCCATCTCCATCGCCCTCTCCTGCAAGGCCGGCGCGGCGGAAGGAACGAAGGGCGGATGGCTGCGCCCCGTCATGGAGCTCCTGCTCCCCGGCACGGCCCACGCCGACGGCTGGGGCGCGGGCAAGCCCATCAACGCGGATGCCGGCCGTGACATCCATATCGGCACGCTGGACGGCTATCGCTACGACTTCCAGGCGGTCGGCGAGTTCGTCGGACTGAAGACCGGCTCCTTCGAGATCCAGATGCGGCTGCAACCCTTCGGCGCGTCGCGCAGCGTGAGCGTCATGACGGGCATCGCGATCAAGCTCGGCGGCGATGTCGTGGCGGTCTACGCCAGGCCCGCGGCGCCGGTGCTGATCAACGGCAAGCCGACGGCGCCCGCGGATAAGCCCATCCGCCTCGCCGATGGCGCGGAGGTGACGCGGCAGGCCAACGGCGTGGTCGTGCATTGGCCGGGCAAGCTCGAGGCGCGCCTCTCCCATGGCGACATGCTCGACTCGTCGGTGAGCGTCTGCCTCGCCCGGGATGAACGCACCGAGGGCCTGCTCGCGGCCGACGAGGCGCGGAAGCCGGGCAGCCTCGTCGCGCGCGACGGCACGGTCGTCCAGCTCGGCACGCGTTCGCCCGCCGATGCCTCCGACGATCTCTATCGTGTGTTCGGCAACAGCTGGCGAATCGCACAGGCGCAGTCCCTGTTCGACTATGCGCCCGGCGAGACGGTCGAGACCTTCGCCGACCGCAACTTTCCCTATGCGCCCGATCCGATGGCCAACGCGACCGAGGCCCAGCGCAAGGAGGCCGAGGCCGCCTGCCGGGCGGCGGGCGTGCTCGATCCGGCGATCCTGCGTGAGTGCATCCTCGACATCGTCGCCACGGGCAAGGCCGAGCTGTTCGCCGCCGCCCACGCCTCGTTCGCGGCCTTGCGCACCCTGCTGATGACCGAGGCCAGCGCACGCAGCGGCTGGAGCTGCGAGGGACCGGGCGGGCAGCATCGGTTGGACCTGCACCATCGCCAACCGGCTGGGCGCACGGGTCGGCTCGACCATGACGCTCGGCATCGAGACGCTGCAGGCCGGGAAGAAGACGATGGAGACGATCTCCTGCGGCCCCATCACCCCCGCCCTCGGCGCCGCCTGCACCGACAAGACGCGCGGCCTGATGTTCCAGGACGCCAACATCGTCGAGCGGTTCGTGCTGCCGTCGGGCGATCCGGTGGAGGTCAAGAGTGTCGGCCAGTGCCCGGACAAGAAGGCGGCGAACGAACCATGCTAGAGCGTGATGACCTGGGTCTGGCTATCATTGGAACGCGCCTCATACGGGCCGCGCATCTCCAGGCCCGCCTCATGAACATGAGCGGGCCTGGAGGCCCACGGTCCGGAAGATATGAGCGCCACCGGAGTGGCGCGCTCCGATGAGCGACCCGACGGCTCCTCGTCATGCTCTGGGGACCATGCTGGGGCGCAGGGGAAGCCTCGTGGCGCTGTTGCTGTTGGCGACATCGAGCGCCACGGCGCAGACGACGCCGACCGAGCTGCCACCGTCGGATGTGCCCGCATCGCTGCAGGGCAAATGGACCGTGACCTTCGCCGGCGGCGGCACGTCCGACGTGGCGCTCGAACCCAGAACCGCGACGGTCGGCCCGGGCGTCGCCTACATCGCGGGCAGGTTCCAGATCGAGGGCACGATGGAGCTGACGGTGTGGCTGACGCCCGCCGCCCTCTCGCCGCCGGTGCCCGGTTCGGCCTGGAACGCGGCGCTCAAGGAAAAGGGCAGCACCTTCCCCGGCTTACTGCCGGCCCGCCTCACCCTCACCTACGACAAGGCCAAGGACGAGATGAGCGGCACCTATCACAGTCCCGAGATCAAGTACGAGCAGCCGACCGGAAAGTACCAGTCGACGGAGACCGCCAGCCTGGGCATCCGGCTCAATCGTGGTCCCGTCTCCCGCCCGGCGCGCGGCATGGCGGGCCTGCCATGAGCGGCCTTCCCCGATGGGGCACGATCCTCTGCGTCGCGGCAGCGGTGGCCTTGCTGCTCGCGGCGCCGGCGCAGGCCGACCACGTCGCCGAGCTCGCCACGGCGGAGAAGAATTATCGCAGCGCCCTGGCGGCGGAGCGGACCGCCAAGGAGAAGGCCGACACCGCGTTGGCGGCCGTCACCAAGGCGCGCACCGACGCCGAGGCGCCGAACGCGCGCTGGGACCGCGCCCGGGCCGCGATCGACCAAGCCAGGCGCGAGCTGCTCGCCCTGCTCGAAGAACGTGCGCAAAGCCAGATCAAGGTAGCCGAGGTCGCCGACCGGGCGCGCGCTGCCCGCCGCGTCTACGACGATGCCCGGCCGATCTACGAGGTGCGCGGCCGCACGGAGCGGCTGGCCGACATCCCGGAATGGAAGGCGATCGAGAAGCGCGCGGCGGACACCAACACGGAGTTCCAGCGCGTCTCGCGCGAGGAGCAGCCGAGGCAGCAGGGGATCGATCGCCGCATCGACGCCAAGCAGGCCGAGGCGCGGCGCCTGGTCGAGGCCGCAGATGCGGTCGTAACGATGGCCGTGGCCGATCCGGCCGGCGCCTGGCTGGCGGCGGCGCTGCAGGCCGACCTCGCGCGGAAGGCCCATCTGGACGCCCAGGCCACCGTCGTGCGCACTTTCGATGCCTATGCGGCGCGGCTCGGCACCACCCGTCCACCCTTCCTGGAAGCGGTGTCGGCCAGTGTCGGCAACCAGCCGCTGTACGACGGCGTGTGGCGTCGCGATCCCACGGTGGAGAACCCCAACGAGACGCGTCGCAGCGACATCCGGGCGGTGCTCAATCCGCTGGCAAGCTCGATCCAGCAACGGGAGGCCGAACGCGAGGAGATGCACCGCGAGCGCCTGGCGATCTCCGGCCCCCTGCACAGCATGAGCATCGCCATCGCCGCGGCCGAGAAGCGCGCGGCCGATGCCAACTACGACAAGATCTTCTACACCGCGCTCGCCGAGGCGGCCGGCACGCTGGTCGAGGCCGTGGTGACGGGTGGCGTGTCCGTCGGCATTCGGGCCGCCGAGAAGGCCGCCGAGGTCGCCATCGAGAAGGCCGCCGAAAAGGCCTTGGCGCGCCGCGCCGGCCAGGCCATCGCCGCCGGCGAAGCCGAGGCCGTGGCCTCGATGCGGCGGCTCGCGATGCAGAGCACGCGGGCCCTCTCGGAGGACGCCGCCAGGTTCGCCAAGGAGCTGGAGGAACTGGCCGTCGAGGCGGCGACCCGTCGCGCGATGCGGACCGGCGAAGCCCTCACCACCGCGACCGCCGGTGCGAGGCGCGAGGTCCAGCAGGCGCTGCGCTCGATGCGCAGTGCCGATCCGGCGGTGCGCGAGGAGGCGACCCTTCAGGCCATCAGCCTGTTCGGCACCAAGGTGCGCGAGGCCGTCACCGCCGTGGGAATCGCCCACGAAAGCAAGACCGGGTCGGCGGCGCTCGCCAGCCTGCTCGATTCCGGCTCGAGCGCACGCGACATGGGCGGCGTCGTGCTGGGCGACGTGATCGAGCAGGGAATGGCGCGCGGCACCACCTATGCCCTCGCCGTCGCGCCAGCAGCCACCGGCGCCGGCATCGACGCCGTCAGGGCGGCGGCGGCGGCCAATGCCTCGAACTGGCAGGCGGTCAGGAGCGGCTCCGTGGCCTTCCTGCGCGGCGGCGTGAAGCTCAAGGAATTCAAGGAAGCCGCCATTGGCTCGGCACGCGGCAATCTGGTGACCGTCGGCACGACCCTCGTGAAGACCGCGATCACGAAGTATTTCGCCGATCAGCAATATGCCGCGGCCAATCTCGCCGCCGAGCTCAGCATGAGATGGGACATCGAGTACGCGATCCTGGCGAAGCTGCTCGACGGTGATCGGGCGCTTGCGGGACCGCTCAACGAGGCGCGGGAACTGCAGGCCGAGCTGCGCACCTACCTCGCCCTGGTCGAGGGCCCGCGCAAGCTGGAGCCGACCGACGGCGAGACCGACGTGGCGCCCGACGCGACGATCGCTCTCACGCTGCGGTTCTCGACCGAGGTCGCGACGCCGACGGCGACGCTGAGCGGTGTTGCGCTCGAGCTCAAGCCCTCCGGCGCACCGGCATCGGCGGCGGCCGTGTGGACGGCAAGCATCGCGCGCCGCAGCCTGCCGGCGGACGCGGCATCGGCGCAGCTCGTCGTTTCCCTCGCCGCCAGCGCCGAGATGCCGCTCGACGCCGATCCCGCGACGCCGGCCCGGCCCGATCCGCGCGTGCCCCTGCGCACCGAGGGAGGACGCGCCGTCGTCTCCTGGCTGCAGCTCGACGGCGGCAACGACAGCCATCACACGCTGCTGCTGCGCGATCCGTGGCGCGGCCTGTGGGCGCGTGGCGCGAGCCGCATCCGCATCGAGCGCGAGGGCGCGGCGTTGACCGGCCGGCTCGAGGTGGCCGGCGAACCCGGCCGCAGCGAGCGCGGCTTCGAGCAAGGAACGGTGGTGTTGCGCGGCATGGTGAGCAACCATCGCCAGGCCCAGCTCGACCTGCTGGCGCGGTACGACGGCGAATGGCGGCAACGCTGCAGCGGCGCCGCCCCGGGCTACTGGGCGCGCGGCGACTATACGCTCGACGCCGCGAGCGTCCGGCTGACCGGCACCTGGGAGGACCGCCAGCTCGACGACAGCTGCAGGGTCGTCGAGGCGGTGCAGCAACGCGACACGCTCGAACGGGTCGGGACGGCGCGATGATCGTGAACTGGTTGCGCGGCGTCCTGCTGGTCGCCGCCGTCCTCGCCGCACCGCATGCGACGATGGCGCAGGCACCGGCGCCCCCCGGCCTCGCCGTCACCCAGCCCCTGCCCCTGGAAATCGGCGCGACTCGCACCTTCCGCTTCGCCGCCAAGGGCGAGCGACATTTCTTCCGCATCGTGCCGCCGGCGTCAGGTGCGCTCGACGTCGAGATCCTGGTGGCGCCCGCTGGCCAGAGGCCGCCGTGGTGGCAGTGGCTGGACGAGGCCGGCAAGGAGTTGCGCGGCCATGAGGCCGATGTCGCGGTGGCTTCCGGAACGCCGGTGATCCTCGAAGTGAGGAGCGCTGACTGGGAGCCCTACGAATACACCTCGCCCGATCCCGTGCGCCTGCGCGTCGGCTTCAGGCCACGCTCGGCCGACGATGCGCTCGGCCTCGACCTTGCCGCGCCGCGGACGCTGGCGATCGGCGAGGAGGCCCAGTTCACCTTCTTCGTGCGCCACGAGCGTCGCTTCTTCCGTATCGCGCCGCCGGCCACCGGCGCCCTCGGGGTCGAGATCCTGGCGGCGCCGAAGGACAAGAGCGCGCCCTGGTGGCGCTGGCTCGACGAGGCCGGCAAGGGACTGCGCGGCCATGAGGCCGATCTCGCCGTTGCCGCCGGCACGCCGGTGATCCTCGAGGTCGCGAGCTCCGACTGGGCCAACAACGAGTACACCTCCGCCGATCCGGTGCGCCTGCGCGTCGGCTTCAAGCCGCGATCGGAAGCGGATGCGAAAGGACTGGAACTCGCCACGCCGCGCGCCCTGGCGATCGACGAGGAGGCGCAGTTCACCTTCCTCGTGCGCCACGAGCGACGCTTCTTCCGCATCGTACCGCCGGCCACCGGCGCGCTCGGGGTCGAGATACTGTCGTCGCCGGCCAATCAACGGGCGCCGTGGTGGCACTGGCTGGACGAGGCCGGCAAGGAGCTGCGTGGCCACGAGGCCGACCTGGCCGTTGCCTCGGGCGTGCCGGTGATCCTCGAGGTCGCGAGCTCCGACTGGGCCGCAAACGAGTACGCCTCGGCCGATCCGGTGCGCCTGCGCGTCGGCTTCAAGCCGCGATCGGCCGACGATGCCAGGGGGCTGGAGCCGGCCGCACCGTGGGCGCTGGCGATCGACGAGGAGGCGCGGTTCACCTTCTTCGTACGCCGCGAGCATCGCTTCTTCCGCGTCGTCTCGCCCGCGGCGGGCGCGCTACGCGTCGAGATGCTGGCGTCTCCGGCCGGCCAGCCGGCGCCATGGTGGCGCTGGCTGAACGAGGCCGGTCAGGAGGTCGCGCGCCCCGGCGACAGTCCGAAAGTCGACGCCGGCGCGCCGCTGATCCTCGAAGTCGCAAGCTCCGACTGGGCCGCCAGGGAATACGCCTCGTCCGATCCGGTCCGACTGCGCGTCCGCCATTCGTCCTGGCAGCGGTTCGGCCCCAAGCGGTAGCCTATTACCCCATTCCCGGGAGCGGCGGGAAAGCGGGAAGCCGCCTCGAAATCCTTGCGCCATAGGCATCGAAGGCTTCCCACCCTGGTGGGAAACAGTGGGAATTTTCCTTCACCGATCCCTCGCTAACTAAATCCGAGCATCCGGCATTTTACTCCTGCCGCCGGTCGAACGCCGAAAACACCGCCTGAAACCTTTCCGTATAATCGGCTTCCCGCGCGCCGGGTTTTGACAGGGCGTCGGACCGCGAGCAGCGGGCAACCGGGGATTTCTGGGGCGCTTCCTGGCCCTGTCGACAGGGTCGATCCGTCGGCGAATGCAGCCTCCGACGCGGGCCTTGTTCGCCGAGCCTTTGAAGGGAAAGGGACCGAAGGGTCGCCGGGAAGCTCGTCATGTGAATCTTCCGGTTCATGCGCGGCCTCGCTGGAGGCGGTGCGCGCCGGACTGCCGGGTGCGGAAGCCCATCATCGACGGGCGGGCAACGCCGGGCTTCGCCGGCGCCGGAATTCGGCGCCGGCGGCAAATCGCCGTCTGGACTAGGTTCCAAACCCCGCAGGGGGCACGTCGAGCTCGAGGAAAACCGGGAAGTGGTCCGAGGCTTTGGCCTCGCCGTCGATCCGCATGTTCTTCACATGACCCGCGACGGATGGCGTGACGAACATGTGGTCGATGCGGACATCGCCGGAATAGAGGCTGCGGATGCTGATGCCCTCGTCCTCGGCATGGCCGGAGACGACCCAGGCGTCGCGCAGGGACGTGTTGCGCACGATCCGGCCGTTGCGCGCGTGCATCTCGCCGCAGATCAGCGCGTACTCGGGGCTTTCGTGCGTGAAGTTCATGTCGCCCATGACAAGGGCCGGCTCCGGCAGGCTCGGCACGTCCATGCCCTCGGTCCAGTCCGGCGTGTGCGTGCCGTCCCAGGCCGAGCCGTTGGCCGGCGCCTCCTTCACGATGTCGAGCAGCATCTCCACCTGCGGCAGGCGCTGGCCCGACGAGATGTGCGAGAGGTGCAGCGAATAGATGCGGACCTTGCCCACCGGCGTCACCACCACGGCTTCGACGACGCAGCGCTGCAGGTCGTAGATCGTCGAGAGGGCATGTTTGGGCAGCAGGAAGGTGCGGCTGGATTCGATCGGCCAGCGGCTCGCCACCATGTTGCCGAAGGTGCGGCGACGGTTGTCGGGCTTGCCGTCGGCGCCCCTGGAGGTCGCGGCGACGTTGAAGCCCGAGCCGAAGACGTAATGGTAGCCCAGCCGCTCCGCCAGCCCCGCCGCCTGGTCCTCGCCGCCGTTGCGTTCCCAGTTCTGCGCGACCTCCTGGAAGGACACGATGTCGGCGCCCGCCACATCGCCCGCGGTGCGGCCGAGGTCGAACTTCATGTCGAGGCCGCGGCCGAACTGGATGTTGTAGGTGCCGATGGTGATCTTCACGGGATGACTCCTATTTGATTCCCGAATGGACGAAGGCGTCCATGATGTAGCGCTGGGCGAAGGCGAAGATCGTGAGCGCCGGCAGGAGGCCCAGCACGGCCGTCGCCATCAGCGGTCCCCATTGCTGCAGCTGTTCCTGGTTGGTGGCGAAGAGCTTCAACCCGATCGACAGCGTCTTCATCTCTGAATCGTTCAGGATCAGGTGCGGCCACAGATAGAGGTTCCACGCCGACAGGAAGCTCAGCACCGTGAGCGACGCTATGGCGGGCAGCGAGTTCGGGATCACGATCGACACCAGCGCGCGCAGCGGCCCGGCGCCGTCGATGACCGCGGCTTCCAGCAGCTCCGTCGGCACGATCTTGAAGCTCTGGCGCAGGAAGAAGATGGCGAAGCCGCAGAAGGCGATCGACGGCACGATGACGCCGGCCAGCGTGTTGTAGAGGTCGAGCTTCACCACGGCGATATAGGTCGGGATCAGCGTCACGACATAGGGGATCGTCATGGTGCCGACGATCACCGCGAACAGCCAGTCGCGGAAGCGGAAGCGGAAGTGGGCGAAGGCGAAGGCCGCGGGGATCGCCACCAGCATCTTGCCGGCCGCTATGGCGACCGAGACGATGAGGGAGTTCATCAGCCAGTGCGCCACGGGCTGGATCTGGAAGGCCGCCACGAAGTTGGCGAAGGTGGGCTGCGACGGCAGCAGGCCGAGATTGCGCCGGAAGGTGAGCTCGTTGGGCGTGAAGGCCGTCGTGAACATCCAGATCAGCGGGAACAGCGTCACCACCGCGGCCACCAGCAGCGCGGCATGGATGACGCCCGCGCTCACGAGGCGGCCCGGCGCCCCGCGCCGCCGCGGCCTACTGGTAGTGGACATAGCGCTCGAAGGCCCGGAACTGCAGCCAGGTCGCGAAGGCCACGATGGCGATGATCAGCGTGGCCACCGCCGCTGCCTCGCCGAAGTTGAACTGCCGGAAGGCCCGCTCGTAGAGGAAATAGACGAGGTTGGACGAGGAATTGTAAGGTCCGCCTTCGGTCAGCACGTCGACCACGCCCACGATCTCGTCCATGACGATCAGGACGGTCGTGACGGCGGTGAAGAAGAGGGTCGGCGATATCATCGGCACCTCGATGCGCCGCGCGCGCGTCCACGCCCCGGCGCCGTCCAGCTCGGCCGCCTCGATGACCTCGCGCGGAATGTTGACCAGCGCCGCCGCGTAGAGGATCAGGTTGAGGCCGAAGCCCTTCCAGAAGGACACGGCCGCCACGCACCACAGCGCCATGTCCGGGTCGCTGAGCCATCGGTGCCCTGCGAAGCCCATCGACTCGAGCAGCGTGTTGAGGAAGCCGACGATGGGATTGAACATCCACAGCCAGACCACGCCGGCGATCGAGAACGAGACGATGGTCGGGATGAAATAGATACCGCGATAGGTGCGTACCGCGAACCGGTTGCGCACCCGCAGCATCAGGAAGGCCAGCACCAGCGGGATCAGCATCTGCGCCGGCACCAGCACGGCGAGATAGATCGCGGTGTTCACGGCGGCGCTGCGGAAGTCGATATTGTCGAGCGTGGAGAGGTAGTTCTCCACGCCCTTCCAGGAAAACTCGTTCCTGAGCACGTTCCAGTCGTAGAAGGACACACCGACGTTCAGCACCATCGGCAGATAGATGAAGACGGTCACGGCAATCATCGCCGGAGCGATGAACAGCCACGCCGCATATCTGCCCTGGAGCGCGAACATCGCGGGTCAGGCCAGCAGCTTGGCGACGGCGTCCTTGCTGCCCTTGAGCCCGTTGGCCACGGTGGCCGAGCCGTTCACGATACGCGAGATCCAGTCGATATGGACCTTGAGCGCTTCCAGGCCGCGGGCGCCGGGCCACACCGTCTCCGGCGTGAGTCCGTCGGCGAGCTGGGCATAGGCCGCCTCCTGACCCGCCGGCATCGGCAGCTCGTGCTTCGTCGTGTTGAGGTAGCCGGTCGCCAGCCACAGCTTCATGGCCTCGGGCGTGGCGCAGAACTTCAGGAACTGCAGCGCCGCCGCCTGCTGCTCCTTGTTGCGGGCCAGGATGGCCAGGAAATTGCCGCCGCTGTTCATGCGGCGGGCCTTCCCCTCGAGGCCCGGCATCTTGGCGAGCTTGATCTCGAAGGCGGTCTGCGCCTTGATCCCCGACAGGCGCGCCGAGCTGGTCACCATGGCGCCGAGGGCGCCGGCCTGGAAGGCGGTCAGCATCTCGCCGAGACCGATCGGCTTCCACAGCCCCTTGGTCTTGGCCTCGACGAACTTCTCCATGCCGTAGATCGCGGCGGGACTGTCCATGACCGGCTTGCCGCCTGAATCGAGCACGTCGCCGCCGGCATTCTGGATGAAGGCCTGCGGCTCCCACTCGTTGACCTCATAGGCCAGCGCCGATTTGCCGGTCTTCTGCTGCAGCTGGGCCAGCTTGACGTAGAGATCCTCGACCGTGGTCGGGATGGCGGCGGGATCGAGGCCGGCGGCCTTCCAGTGATCCATGTTGATGTAGAGGACGGGGGTGCTCAGCGCCCAGGGAATGCCCATGACCGCGCCGTCGACGGTGACCATCTTGATCACGTCGGGCTTGTAGTTCTCCAGGACCGCGTTGCCGTCGGCGCCGGCGCCGCGGATGTCCTGCGCGCCCAGGGTATGCTTGGCGAAGGACGCGAGCTTCCAGCCCGTCGTCATCACCGCCGGAGGCCGGCCGGCGGCAATGCCCGCCATCGCCTTCTGCGTGATCGCCTCGTAGGTCGTGCCTTCCTGGCGGCTCACCGCGGTGACGCCGAGGTTCTTCTGGTTGAACGCCTTGATCACCAGCTCCATCGGGTGATCGGCGCCGGAGAAGAAATGCACGATGTCGATCGACGCATTGGCCGAGCGCGCGGGCCCGCTGCCGATCAGCACGGCCGCCGCCGCGCCGCCGCCGGCGACGCGCAACGCGCCGCGACGGCCAAGCCTTGCTTTCGATGAAACCGCTGTCCTGATCATCGTTTCCTCCTCGGGATGGCGCTCTGGTTGAGGCGGCGCCTGCACACGTGTGCATGATCGCACGCGATTTTTGCCAACGTCAAGCCGCGCGCGAGCCGCCGGCACCGCGCAGCTTCGTCAGCCGGCGCACGCTCTTGGCCGGCGGAACGGCCCGCGTCGAGCCCCGGACCTCGAGGCGTGCCGGCACCTGCACGTGCTGCGGCCGGCTGCCGGGATCGTCGCGCAGCCGGAGCAGCAGATCGATGGCGGTCGCCACCATGCGGTCGAGATTCTGGTCGACCGAGGTGAGGTCGTAGCCCTGCCACGAGGCGGCATCGATATTGTCGTAGCCCGCGATCGACAGATCGCGCGGCAGCTCGAGGCCGAACTCGTTGCGCGCCACGTCGATGGCCGCGATCGCCATCGTGTCGTTGGCGCAGAAGATCGCATCCGGGCGAGGCCGCTTCGACAGGAGACGCCGCACCGCCGCCGTTGCGCCCTCGTAGGCATAATTGCCGACGTCGCGGGCATGGAGCGCGATGCCAAGCTCACCCAGCCGCCCGACGAACCCCTTCTCGCGATCCCGGCTGCTCGACGTGTCTTCCAAACCGGCGAGGAACGCGATCCGCCTGTGCCCGCCGGCGACCAGCCGGTCGGCCACTGCGCGACCGCCGCCGACATTGTCGCAGGTGACGGCGCTCACCGCGTCATAGCTCACATAGCGGTTGATCAGCACGACCGGCCGGCCGGCGCGGGCGCATTGCGTGGCGATGGTGGAGGACAGGGTGGAGGCCGCGATCAGCACACCGTCGACCTGATAGGCCAGGAGCTGCGGAATGAGCGAATCGAGATCCTGCGAATGGCGGCACGACAGCAGCAAGGGGGCAAGCCCGTGCTGCTGGAGCTTGAGGCAGGTGGCTTCGAGCACGCCGGCATAGAAGGGGTTGGACAGGTCGGCCACGACCACGCCCACCATGCGCGACCGCCGGGTGATCAGGCCGCGCGCGATGGCGTTGGGGCTGTAGCCCAGCTGCTCCGACGCCTTCAACACCTTCTCGCGCGTCTCGTCGGCGATGTAGGCACCCTCGGTGAAGGCGCGCGACACCGCGGAGCGCGACACGCCGGCCAGGCGGGCCACATCGATCGACCTGATGCCGTAGCTGCTCTTGGATTTCATCGGACGTGTTGACAGGGAGAAAATCGCCGTGCGGTAATGCACACGTGTGCAGAAGATGAAGGTGCCACACGTGAAACGCACTGTGAAGCTGGGAAATGGGTGAGACGTCGTCGTCGGCAGGTCCACGCCGCGAGGTGCCGCTCGTCCTGCTGCTCGTGGCCACCTCCATCCTGACCATGATGAACTCGGCCTCCTTCCCGGGGCTGATGCCGGTGCTCAAGACGGAATGGGGATTGTCGAACACGGAGGCCGGCTGGATCAGCGGCATCTTCTACGGCGGCTACATCTGCGCCGTGCCGTTCTGCGTCTCGCTGACCGACCACATCGATTCGCGGCGCATCTACCTCGCTGCCCTGCTGCTGACCTCGGCCGCCGCCCTGTGCTTCGCGCTCGCCGCCGAAGGCTTCTGGTCGGCTCTCGTCTTTCGCGCCCTGGCCGGCGCGGGGCTGGCCGGCACCTACATGCCCGGCCTGCGGCTCCTGACGGACCGGACCTCGCCGCAACGGCAGTCGCGCTGGATCGCGCTCTACACCGCGAGCTACGGGCTGGGCAGCAGCATCTCCTATCTCTCGATCATCGAGCTCGCAGCGCACGTCGGCTGGCAGGGGGCGCTGGCGATCGCCGCCGCCGGCGCCCTGTTGAGCTTCGGGCTCATCCTCTTCGTTCCGCGGCACAGCCAGCCCGATTTTTCCGGCCGCTTCCACCTGCCCGACATTCGGCCAGGGCTGAAGAACCGGCCGGCGCTGAAGTACATCGCGCTCTACGGCCTGCACAACTGGGAGCTCTTTGCCTTCCAGAGCTGGATCGTGAGCTACCTCACCTGGTGCGCGACGCGCCAGCCGTCGGGGCAGGACTGGCTGCCCTGGGTGAGCT
>CANIRG010000062.1 GCA_947469635.1 Rhodospirillales bacterium | reverse complement strand
GCGCGGGGGTTACCCCGCGCGGATCGAGACGCACGCCTGCGGCGCGCTCCTCAGGATGAGGACTAAATTGAACCGCTGCTTGGTTTCATACCTCGGGTCGGCACCGCCGATGGAGAACTCCTCAGCATGAGGTTTGCTCAACTCGAAGGGTTTGTGCGCTTTTGCGAGGGGCAGAGTCGTGAGACGTGAGACAAACCCGCCTAAAGCCTTGTGCCATCACATTAAAAGTGTCTCAGGGAGGGTGAGACGGTGTGAGACGGTTGAGACACCCTATCCCACGGGCAGGCGCGTCGCCTGGCTGGCGGCCAGCAGGCAGCCGTCGTTGCCGGCGACATAGACACAGATCCAGCGGAAGTCGTAGGTCCGCTGCTCCTTGACGTTCAGGATCGGGCTTTTGCCGGTCAGGATCACGGTCGGCCCGCCGAACACCCGGAAGCCGAGCTCGCTCGCCGGCGCATTCTCGATCATAGGCTCGCCCGCCATGGCCGAGACCAGGCGGGCATCCTTGTTGTCGAGCTTTCCCGAGCCGTGGGTGTGGGTGTAGCTGTCGGCATAGCAGGCGCGCAGCGTCGGGAAATCCTTGGCGGTCACCGCCTTGGCGAGCCTCTCGCGGAACGCCGTCACGTCGGCCACGATCTGGGCCTCGTTGTCGCTCGGCTTGTGATTGGGATGCGCCAGGGCGGGCAGGGGCAGCAGCGGCAGCGCCGCGATCAGGAACCGTCTACGCATTCCTCGACGATACACCGGCCTCGGCGAAGGTCGCCATGCCGTTGTGGCAGGCGGCGGCGGCCTTGAGGATCGGCACGGCCAGCGCCGCCGCCGAGGCCTCGCCCAGCCGCATGTCCATCTCGAGCAGCGGGCGCTTGCCGATGGCTTCCAGCAGGCGCGTGTGGCCGGGCTCGGCCGAGCGGTGCGCCACCAGGCAATGGTCGAGCGCCTTGGAATCGAAGGCGTGGAGCACGGCGGCGGCGGCGGTGCAGGCATAGCCGTCGAGCAGCACCGGGATGCGGCCCATACGGGCGGCCAGCACGGCGCCTGCGAGGGCCGCGAATTCCTCGCCTCCCACCGTGGCCAGCAGCTCGAGCGGATCGTGGCGGGCGATGGCGGTCTTGTGAAAGGCCAAGGCCTCGTCGATGACGGAGATCTTGCGGGCAAGCCCTGCGCCGGTGACGCCGGTGCCGGGGCCGGCCCAGTCGGCGCCCGAGCCGCCGAACAGGGCCGCGCACAGGGTGGCGGCCGTGGTGGTGTTGGCGATGCCCATCTCGCCCAGGCACAGCACGTCGATGCCGGGCTCGGCGGCCATCATGCCGTAGGCCAGCGCGTTGGCGGTGCGGGTCTCGCTCATCGCCGGGCCCTGGGTGAAGTCCTCCGTCGGATGGACGAGGTCGAGCTCGTAGATGCGCAGGTCGGCGTCGATGGCTGATGCGAGCTGGTTGATGGCGGCCCCGCCGTCGAGGAAGTTCTTCACCATCTGCTGCGTGACTTCCGGCGGATAGGCCGACACGCCGCGCCGGGCGATGCCATGGGCGCCGGCGAACACCGCCACGCGCGGCCGCTCGACCCTCGGCTGCGCACGGCCCTGCCAGGCCGCCAGCCATTCGGCGATCTCCTCCAGCCGGCCGAGCGAGCCGGGCGGCTTGGTGAGCTCGGCCTGGCGGCGCACCACGTCGGTGCGGGCGACCAGATCCGGGCCGGGGAGGCCGCGGATAATACCGCGCATTTCTTCGAAGGTGGCGGGCGGGGCATTCATTGAGGGCGCGGACCATCCTATATTTACCCCACCATGACCAGTCCCAACGAATTCCCCACCGGCAGCCCCTCCTCGTTCGATGACTGGCTTCAGGCCCTCAAAGAGCAGGCCTCCTTCTTCACCGGCCTCAAGCTCAATACCGGCCTCCCGCGCTGGCCGCTGGCCGAGGTGCTGCCGGTGTTGCCGATCCTGGGCGCCGCGGTCGGCCTCGTGACGGGCCTGGTCTTCGCCTTCGTGCATGGCCTGGCCGGGCCGGGCTGGCTGGCCGGCGTGCTGGCCGTGGGCGCAGGAGTGCTGATCACGCGCGCCCTGCATGAGGACGGCTTGGCCGACACCGCCGACGGGCTGGGGCCGCACGGCATCGACACGCCGCGGCGGTTGGAGATCATGCGCGACAGCCGCAACGGCACCTTCGGCGTGCTGGCGCTGGCCCTCACCGTGCTGATCAAGGTCGCCAGCCTCTCGCACTTCGGCGGCGCCACCGGCCTGGTCGTGCTGATCGGCGCGCATGCCGTGTCGCGCGCGGCGCTGGCCTATCCGCTGCTGGCTTTCTCCCCGGTGCATCAGGACGGGCTGGGCGTGCAGGCCGGCAAGCCCCACGACACCGACGTCTGGCTGGCCATCGGCATCGGCGCGGCGCTGGCCTTCGTGCTGCTGCTGGGCAAGGGCGTGCTGGGGGCGATCCTGGCGCCGCTGCTGGCGCTGGCGGCGGCCTGGTTCGTCGCGCGCTGGATCGCCGAACGCATCGGCGGCTACACCGGCGACACGCTGGGGGCCGTGCAACAAACGGCGGAGACGGTCTTCGTGCTCGTCGCCGCCCTGACAGTGGGACGCTGACATGGCAACGGCTGCAAAAATTACGGGAGCGATCACGCGCTGGTGGTGGGTGCGCCATGCACCGGTGCCCAATCCCGAAGCGCGCTGCTACGGCCAGTCCGACAAGGATTGCGACGTCAGCAACGAGGCGCTGTTCCGCCATCAGGCGACGCTGCTGCCGACCGGCGCCGTCTGGTACGCGTCCAACCTCCTGCGCGCGCGCAAGACCGCCGAGCATCTTGCCAGGGCCGGTGCCGACATGGGCGAGCTCAGGATCGATTCCGATCTCGCCGAGCAGCATTTCGGCTCCTGGCAGGGCCTGACCTACAGCGAGATCGCCGAGCATCACGGCAGCAACCATCTGTTCTGGCTGGGACCGCCCGAGCATCGCCCGCCGGGCGGCGAGAGCTTCGTCGACCTGCGCCAGCGCACGGTGCGCAGCATCGAGCGGCTGACCGCCGAGCATCGCGGCCGCGACATCGTGGCGACGGCGCATGGCGGCACCATTCGTGCGGCGCTGGCGCATGCCTTCGACATGCACCCGGAGGCGGCGGTGCGGTTCGAGATCGAGAATGTGTCGGTCACCCTGATCGAGCATTTCGAGCAGGCCGATCCGGCGCACGCCTGGAAGGTGGCCTTCACCAATTACATGCCGCGCGAGCTGGTGCGGGCGCACGCAAGCGCCCCGGCATGAAGAACGCCACCGAGCTTGCCGCCGACCAGGCCGCGTTCTGGAACGGCCCGGGCGGTGCGGCCTGGCTCGCCTCGCAGGAGCGGATCGAACGCGGCATCGCCTGGTTCGGCGAGCAGGCGCTTGCCGCTGCGGCACCTCAGCTGGGCGAGCGCGTGCTCGACATCGGCTGCGGCACCGGCGGCACGACGGCCGCCCTGGCGGCTGCCGTTGGCGCGAGCGGCCATGTCCTGGGCGTCGATATCTCCGAGCCTTTGGTGGCGGCATCGCGGGCCCGGCAGATCGCCAATGCCTCGTTCGAGTGTGCAGATGCGGCGACGCAGCCGTTCGAAGCTGAATCGTTCGACCTGATGTTCTCGCGCTTCGGCGTGATGTTCTTCGGCGACCCCGTCACCGCCTTCAAGAACCTGCGCCGGGCGCTGAAACCCTCGGGGCGGCTGGTCTTCGTGTGCTGGCGGATGCCACAGGAGAATCCCTGGGGCCTGGTGCCGTTCAAGGCGGCGGCGCCCTTTCTGCCGCCGGTGGAGCGACCCGGACCCGAAGATCCCGGCCAATATTCCTTCGGCGACCGCGCCCGCGTCGAGCGTATCCTCAAAGGCGCGGGCTTCGGCACGCCGACCTTCGAGCCACTCGACCGGCCGATGCGGCTGGGCCAGGACATGGCGGAGACGCTCGACAATGCAGGCAAGTTCGGCCCGCTGGCGCGATTGTTCGCCGAGACATCGCCGGCCAATGTCGCGAAAGCCAAGGAGGCGATCGCCGCGGCGCTAAAACCCCATGTCACGCCCGATGGCGTGCAGCTCGCCGGCGCCTGCTGGCTGGTGCGGGTGGGGCGCAACTGATGGAACGCCTCCCTGCCGTCTCGCTGCCGCCGGTCAGCCTCGTGCTGGGCGGCGCCCGCTCGGGCAAGAGCACCTACGCCGAGAAGATCGTCACCGGCACCTTGTTCGGCGGCACGCCGCGGCCGGCGCTCTATGTCGCGACGGCGGAGGCCGGCGACGTCGAGATGGCGACCCGCATCCTCGCCCATCGCACGCGTCGCGGCGCCAACTGGACCACGGTCGAGGAGCCGATCAAGCTCGCCGAGATGCTCGGCCCGCCCGGCTCGCCCGATCGGCCGGTGTTGGTGGATTGCCTGACGCTCTGGCTCTCCAACCTGATGCATGTCGGCGCCGATCTCGACGAGGCGGGCGACGATCTGATGCGGGCGCTCGACGAATACGTGGCGCCGGTGGTGTTCGTGAGCAACGAGGTCGGGCTCGGCATCGTACCCGAGACGCCGCTCGGCCGGCGCTTCCGCGACGCCCAGGGCCGGCTCAACATGCGCATGGCCGAGCGCGCCGACCGGGTGATCCTGATGACCGCCGGGTTGCCGCTCACCCTCAAGGACCGCCCGGCGCGTCGGCGCTGACGGCCGCAATTCGGCCGGGAATCGTGTTATGATTCCATCGTTGCAGGCCACAAGGCGCTCCCCCCGCCGGTCGCAAACCAAAGGAGCAAACATGAAGCTCGATCGCCGAACCGTCCTTGCTGGCAGCGTGGCCTCCGTCGCCGCACCATTGCTCGCCGCAGGACCCGCCCACGCCGATGCCCGACGCCAATCCCTGATCGACCAGTGCCTTGAATCGGCGCGCAAGGTGCTGAGCGGCAAGGACTACCCCGACGCGCTCAAGAACATGATGAAGGCGCGCGCCGTGCTGATCGTGCCCGAGCTGGTGCAGGGCGGCTTCATCATCGGCGCGTCCGGTGGCCGCGGCGCAATGCTCGCCCGTACCTCGCCCAACAACTGGAGCTATCCCGGCTTCTTCGGCATGGGCTCGGGCAGCATCGGCTTCCAGATCGGCGGCAAGGTGTCGGAGATCGTCTTCATCATCCTGACCGAGAAGGGCTTCCACGCCATCCTCGACCACAAGTTCAAGTTCGGCGCCGAAGCCGGCGTCACCCTGGTGGCGGTGGGCATCGGCATCGAAGGCTCTTCGACGGCGGCCGTCGGCGCCGACATCGTGGCCTATTCGAGCTCGGCCGGGCTGTTCGCCGGCGCCTCGCTGGAAGGCTCCTACCTCGACGCCGACAACGACTGGAACGCGCTCTATTACGGGCCGGGAGCCACCAGCAAGGCGATCGTCGTCGACCGCCGCTACACCAACCCCGGCGCCGAAGGGCTCAGGCGCTTCCTGAGCAAGTGGTAATTCCTTTCCTCCCTGCGCGTGGCGCGGGGAGGTGGCGCCGTCTTACGGCGTCGTAGGGGTCAAAGGTTCCATTTGGCGCTCATGACCCCACCGTCGGCGCAAGACGCCGACACCTCCCCTTCGCGGAATCCGCGAAGGGGAGGAAAGGGATGAGTTAGGAAACTTTCAGCCCGACAGTGATCGTGAGCCGCGCCTGGGTCTTGGCCTTGACCTCGTCGACGGTGACGCCGTCGGCGAGCTCGATCAGGGTGACGCCACCCGGACCCTTCTTGTCGACGGCGAAGACGCCGAGCTCGCTGATCACCATGTCGACGACGCGGCGGCCGGTCAGCGGCAGGGAGCATTCCTTCAGGAGCTTCGACGCGCCGTCCTTGGAGACATGCTCCATGGTGACGATGACGCGCTTCACGCCCGCGACGAGATCCATCGCGCCGCCCATGCCCTTCACCATCTTGCCCGGGATCATCCAGTTGGCGAGGTCGCCGTTCTCCGCCACTTCCATGGCGCCCAGGATCGAGAGATCGATGTGGCCGCCGCGCACCATGGCGAAGGAGTCGGCCGAGCTGAAATAGGACGTGCCCTTCACTTCGGTCACGGTCTGCTTGCCGGCGTTGATGATGTCGGCGTCGACCTCGTTGTCGTAGGGGAAGGGGCCGACGCCCAGCATGCCGTTCTCGCTCTGCAGCGTGATGTCGACATTGTCCGGCACATAGTTGGAGACCAGCGTCGGGATGCCGATGCCGAGATTGACGTAGTAGCCGTCCTTCAGTTCCTTGGCGGCGCGCGCCGCCATCTGATCGCGGGTCCAGGCCATGGTCTTCTCCTTTAAGGCAATACCTCATGCTGAGGACGCCGCACAGCGGCCGTCTCGAAGCATGCGAAACCGGCACCGGTCGCTTGCCCACCCTTCGAGACGCGCTCCTGCGGAGCGCTCCCCAGGGTGAGGCCGTGCTTGCCCGGGGCCACTATGCCTTCCTCACGGTGCGCTGCTCGATCTTCTTGTCGTAGGGCGCGCCGCAGAAGATGCGGTTGACGAAGATCGACGGCGTATGGATGTGGTCGGGGTCGAGCGCGCCCACCGGCACCAGCTCCTCGACCTCGACGATGCACATGTGCGCCGCCGTCGCCATCATCGGATTGAAGTTCCGCGCGGCCTTGCGATAGACGAGGTTGCCCGAGGCGTCGCCCTTCCAGGCCTTGATGAGGGCGACATCGCCGAACAGGCCGCGCTCCATCACATATTCCTCGCCGTCGAAGATCTTGGTCTCCTTGCCCTCGGCCACCAGCGTGCCGACGCCGGTCTTGGTGTAGAAGGCCGGGATGCCCGCGCCGCCGGCGCGCACGCGCTCGGCCAGCGTGCCCTGCGGGTTGAACTCGAGCTCGAGCTTGCCCTCGAGGTAGAGCTTGGCGAAGGTCTTGTTCTCGCCGACGTAGGAGCTGATCATCTTCTTGATCTGGCCGGTCTCGAGCAACAGGCCGAGGCCCGCGCCGTCGATGCCGGCATTGTTGCTGACGCAGGTGAGGTTCTTCGTACCTGCATCGCGCACCGCCTCGATCAACTTGTCGGGAATGCCGACCAAGCCGAAGCCGCCACACATCAGCATCATGCCGTCGCTCAACACGCCGTCGAACGCCGCCTTGGCATCCTTGTAGACCTTGTTCGCCATCGCTTCCCTCGTTCCGTCCGCATATGCGGGAGCACGCCGCGGGCTGTCAATGCGACCGTCGCTACGCCGCTTTCTTGCCGTGGTGGCTGTGCAGCTTGGCGCCCAGCACGCGGCGGATGGCGTTGAATTCCGGGCTCGCCACATCGCGCGGCCGGGCGAGGTCGAGGGCGTTGTCGCTCTCGATGCGGCCGGGGCCGGGCGTCATCACCACGACGCGGTTGGCGAGGAAGATCGCCTCCTCGACCGAGTGGGTCACGAACACGACGGTGAGCCGGGTGCGCTCCCAGATCTCCAGCAGCTCGTCCTGCAGGCGCTCGCGGGTCATGGCGTCGAGGGCGCCGAACGGCTCGTCCATCAGCACCAGCTCGGCGTCGTTGGCCAGCACGCGGGCAATCGCAACCCGCTGCTTCATGCCGCCCGAGAGCTGGTGCGGATAGGCCGTCGCGAATTTCTGCAGGCCGACGAGATCGATGAACTTGTCGACGGTGGCCTTGACCTCGCCGCTGGACAGGCCGCGGGCCGCCGGCCCGAAGGCAATGTTGTCGCGCACCGACAGCCACGGGAACAGCGCGTAGTCCTGGAAGACCATGCCGCGGCTGGGGCCGGGACCGTCGATCGGCTTGCCCCACATCAGCGCCTCGCCGGACGAGGGCGTCTCGAAACCCGCCATGATGCGCAGCAGGGTGGACTTGCCGCAGCCCGACGCGCCGATCAGGCAGATGAACTCGCCCTTGCGGATCGCGAGGTTGGCGCCGGACAGGGCGTTGATCGTCTGGTCCTGCAGCTGGAAGATCTTCGAGACGTCCTTGATCTCGACGATGGGGATGGTTGCCTCAGCCATGATTGTTGGGGCTCCAGCGCAGCAGGCGGTTGCCGATCGCCACGACCACGCGATCCGAGAGATAGCCCGCGACGCCGATCACGATCATGCCGCAGATCACCAGCTCGGTGCGCGACAGCGTGCGGCCGTCCATGATGACGGCGCCCAGCCCCTGCGGCACGCCGGTCATCTCGCCCACCACGATGACGAACCAGGCGAGACCGAGACCGAGCCGGAGGCCGGTGAAGATCGACGGCACGGCGGCCGGCAGCACGACCTTGTAGAATTGGGCATTGCCGGTGCAGCCCAGCATCGCGGCCGCCTCGAACAGCTTGGGATCGACGGCCCGCACGCCGAACACCGTGTTGAGCAGGATCGGGTAGAAGGCGCCGAGGCACACCAGCGCGAAGGCCGACTTGGCGCCGAGCCCGAACAGGATCATCGACAGCGGCAGCCAGGCCGTGACCGGGATCGGCCGCATCACCTGCAGGAAGGGATCGAGCAGCATCCGCGCCGCCGGAATGCGCCCGATCAGCAGTCCGATCGGCAGGGCGAAGAGGGCGGCCAGCGCGAAGCCGCCATAGACGCGACCCATCGAGGCGAGGAGATGGGTGAGCAATGTCGCCGAGTAGGCATCGTCGTAGACGCCGCCCACGGCGAAATCGATCATGTACTCGCCAACCTGCCAGGGCGTCGGGATCAGCAGCGTCCAGCGCTGCGTCGTCGCCACCTGCCAGAAGGCAAGCAGCAACAGCGGCACGATCGCCGCATAGACGACCGGCTTCAGGCGGCTCCACAGTGCGGATGCCTGTGGGTTGCCCATGCTTCGAGACGGTCGCTGCGCGACCTCCTCAGCATGAGGTTTTGCGGTCATAGAACGACCTCACCCTGAGGAGCATCGCGAAGCGGTGCGTCTCGAAGGGTCGGCAACGGCGAGCTGCTCATCTCCTTAGCTATTGGCGATCTCGTTGGAGAATTTCGGGTTGAGGAAGGTCTCGAACTTCGGCAGGGCGCGGATCTGCTTCAGCTCCAGCATGTGCTGGGCGTAGGTCTTGGCCTGGCCCAGCACCTTCTCGTCGAGCTTCCAGGCGTATTCGACGTTATTGGCGCCCAGCGCCTGCTCCACAGCGGCGCGGTTGGCGCCGAGCTTGGCCACGGTCATGTCGACGACCGCCGCCTTGTTGGCCAGCATGAACTCGACGGCCTGGCGATGGATCTTCAGCATGGTGCGGACGAGATCGGGGTTCTTGGCCGCGGTGTCCTCGTGCGTGCCGAAGATCATGTTCAGGCCGCCCATCGCGGTGCCGTAGGGATACTCGACGAGCTGGCCGACGCCCGAGGTGATGGAAAGCGCGGGGCCGGGCTCGGCGCCGACATAGGCGTCGAGGTCGCCGCGCGCCAGCATGGTAGGCATCTCGCCGAACGGCACGCGCACCGAGGTGATGTCCTTGATCGACAGGCCTTCCATGCGCAGCCGCTCGAGGATGAACACCTCCTGGGTCGAGCCCGGCCAGATGCCGACCTTCTTGCCCTTGAGATCCTTGATCGCCTTCACGTCGGAACCGGCCTTGGAGATGACGCCCATGCCCTTGTTGGAGAGCGCGCCCACGACCGCGACCGGCTCGCCCGCCGCGCCGCCCAGGATGGCGGCGGCGATGCCGAAGGCGCCGAAGTCGACCGACTTGGTGACCACGGCGTTCTTGCCGTCGGTCGGGCTGTCGAAAACGATGACCTCGATCTTGAGGTCGGCCGGCGCGAACTTCTCGTAGAAGTAGGGCGGCATGGAATGGACGAGGCGCAGCGAGCCCATCTTCACCGTGCGACCCTGGGCGCGCAGACCGAGGGGGCGGCGAGGGCGCCGGCGGCAAGCCCTGCGCCCGCAATGAGGTGGCGACGTTTGATCATGATGGTCCTCCCGATTGGAGGCCCGTCCTGCAACTCGCGTGCCAAGGCAAATTCAGGCCAGCAGCATCAGCTGCCTTGTCAGCTCGCCTTCGGCGTCCCGCAGCTCGTGGGTGATGGTGAAATGGTCGGCGCCGGCGACCGGGATCAGGGCACCCGGCAGATGGGCCTCGGCGCGCATGCCGTGCAGGTGGCGGCTGTCGTGGACCAGCGGCGGCAGCTCGGCTGTGCCGTAGGCGATGGCGAGCGGCTTCTTCACCATCGGCAAGCGCATGGGCGAGAGTTTCGCGATCTCGTCCTCGCTGAGCCCGAGCTTGTCGTTGAGATAGGTGTCGCGGATCGGCCCGAGCTCGAACACGCCCGATACGGCGAGGCCGGCACTGACGCGCTTGTGCCCGAGGCACTGCGCGGTGAGATGGCCGCCTGCCGACCAGCCGCTCAGCACGACCTTGCCGTTGATGCCGTGTTCGCTGCCGTGTGCGGCCAGCCAGTCCAGCGCCGCATCGATCTCGGCCACGATCTCCGTGAGGGTGGCGTCGGGTGCCAGCGTGTAGCCCGGCAGCGCCGCCGCCCAGCCCCGCGCATGGGGTCCGGCGATCAGGCTCGCGAACTGGTCCTTGCTGTTGCGCTGCCAGTAGCCGCCATGGATGAACACGAAGCAGGGCGCGTTGGGATCGGCGGCCGGAAACAGGTCCCAGGTGTTTCGCTCCTTGGGCCCATAGCGCAGGTCGAGATGCCCGGCATGGGCAGCGCGAAACGCCCCCGACGCCGCGATCCGCGCCGCGCTCAGCTCGGCGCTGTTCTTGACCGCATCGGTGTTGTTGTAGGCCTTGTCGCGCTCGGCCTTGCTCATGGTGCCCCAGTTCATCGTGTCCCCCGCTTCCTTGACCGTCTTATGGTTCGGACTACATACGACATACATGATCACCATCGCCAACGTCCGCGCCTGTGAGCGCTTGATCGACGGGTCCGATACGGCAGCGCATGGCGACCGGCAGAGACTGCAGCTCGACAGTGTGCTCGCCGATATCCGCAAGCGTCATCCGCTTCCGGCGACCGAAGAAGAGCGGGTGCGGCTGGCCGACCATAGCGATCTCTACGGCCCGGACGGCCTGCCACGCTGAGCAAGCTACCGTCTGTCGACGATCACCGTAGCGATGCCCGCGATCACCAGCGCCGTGCCCAGCGCCAGCGGCAGCGTGATCGGCTCGCCGACGATCACGACCGAGGAGACGATGCCGAGCAGCGGCACGCCCAGCATGCCGAGCGCCGCCGTGACGGGCGGCAGGGCGCGGGCGACGGAGACGGCGGCCCAGGTCGCGGTCGGACCGGCGCAGACGCCGATGTAGATCAGCGCCACCCAGAGCTGCCATTCGTCGAAGTCGAGATGGCCGCGCGGCTCGGCGATCGGGGCGAGGATGCAGAGCAGGACGGTCGCCACTGACATCTGCCAGGGCAGCACGTCGAGGGGCGCGGTCTGCCATTTGTGGCGGCGCGTGTGCAGCATCGCCAGCGCCCAGGTGAAGCCCGCCGCCAGCAGGTAGAGATGGCCGACGATGATCGCCTGGTTGCTCCAGTCGAAGTGCCAGGGATCGGCCAGGATCACGATGCCGGCCATTCCGAGCGCCACGCCGGCCAGCCCGCGCGAGCTCACCTTCTCGCCGACCAGCAGCGACAGCGGCACCATCCATAGCATCGCCGTATAGGCGAGAACGCCGGCGCGGCCGGCCGGCACGCTCTGCATGCCGAGATTGGCGAAGGCGAAGAAGGCGCAGAGCTGCAGGGCGCCGACCGACAGGATCACCGGCCAGTCGCCGCGATGTGGCCAGGCGAGGCGGCCCAGCGCCGCCAGCAGGACGAAGGCGGTGACGGCCGAGAGCATCGCCCGGCCGGCCGCCAGCCAGACCGGCGTGCCGGCGACAAGCCCGAGCTTCATCACCGGCCAGGTGAGGCCGAACAGGAGCACCGCCAAGCCGAGCTGCAGCCAGACGCGTGGGATATGCTTCATCGTCATGATCTTCCGGACCGCAAGCCTCCAGGCCCGCTCATGATCATGAGCGGACACGCGCGGAGTAAACTCCGCGCTGAGGAGGTCCGCGGTCCAATGACTCCTATGCTCGCAGCACTTTCACGTCGGCGAGCGGCATCGGCAGGCGGGTCAGCATCTCCTTCGGCACCACCTGCCAGAAGCGCTCGACCTCGCGCGTCCAGTCGTTGAGCAGGCGGGCGCCCAGCGGCGACCTGGTCTCGGCGACATGCTCCTCGATCAGCGCGCGCAGCACGGCCTCCCAATGCGGATGGTCGATTCGCTGCCACACCACCGTCTCGGGATTGACCTTGCGGGCGAAGACTTCCTCGGGGTCGTAGAGGAAAGCCATGCCGCCGGTCATGCCGGCGCCAAAGTTCACGCCGATCCCGCCCAGCACCACAGCGGTGCCGCCGGTCATGTACTCGCAGCCGTTGGAGCCCAGCCCTTCGACGACCGTGTCGGCGCCCGAGTTGCGCACGGCGAAGCGTTCGCCGGCGCTGCCCGAGGCGAACAGCTTGCCCGCCGTGGCGCCGTAGAGGACCGTGTTGCCGATGATGGCATTGTGCTCGGGCACCAGCGGGCTCGAGATCGTGGGCCGCACCACGATGGTGCCGCCGCTCAATCCCTTGCCGACATAGTCGTTGGCGTCGCCTAAGACCTCGATCTTCATGCCGCGCACGGCGAAGGCGCCGAGCGACTGTCCGGCGGTGCCGCGCAGCCGCACGGTGATGGTGTCGGGCTGCAGCCCCGCCATGCCGTACTTGCGGGTGATCATGGCGGCCAGCCGCGTGCCCACGGCGCGATGGGTGTTCCGCACGCTGTACTGCAGCTGCATCTTCTCGCGGTGCGTGAACAGCGGTTGGGCGTCGCGAATCATCTGCGCATCCAGCGTGTCGGGCACCTCGTTACGGCCCTTCACCGTCGAATGCACGGCGCCGCGGCCGCCGTCGGCACGCGTCAGCAACGGGCTGAGGTCGAGGTCGTCGAGATAGCGCGCGCCGCGGCTCACCTGCTTCAGGAGGTCGGAGCGGCCGACGATCTCGTTCAGCGAGCGGTAGCCCAGCTGCGCCAGGATCTCGCGCACCTCCTCGGCCACGAAGCTGAAGAGGTTCACCACCTTCTCGGGCGTGCCCTCGAACTTGGCGCGCAGCTTGGGGTCCTGGGTGCACACGCCGACGGGACAGGTGTTGGAATGGCACTGCCGCACCATGATGCAGCCCATGGCGATCAGCGAGGCCGTGCCGATGCCGTATTCCTCGGCGCCCAGCATGGCCGCCATCACCACGTCGCGGCCGGTCTTGAGGCCGCCGTCGGTGCGCAGCAGCACCTTCTCGCGCAGGCGATTGAGCGTCAGCACCTGGTGCGTCTCGGAGAGGCCCATCTCCCAGGGGATGCCGGCATACTTGATGCTGGTCTGGGGCGAGGCGCCGGTGCCGCCGCTGTGGCCCGAGATCAGGATCACGTCGGCCTTGGCCTTGGCGACGCCGGCGGCGATCGTGCCGATCCCTGAGCGCGCCACCAGCTTCACCGTGACGCGCGCCTCGGGATTGATCTGCTTCAGGTCGTAGATGAGCTGCGCCAGATCCTCGATCGAATAGATGTCGTGATGCGGCGGCGGGCTGATCAGCGTCACGCCCGGCGTCGAGTGCCGCAGCTTGGCGATCATCTCGCTGACCTTGAGGCCGGGCAGCTGCCCGCCTTCGCCGGGCTTGGCGCCCTGCGCCACCTTGATCTCGATCTCGCGGCAGTTGTTGAGATACTCCGCCGTGACGCCGAAGCGGCCCGACGCCACCTGCTTGATCGCTGACGAAGCATTGTCGCCGTTGGCGCGCGGCTTGGACCGCGCCGGATCCTCGCCACCTTCGCCCGAGTCGGACTTGGCGCCGATGCGGTTCATGGCGATGGAGAGCGTCTCGTGCGCCTCGGGGCCGAGCGCACCCAGCGAGATGCCGGGCGCCACCAGCCGCTTGCGCAGCTCGGTGATCGATTCGACCTCGTCGATGGCCACGGCCTTGCGGTCGGGCCTGAAGTCGAGCAGGTCGCGCAGGTTGATCGGCGGCAGGCGGCGCACCGCTTCGCTGTACTTGCGGAACTTGGCGTAGGACTCGGTGTTCACCGCGTCCTGCAGCATATGGATGAGGTTGCCCTCGAAATTGTGCCGGTCGCCGCCCAGCCGCGACTTGTAGAAGCCGCCGATCGGCAGCGCGATCACGTCTTCGTCGAAGGCGCGGGAATGTTGCTGCGCGATCTTCTCCTGCACGCCGCGCAGGCCAATGCCGGAGAGGCGCGAGGGCATGCCGGGGAAGAATTCCTGGACCAGCGAGCGCGACAGGCCCACCGCCTCGAAGTTGCAGCCGCCGCGATAGGACGACAGGACCGAGATGCCCATCTTGGACATGGTCTTGAGCAGGCCGTCGTCGAGCGCCTTCTTGTAGTTGGCGAGGCATGCCCCGAGCGACAGCTTGCCGAACAGGCCGCGGCCGTGGCGCGCCGAGATCGTCTCCTCGGCGAGGTAGGGGTTCACCGTGGTGGCGCCGACGCCGATGATGACGGCGGCGTAATGCACGTCGAGGCACTCGCCCGAGCGCACGTTGAGCGAGGTGAAGGTGCGCAGCGACTGGCGCACGAGATAGGAATGCACCGAGCCGGCCGCCAGGATCATCGGCAGCGCGGCGCGGTCGGGGCCGATGTTGGCGTCGGTCAGCACGATATGCAGGCAGCCGCTGCGCACGGCGTCCTCGGCCTCCTTGGCGATGCGGTCGAAGGCCTGGCGCATGGCGTCGAGGCCGCCCGTGGGGTCGAACGAGCACTCGATGCGGCAGGCGGTGTCGCCCATGTACTTGCGCATCGCCTCGAACTCGGCGTTGAGCACGATCGGCGACTGCAGCGACAGCATCTCGCTCTGGTCGGGACTCTCGTCGAGGATGTTGCCGAGGTTGCCCAGCCGCGTGCGCAGCGTCATCACGTTGCGCTCGCGCAAGGAGTCGATCGGCGGGTTGGTGACCTGGCTGAAGTTCTGGCGGAAATAAAGGTGCATGCCGCGATAGGTGTCCGACAGCACCGCGAGTGGCGCGTCGTCGCCCATCGAGCCCACCGCCTGCTTGGCGTCCTCGACCATGGGATGGAGGATCGTCTCGAGATCCTCGATCGACCAGCCGACGGCGAACTGGCGCCGCCGCAGCTCGTCGGCCGAGAAGCGATGGTCGTGCGGCGTGTCCTGCTTGATCAGCGAATCGAGCTCGACCGTGCGCGTCGTCCAGCTGGCATAGTCGTGCGTCCTGGCCAGCATGTCCTTCAGCGCGCGGTCCTTGTAGAGCCGCGGCTGGTCCATATCGACGGCCAGCATCTCGCCGGGCCCGAGCCGGCCCTTCTCCAGGATCTTGGCCTCGTCCTGCGGCACCATGCCGGCCTCGGAGCCCGCGACCAGCAGATCGTCGGAAGTCACGACGTAGCGCATGGGCCTGAGGCCGTTGCGGTCGAGACCGACCAGCGCCCACTTGCCGGCGACGGCGGCGATGGCGGCCGGCCCGTCCCACGGCTCCATGACGCCGTTCACGTAGTTGTACATGGCGCGGTGCTCGGCGGGCACGTTGGGGTTCGACGCCGAGGCCTCGGGGATCATCATCGCCTTGACCATCGGCAGGTTGCGATGGCCGCGCACCAGCAGCTCGAACACCGAGTCGAGCGCCGAGGAATCCGACGCGCCGGGCTGCACGATCGGCTTCAGGTCCTCGATGAAGCGGCCGAAGCCGTCGTGGGCGAGCCGCGCCTCATGGCTCTTCATCCAGTTGACGTTGCCCAGGATGGTGTTGATCTCGCCATTGTGCGCCAGCACGCGGAACGGCTGCGCCAGCTTCCATTGCGGGAAGGTGTTGGTGGAGTAGCGCTGGTGGAAGATGGCGAAGCGCGAGGTGAAGCGCTCGTCGAGCAGGTCGGGATAGAAGGACGACAGATGCTCGGCCAGGAACATGCCCTTGTAGATCAGCGAGCGGCAGCTGAGCGAGCAGACGTAGAACTCGACGATGTTCTCGGCGATCGCCGCCTTCTCCATGCGCCGGCGCAGGATATAGAGCTGCTTCTCGAACTCGCGGTTGTCCATCTTGGGATCGCCGCGGCCGATCAGGATTTGCTCGATCTCGGGCCTGGTCTCGTTGGCCTTCTCGCCGATCACCGAGATGTCGACCGGCACCTGCCGCCAGCCCAGGATGGTGTGGCCGAAACGCAGGATCTCGGTCTCGACGATGGTACGGCAGCGCTCCTGCGCGCCGAGGTCGGTGCGCGGCAGGAACACCGTGCCGACGGCGACGCGGCCGACGTCCGGCATCTCGCCGCTCGAGTCGCGGATATATTCGCGGAAGAAATCCTGCGGGATCTCGACATGGATGCCGGCGCCGTCGCCCGTCTTGCCGTCGGCGTCGACGGCGCCGCGGTGCCACACCGCCTTCAGCGCATCGATGCCCGCCATCACCACGTCGCGCCGGCGCTTGCCGTCGAGCGCCACCACGAGGCCAACGCCGCACGAGTCGAGCGCCTCGGCGGGATTGTAGCCGTAGGCATCGGTGAGCCTGGCGGTGCCTTCGAGATACTCGCGGACGAAATCTTGTGCGGACATGGTGGTGTTCCTAGGCTTCTGACCCCTCCGTCGGCGATGACGCCGACACCTCCCCATTTGGATGGGGAGGGAGGCTTTCCTCCCCCGTCAGCGGGGGAGGTGCCCCGTCTTACGGGGCGGAGGGGTCATGACGTTACGAATCTGAAAAGAGCTTCCCGGCTTCGGCCCAGTTCTCTTTCTTGATGTCGGTCAGGATGATCTGGACGGCGTCGGGCGTGCAGCCGAGTGCGCGGCAGGTGCCTTCGGTCAGTTCCTTGGCGAGCTTGCGGCGCTGCTCGAGCGTGCGGCCTTCGAACATCTGGACGTTGATCATCGGCATGGGTCTCTCCCTTTCAGTGCTTGTGGCTGATGGTGACGTGGCCGGGCTGCGACGCCACCCGCGCCAGCCAGGCGTTGATGGCGGGATAGCGCGCGAGGTCGAACTCGCCCTCGTGTGCCACGTGCGTGTAGGCATAGAGCGCGATGTCGGCCAGGCCATAGCGCCCGCCCACGAAGAAGTCGTTCTCCGCGAGCTGGCGTTCCATCACGTCGAGCGCGGCGTAGCCCTTCTTCATGATGTCGGGCAGCGTGGCTTCCTGCTGCGGCGTGAGCCTGTCGAAGAAGTGCTTCCAGAAGCGCGCCACTGCGATATAGGGCTCGTGGCTGTACTGCTCGAAGAACATCCATTGCAGGGTCTGCGCGCGCTCGAGCCGGCTTGCCGGCGCGAAGGGAGTGCCTTCGGCCAGATACCAGAGGATCGCTCCCGACTCGAAAAGAAAGGTGCCGTCGTCGAGCTCGAGCGTCGGGATGCGGCCGTTCGGGTTCTTCTTCAGGAACGCCGGTGTGCGCGTCTCGCCCTTCAGTATGTCGCATTCGACACGCTCGTAGGGCAGGCCGAGCTGCTGCAGCAGAAGCCATGTCTTGTAGCCGTTGCCCGAGCCGGTGAAGTCGTAAACCTTCATCATCGCGTCTACTCCGCTGCCATGCTGGCCGCGGCGGCGGCCTTGGTCGTGAGATATGTGTGGATGCGCTCGGCGGCGTCTCGCCCGTCACGCACCGCCCACACCACAAGCGAGGCGCCGCGCACGATGTCGCCGGCGGCGAACACGCCGTCGAGGCTGCTCATCATGCTGCGCCAGTCGATCTTGAGCGTGCCCCAGCCGGTGACGCCGAGCTCCGGCGCGGCGAACGACAGAGGCAGGTCCTCGGGATCGAAACCCAGCGCCTTCAGCACCAGGTCGGCCTCGATATTGACGTGAGAGTTGGCGATCTCCTGCGGCGTCTGCCGGCCCGACGCGTCGGGCATGCCGAGATGGATGCGCACCGTCCGCACGTGGCTCACTCTGTCGTTGCCGAGGAAGGCCTGCGGGGCGGAGAGCCAGACGAACTCGACGCCCTCCTCCTCGGCATGCTTCACCTCGCGTTGCGAGCCCGGCATGTTGGCGCGGTCGCGGCGATAGAGGCACTTCACCGACTTCGCTCCCTGGCGCACGGCGGTGCGCACGCAGTCCATCGCCGTGTCGCCGCCGCCGATCACCACCACGTGCTTGTCCCTGGCGTCGAGCACGCCCGACTCGATGTCGGCCACCGTGTCGCCGAGGCCGGCGCGGTTCGACGCCGTCAGATAGTCGAGCGCCGGCGCGATGCCGGGCAGGCCGATGCCGGGAGCCGCGATGTCGCGCGCCTTGTAGACGCCGGTGGCGACAAGCACCGCACCGTGGCGCTGACGCAGCTCCTCGAAGGAGACGTCGCGGCCGACCTCGCAGTTGAGATGGAAGGTGACCTTGGAGTCGCGCAGCAGCTTCTCGCGTCGCTGCACGATCTCCTTCTCGAGCTTGAAGTTGGGGATGCCGTAGATCAGCAGGCCGCCGACCCGGTCGTAGCGATCGTAGATCGCCACCTGATAGCCCTTGCGGCGCAGCTGCTCGGCGGCGGCGAGGCCGGCCGGTCCGGCGCCGACGATGCCGATGCTCTCCGGCCGCTCGCGCCTCGGCTGGATCGGCTTCACCCAGCCCCGTTCCCAGGCGGTGTCGGTGATGAACTTCTCGACCGAACCGATGGTGACCGACTCGAAGCCCTTCTCGATGACGCAATTGCCTTCGCACAGCCGGTCCTGCGGGCAGATGCGGCCGCAGATCTCCGGGAAATTGTTGGTCGCCGACGACAGCTCATAGGCCTCGTCCAGCCGGCCTTCGGCGGTGAGCTTCAGCCAGTCGGGGATGTTGTTGTGCAACGGGCAATGGACCTGGCAGAAGGGCACGCCACATTGCGAGCAGCGCGCCGCCTGTTCCGCCGCCTTGTCGCGCGCGTAGGCCGAATAGATCTCCTGGAAATCGTGGCGACGCTCCGCCGCCGGCCGCTTCACGGGCATGGCCTGCGGCGTTCCAACGAATTTCAGCATCTTCTCGGCCATTGCGGCCCCCAAAGCGCGTGTGAAATTTAATTACGCAATAATGCGCCCCGAAGTGGTTTCTAGACGATCAAGGATGAAAGTCAACATAGTTGACCTAATTACGGCGTGAATTTCTCTGCCTCGGTGCTGGTCATCCAAATACCAACCAATTCAGTAAATAATAGAACCATATTGCGACTATATAAATAAGCCAGCCAAAATCAGCGACTTAGCGTCCCGAATTTCAGGCTGGGGCGTGCTGGTTGTAGCGGCCGCCGATGCGGAAACGGTCGAGGTAGGTCGGCAGGATGGCTTCCGCCGCAGTCGGCTCGATGCCGAGGTCGGCAAAGCCAAGCGCGCCTGCCCGAACGACATTGTCCTGGGTCAGGAGATCGATCTGGTCGTAGGTGAGCGGGGGTACTGGCAGGAACTCCGCGAGGAAACCCGCGATCTTCATCAAGGGGGCCGGGATGCCGATGATCGACTTGCTGCGGTCGATCTCGCGCAGCACGAGGTCGGCAAGCTCGCGATAGGTGTAGATGCGCGGGCCCCCCAGCTCGTAAGCCTTCTTGGCCGCCTCCGGCCGCACCATGGCCTCTACGGCGGCCTTGGCGACATCGCTCACGAACACCGGCTGGACCCGGGCGCGGCCGTTGCCGACGACCGGCATGAACGGCGCCTGGCAGGCGATCCGGGCCATGCGATTGAAGACCTGGTCGTTGGGGCCGAACACCACGCTCGGACGCAGCACCACGGTATTTTCGAAGGCGCCGATCATCGCGCTCTCGGCCGCGACCTTGGAGCGGATGAAGCGATTGCGCGAGCTGCGGGAATCCGCGCCGATGCCGGAAACATGCACCAGCCGCTGCACGCCGAACGCGTTGGCCGCCTGGGCGATGGTACGGGCGCCGTCGACATGGACCTGCTCGTAGCGCTGGCGGCCGCGCTGGCAGGGGATGCCCGCGGCATTGATCACCGCCTGGCTGCCGGCGATGGCGGCGGCTACCGATTGCGGCACGCGCATATTGGCGCGCATCAGCGTGATCTGGCCGACGTCGCCGGCCGTTTTCAACGCGTCGGCGAGCTCGATGCGCCGGGCGGCGGCCCGCACGACGAAGCCCTGCCGCGCCAGCTCGCGCACAATGGCCCTGCCGATGAAGCCGGAGCCGCCAAAGACCGTGACCTGCCGGATGCTGTTCATACAGGCTGCCTATAGCCCCTGTTGAAGGGACGCAAGAGCACTCTAGTTGACATCGTGACGGCGCCGCCCTAACTCACGCCCCGCACAGACCCGCATG
>CANIRG010000061.1 GCA_947469635.1 Rhodospirillales bacterium | reverse complement strand
TGGGAGATGTAGACCGCGCCGGGGCCGGGCAGCTTGGTGCCGATCACGGTCGAGATGAAGCTGCCGCTCAGCATGCCGTGGGCGATGCGCTGGCCGAACCGTGTGGTGCGGGCGAAGCCGTCGTGCAGATGGATCGGGTTGGTGTCGCCCGACACGCCGGCGAAGGCCGCGATGTCCGCCTCGGTCACGGTCTTGCCGAACATGGCCGACTGTCCGACCTTGAGGTCTTCGAGATAAAGGCCATTCATGGCCGCGAAGTCCTGCGCCACTGCATATCCTCCCGCTGGTGCGGCCCCTCTTATCACGCGGTAGGCCCTGTGCCACAGTGGGGTGAATGACCGTTCACACGCCGACTGAAGCAGAGCAGGTGGCGGCTGCGCTCGCCGCGGCGTGCGGCCGGCATTTCGGCGGCCCGGCCATCATCGAAAGCCTGGGCCGCGAATCCGGCGGCGCCTCGCGGCAGACCTGGAGCTTCGACGCCGTCGCGGAGGGCCGGCGGCACGAGCTGATCCTGCGGCGCGATCCGCCCGTGAAGGAGCGCGGCGAGCGCGAGCGCTCCGCCGCTCTCGACCGCAGCACCGAGTTCCATGTCCTGCGCGCTGCCCATGCCGCCGGTGTGCGAGCCCCCGAGGTGCTGTTCGAGCTCGCAGCCGAAGATGGGATCGGCGAGGGTTTCGTGATGCAGCGGATCGACGGCATCGCCATCGCCCGTAAGCTGCTGCGCGATCCGCCCTATGAGGGTGCGCGCGGCAAGATCACGGGACAGCTTGGCGAAATCCTCGCGCGCCTTCACGCCACGCCGCTAGGCACCTTGCCGCCGCTCCACAGGCGCGAGGCGGCCGACCAGATCGCGAGCCTGCGTCACACCCTCGACTCTATGGGCTGCGCGCAACCGGTGTTCGAGCTGGCGCTCTCCTGGCTCGATCGCCGCAAGCCGGTGCCGAGCGAACGGCCGGTGCTGGTCCATGGCGACTACCGCACCGGCAATTATCTCGCCGACGATTCAGGCGTGACGGCGATCCTCGACTGGGAGGGCGCGCATCTCGGCGATCCCGTCGAAGACCTGGGCTGGCTGTGCGTGAAGAGCTGGCGCTTCGGCGCCGTCGATCGGCCGGCCGGCGGCTTCGGCAGCCGCGAGGAACTGTGGGCCGCCTACGAACGTGCCGGCGGCACGCGGGTAGATCCGGCGCGGGCGCACTGGTGGGAGGTGTTCGGCACGGTGCGCTGGGGCATCATCTGCCACACCCAGGCATGGAAGCATCTGTCGGGCGCACAGAAATCGATGGAGCTGGCCTCGATCGGCCGTCGCGCCGTCGAGACCGAGGTCGACCTGCTGCAGCTTCTGAAGCAGGCGGCCTGAGATGGCGCAGGATCGGCCTTCTGCCTCGGAGCTGCTGCTGGCCATCGCCGACCTGCTGCGCGAGGAAGTGACGTCCGTCCTCGACAGGGTCGAGCCGCGGCTGGGTTTCCAGATGCGCGTGGCGGCCAACTCGCTCGCCATCCTGGAGCGCGAGACGCGGCTGGGACCGGATGCCGATGCGCGCGAGCTGGCGCGCCTAAAAGCGCTGCTGGGCCGCGACGGCACGCTGGCCGATCTCAATCGCGAGCTTGCGCGGCAGCTGCGCGCCGGCGACCGCGACGAGCGTGATTCCGCCCTCATGGCGCATCTCGAAGCGACCATCGCCGACAAGATCGCCATTGCGAATCCGCGGTGGAGATAGAACCACCTAGACTGGGCCCACCCTTCGAGACGCGGCCTGCGGCCGCTCCTCAGGGTGAGGTCTGTGCGAACCGATCGAACAAAAAACCTCATCCTGAGGAGCGCCCCAAGGGCGCGTCGCGAAGGATGGGCAACACCAAGACTGGGGCCCACCCTTCGAGACGCATCGCTTCGCGATGCTCCTCAGGGTGAGGTGGGTTTCTGATTCGGCAACCGCCGGTCGGGGTGAATGTCTATAGTTCGGCCGTCGCCGAATGATCGACCGGCGCGACTGCGGTAGGATCGGACCATGCCGACCATCAACGCCCTTTCCGAAATCGCCGCCCTGATGGGCGACCCGGCGCGTGCCGCGATGCTGTCCCTGCTGATGGACGGCCGCGCCCATACCGCCTCCGACCTGGCGCTGAGCGCGGGCGTCACCGCGCAGACCGCGAGCGGCCATCTCTCGCGCATGGTCGAGGCGAGCCTGCTCAACGCCCGCGCCCAGGGCCGCAACCGCTTCTATCGGCTGGCCTCGACGGAAGTGGCGCATGCCATCGAATCGCTGATGGCCCTGGCCGGCACGCGCGCCGTTCCGGCGTCGAAGTCGGCGGCGTGGCGGCGCGACCCGGACCTGCGCTTCTGCCGCACCTGCTACGACCATCTCGCGGGCCAGATCGGCATCGCCGTCACCGATTCGCTCACACAGCACGGCCATCTCGAACCCAAGGGTCCGCGCGACTGGACGCTGACCGGTACCGGCGAGCTGTTCTGCCAAAGGCTGGGCGTCGATCTCGCCGGCGCCCGCCGCTCCAGCACGCGCCACTTCGCCCGCCAGTGCCTCGACTGGAGCGAGCGGCGGCCACATATCGCGGGCGCGCTGGGTTCGGCGATCGCCGATACGTTCTTCAAGAAGGGCTGGGCCGAGCGGCTTCGGCGCGGCCGTACCGTCCGCATCACGGACTCAGGACGGCGGGCGCTCACCAGCCAGTTCGGCACCACGATCTAGCTTCGCCTTGGCGAAGGCGAGGCCGTCGCCCGACGGGATCTTGTAGATGCCCGACGCGCGGACGATCTTCTCCTCGCCCACCGTCAGGTAGATGTTGCTGAACAACATCGAGCGCGTGGCACGCACCACCTCGCAGCGGCCTTCGACCCAATCGCCGACCTTGGCCGGCGCCACGAAGTCGAAGGTCATGTTGATCGTGGGCACGAACTTGCGCAGCCCGATCAGCGTCGTGCCGCCCATGCTGCCCACCAGGTCGGCCACCGTCATCATCATGCCGCCGTGCAGGCCGCCCGCCGGATTGCACATATGCTGGTGCACGCGCAGTCCCATCACGAACTCGTCGCGCGTGCCCTTCTCGCCCTTGCGGACATAGAGATTACCGATGTGGCTGTTGAAGGTCGTCTCGGGCCGGCCGCGGTCGAAATCGATGCGCAGAAAACCTTCGGGCGGATGGTCGTCGGTCTTCACCTCAGGCTCCTCATGCGGCTCAGCAGCGAGAAGACGCCCAGCCCCGCCAGCACCTCATGATGCGGACCATAGAGTCGGCCCCTCACCTGCGCCACATGCTCGTCGTGGCCGACCACCCTCCCCTCCGCCTGCAGCCAGTCGCCGAGGCGGGCGGGGCCGAGATAGTCGAGCGAGAGGGTGAGGGTGACGGCGCGGCGCTGGATGTCGCGGAAGACCGCGGTGCCCATCGCCGAATCGAGGAAGGCGGCCAGCATGCCGCCATGGACGATGCCCAGCGCATTGGCATGCTGCGGTCCCGGCAGGAAGCCGCGGATCAGGCGGCCGTCCTCCATCTTCTCGAACCACGGGCCATTGGCTTCGGCGAAGCCCATGGCATTCTCAATTCTCTTGAAACCCGGCGGTATGGACACGCCGCATCCTACGCAATGCCCACCATCAAGGCCACGCTGTAGCCGATGTAATAGGTGGCGAGCACGGTGATGATGCGGTTCGACCATGTGCGGAACTGCTTGTCCGAGAGCTTCTCCAGCACCAACCGCCCCAGCGACGTGCCGATCATCGACGAGGCGACGGCGATGGCCATCACCCACGGCTCGACCGTGCCGGCCTGGTCGATCAGGGCGCCGAAGTAGAGCAGCTTGAAGCCGTGGCCGAAGACCTGGCACGAGGCCTTGGTGGCCACGATCTGCTTGCGCTCCATGTGCGAGCGCAGGAACAGCGTGTCGAGCAGCGGGCCGGTGACGCCCGTCAGCAGCATCAGCATCATGCAGCAGATGCCGCCGCCCACCACCTGACCCGGACCGAGCGTGCGCGGCATGATGCTCTCGGGGATCGCCCGCACGATGAAGGGGGAGAGGCCGAGCAGCAGCAGCGCCATCGCCTTGTCCGGCACATAGAGCCAGATCGACCACAGGCCGACCGACAGCAGGCAGCCCGCGACGTAGAAGGCCGTCGTCCTCCACACGATGTGGCGCCACCACAGCAGCGCCCGCCAGCCGTTGGAGGCCATCTGCGTCACGGCATGCAGCACCATGGCCTGGGGCAGCGGCATGATCACGACCAGCACGCCGACCAGGATCAGGCCTCCGGCCATGCCGAAGATGCCTGAGAGGAAGGCGGTGAAGATCATCAGGAGGGAGAGGAGGGCGGCGGTGAGTGCGGTCATGAGCGCGTTTTGCGCTCGGCCTGTGCACACTTCAAATATATGATAAGTCTCTATTCCATATGATATGGATATGTCTATGGAATTGCGCCATCTCCGCTATTTCGTCGCCGTCGCCCGCGAGGGCCACGTCACGCGAGCGGCGGCAAAGCTCCATATGCAGCAGCCGCCGCTGTCGCAGCAGATCCACGCCCTCGAGCGCGAGGTCGGCGCTACCCTGTTCGTGCGCCATCCCCGCGGCGTCAGCCTGACCGACGCCGGCCGCTCCTTCCTCGTCGATGCCGAGGCGATCCTGGTGCAGGTCGAGACGGCGCGCACCCGGGCGCAACGCACGGCCCGCGGCGAGGTCGGTCGCATCGCCGTGGGCTTCACCACCTCCGCGCCGTTCCATCCGCTCGTGGCGCGCGCCATCCGCGAGTTCCGCCTCGGCCGGCCCGACGTCTCCTTCGCGCTGGAGGAGAGCAGCTCGGGCGAGCTGGTCTCGGGCCTGCGCGAGGGGCGGCTCGACATCGCCTTCATCCGCTCCGGCCTGATCGATCCCGCTGGAATCGCCGTGCACGAGCTGCTGCAGGAGGACATGGCGGTGGCCTTTCCGGCGCGTCACCGGCTGATCCGCCTCAAGCGCCTCACGCTGAAGGATCTCGCCGAGGAGAACTTCATCCTCTACCGGCGGCCCGACGGGCGCGGCCTCTATGACGTGATCATCGCCGCCTGCAGCGAGGCGGGCTTCAGCCCGCATGTCGGCCAGGAGGCGCCGCGCATCGTCTCGACGCTCAACCTCGTGGCGGCGGGGCTCGGCATCACCATCGTGCCGGCCTCCTTGAGCCGCCTGCCGCTGGAAGGTGTAACCTACCGCCCGCTCACCGGCCGGCCGGCGCTCCGGGTGCCGCTCAACCTCGCCTGCCGCGCCGACGAGCGCTCTGCTGCAACGCTGGGCTTCATCGACCTGGTACGAAAGCTTTCATGATCAAGACCATCGGCCACTCGAACCACCCCATCGAGCGCTTCGTCGAGCTGCTGAAGGCAGGCGGCGTCGCACTGCTGGTCGACGTGCGCTCGATGCCCTATTCCCGCCGCTTCCCGCAATTCGACAAGGCCCGGCTGGCCAAGTGCCTCGCCGACTCGGGCATCGGCTACGTCTGGGAGGGCGCGGCGCTGGGCGGCAAGCCCAAGGACGGCGGCAGCTATGAGACGCTGGCGACGCGGCCGGACTTCCAGGACGCGCTCGGCCGCGTGATCGAGCGCGGCACGAATACGACGGCCTGCCTGATGTGCGCGGAGAAGGAGCCGCTCGAATGCCACCGCACCATGCTGGTGTCGCGGCGGCTGGCCGAGCGCGGCGTCGCCGTCGAGCATCTGCTGGCCGACGGCACGACCCGGCCACACGGCGAGATCGAGGAGACGTTGCTGAAGAAGAGCGGCGGCGCGGATCTGTTCGAGGATCGCACCACGCGGCTCGCACAGGCTTACCAGGCGCGCGAACGATCGATGAAAGGAACATGAGCATGGACGTCCGCACCTTTACGACAGGCCCGGGCCTCGACTTCGACTGCAGTGTCGGCGGCGCACCCACGTCGACGCTGGTCCTGATGCTGCACGGCTTCGGCGTGTCGCGGCATTTCTGGAAGCGGCAGGTGCCGGCCCTCGCCGACGCAGGATATTTCGCCGTGGCGCCCAACCAGCGCGGCTATTCGGCCGGCGCGCGGCCCGATCCCGGCGATCTCGACGCCTATCGCTTCGACCGGCTGGTGGGCGACGCGCTCGACATCGCCGCCGCGGCCGGCCATGGCGACAAGCGCTTTCATCTGGTCGGCCACGACTGGGGCGCGAGCCTCGCCTGGGCGATCGCCTGGCGGCATCCCGAGCGCCTGCGCTCGCTCACCATCCTGTCGCGTCCGCATCCGCTGGCCTTCGCACAGGCCCTCGCGATGCCCGACGGCGACCAGAAGCGCCGCTCGGGACACCATCAGGCCTTCCTCGAGCCGGATGCGGTGCCCAAGCTGCTGGCCAACGACTGCAACTGGCTGCGCTCGCGCCATGCGCGCGCCGGCGTGCCGCAGGAAGCCATCGAGGCGCACGTCTCGGTGCTGGGCACGACACCCGCCATGGAGGCGGCGCTGGCCTGGTACCGCGCCCGCGGCGAGCGTCAGTCGCTGGGCCCGATCGCCGTGCCGACGCTCTATCTCTGGGGCGACGCCGACGACACCGTGGGACGGGCCGCGGCGGAAGCCACCGGCACGTTCATCGCGGCGCCCTACACGTTCGAAGTGCTGCCCGGCGTCGGCCATTATGCCGCCGACCAGGTGCCCGACCGCGTCAACGAGCTCCTATTGGAGCATCTCAGCCATCACGCCGACTGACGCGAACGCTGGGCGCGGGTGACCACCTCTTCCGGCGTCGGCGGATTTGGCGGATGAAACGAGAGGCAGATCGGTGTGCGTAGCTTGAGGGGCCGCAGTCCTTCGGTGGTGAAGTAGAACTCTCCCCGCTGGAGCCGGCCGATGTCGTCGGCCGTGCCGCTGCTCGCCCTGATCATCTCCTGCGCCGCACCGATCGTCGCCGGCGCGCTCTGCCGGCCGAAGAACTGGGTCGTGCAGTTGGAGACGATCTGGTTGTAGATGCCGCGTGGCGCCTGGGTGGCCACGATCATGCCCAGCCCATATTTGCGCGCCTGGGCGAAAAGCTTGATGCCGCTGCCGAGGCTGAGCGTCGCCTTGCCCGACGGCAGGAAATTCTGCGCCTCGTCGATCACATAGAGCAGGCCGGTCGGCGACGGGTTCTTCCTGATCCAGCCGAACAGTGTCATCTGCAGTCGGTTGACGAAATCCTCGCGCGCCGAATCCGACGCGAGGCCCGAGAGGTTGATGACCGACACGCGCACCCGCAACGGATCGGCGCCGAAGAACAGCACCCTGGGATCGAGGATCGGCCCTTCCGCCTTGAGCAGGGGATTGGTCGCGATGGCGGCGCGGAGCTGGTCGGCCATGCCGGAGGCGAGCCTGGCCGCGGTGCCGATGTCGCTGAGGCCGTCGGGCAGCTCGCTCAGGAGCGCGATGAAGGCCCTGAGATCGCCGCCACCCTTGCTCGCGAAATGCCCGAGCGCCTGGATGAGCACGCCTCGCTGCAGCGCGTTCCTGGCACCGGCGAGCGGAGCCAGCGTCTCGGCCGCCATCTCGATGGCCTGCTGGCGCTCGTCGCGGTCGTCGCCGAGGCTGGCGAAATCCGGCATGACGGAGAGGAACAGCGGATTGCCGGCATGGATACCCGGCGTCCACACCACGACCTCAACCGAGCCGAAATAGTTCTTCGCCTTTGCGTCGTCGTCGGGGGTGAAAGCCTCCGGTCTCGCCGGCCAAGCATCGCCCAGGCGCGAGAGATCGTTGTTGGGGTCGATCACGATGGCCGGGATGCCGGCCAGCGCCGCTTCCTCCACGATGCGCCGCAGCAGCACCGTCTTGCCCGAGCCGGAGCCGGCGATGATGGCGGTGTGCCGCGGTAGCAGACGGGTGGGCAGGCTCACCGGCTCCTCGTCGACCGTGGCGCGCCTGCCGACCGGAATCGTCTCGACGACCGCGCGCGCCACGGAAATTGGCGGCGGCGGAGGCGGAGGTGTTTCCTCCGGCATCGTCGGCACTTCATCTTGCGAAGGACCAAGACCTGCCTTCCTGAAGAAATCCGTCTTGAGCAACGGCTTCTCGGCGCGCAGCCAGGCGTGGAACTCGTCTTGCCTGCCGCCCGCCTGCGCACGCATCTCCCGCAGCGCCATGAAGGTGCGCAAATCGTCGTCCGAAGGCGCGATGAGGATTCCGCCCGCCTTCTCGAAGGCGTCGCAAAGCTGCTTCGTCTTGGCTCCCGACGGTACCGGACGACGGCGCACGATCAGGAGATGCCTGTCCGGAATACGGCTCGAAATACCCGACGCCGTCAGGGCCGCCCGCAGGCGGGCCTGGAAGGCCGTCGCATTGGTATGCTCCAGCGCCCGAAAGCAGAAGTGCCGCTCGCGGTCGCTCTCCGCATGATAGGTGAACGTCAGACGCCCGTGCAGCGGCGGGATTTTCTTCGCCGGATCGGCCTTGCTCTCGACGTCGACGGCCTCGTCTGGGTCGAGCTGGCGGACATGGAGATCGAAGGCATCGACCAGGAGCTGGCCAAGTGCGCTGTCGTCTGCGGCGGCGATCATCCTGTCGATATCCGCGGCTTGTCGCAAACGGACGAGGTCGGTCGGAAAGCTGTTAGGAGCTGGATCAGGCTGCCGTTGCGTCGTCGGCTCCCCAGTCAGGCTGTCGCAGATATCAACGTGCTTCTTCTGCAAGCAATGTCGTCTGAAGGCATCGCAACGCATCAGGATGGTGCGCGGCATCATGCTTGCCGACGCAGCGCCTTCGATGGCGGCCTTGCTGAAGGGCCACGACGGAAAGGGAGGCGCAAACCCCGCTGCTTGATAGGCAGGCGTGACCCGACCAACGATCAACGCTTCGATGAAGCTGGGGTCGTTCATTCCCACCATGTAGTCGGGCTCGTCGAACCGCTGACGAAACGGCAGGAGACCGCGCGCTTCGAGCATCTTCCACGAATCGTCGAGACAAGTGATGACCGTCTTGCTTCGCGCTCTGCCGTCGTGAAGCTGCAAAAGGCCGGCCGCCAGCACCTCGCTCAGCCCTTGCGTGCCGCCGAGATCATCAGACCCCTGAACCGAGATGCTGCTGGGATTGACGACGCCATCGATCTGATCGAGCCCGATAACCGTCGGGCCGGCCAGGCTCATGATCCAGGATATGCCTCGCACGATCTCGACCGGTGCCGGAGGTGGTATCCGGAAGCCCAAGGCCACACGCGCCTGCTCGTCGGCGTCGTACCCCTGCAACCATGCATACGCGAGACCTACGGCGTCGACAGTACCGGCGCGCAGCAGGCAAAGGGCGCGAAACACGTCCTGATGCTGGAGTGCCTTCGTCTCCACCTTGACCAAGGCATTGACGACGACCCGGGCGACTTCACGCACCTCGATATCGGGCTTGCCGAACGCCGTCTCGACCTCATGTTCCGCGCCCAGGTGACGTCCGACACCGGCAATCACCGCATCAAGCTGCCGCCTTCCATCCGGCATGACCTGCATCAGCGAAGTGAGAAAGGAGAGCGCCGTGCTTCGCCAGAAATCGGTAAGGCCGAGCACATCCAGCAGCACGAACCAGCCGCCTGACTGCCAGACCTTGCGGCGGAGCAGGCTCATGAGGTGGGTCTTGCCGATGCCCGACTGCCCGATCAGGACGCGCCCGCGCATGTTGCCCTTCAGTTGGGCTACGATGTCGTCGATCAGCGCCGCGTTTGGGCCTCCTTCGACCGTGTCCGAATCCTCCCAGATGCTGTCGAGCGACCGCACCCAGTCGAAGTCGACGCCACGCAGCGCCTTCAAGCCGTTCGTCATGACTTGATCCACAGAAGATGGAACGGCTCGCCGGCCGGACTATAGGCAGCATCTCGATCTTCTTGCGTAAGGGCCTTGGGATCGCTGACCTGGCCCAGACGTGCGCTGCTGTCGCCCTTCAGGATGCGGCGCAGGCCTTCGTCCACCACCGACCGGTCGAGGTCGGCAAGCTCGGCGCGCACCTTGGCGAGCGAAATGCTCTGGGCTTTCCGGCCGCCGGTCACGGCCAGATACGCCTTTTCGATCCGTGCTCGCACATCGTGCTCGGAGAGGCCGGAGGGTGTCGGGTCGGGTGTCGCCGTCACGAAGTCCGCCAGAGTCTCGCCACTGCGGCCGAGCTGACGATGCAGCAGCGTCAGCCAATCCTGCAGGACCTTGTAGTTCTTCGGCAACGGATCGCCGAGATGCTCGCCGGCCCAATGCCATCCCTTGTCCGTCACCTCGAGGCCGATCGCCCCCCGCTTGCCCTTCGCGGTGGTGATGTAGCCGCCCGCGACCAGCGCTTCGCGGTCGGACTTCTCGACCTTCGGAACGATGTCCTTCTGCATGGCCTGGCCCTTACATCCGAGCAGGCACCACAGGATCAAGGTCTGTTTGGGAGTCATGGTCTTCTCATGAGGATTTGCGGTAGCGCACCACCGCCCGGATCTTCTCGATTGCGCGCTGCAGGTCGGTTTCAACCTGCGCATTGGTTATACGCAGGACGAGATAGCCTGCCACCAAAAGCTCATAGTCGCGATGGCGATCCTGCGCGAAGTTGGGATTGCCCTGGTGCTCGGGGCCGTCCAGCTCGACGACGACCCTCCCCTCCCGCCACAGGAGATCGACGCGCGGCGGCGTGCCGGGGCCGGGGATGGGCGCGATCTGGTTGCAGACGAACAAGGGGCCGAGTTCCGGATCGCGACGCAGCGCCGCCTCGACGCGCTGCTCGATCGCGCTGGCATGATGCGGCCGAGGGCCGCGCGGGATGAAGCGCGCCTGCACGGGCTCGATCTCGCGGACGACCTCCAGCGCGCCGTAGAGGATGCGATCGTAGGGTGGCGCGAGAGGCGGCATCGTCGCGAAGGCGGCCACGACAGAGGCCCCTTGCGCCGCACACCATTCCAGCACCTGGATCGCAGCAGCGGCGCGCGCCGGGGCGGCCGGGTCGACGGCGGCGACGAGAATGGGGCCTGCCGGCTCGAGGACGCGCATCAACTGCGCGAATTCGAGGGTCTTGGCGACCTTGCGGAAGCGTGGCCGGTGGCCGGCGCTGGCGCGCTTGGTGGCCGCGCGCAGCCAGGGGGCGAAAGCCGCCGCCTCATGCCAGTGCGGCCAGCGGTCGAGCGCCAGCTCGGCGAGATCGTCCAGCAGCCGGCCCATGATGGTTTCGACGGCGCCATCCACCGCCGCCTCCAGCAGCAGCGCGCCGCGAAGCCCCTCCGGCTCTGCCCGCAAAGCATCGCCCACGCCATCGCGATCGATGCCGACCAGCGTCAGCCGTTCGCCGGGCTCCAGGATGGAAATGCGTCTGCCCACGTCGGTGAGGACGATCTGGCTGGGGCGCCAGGATTCGAACCTGGGAATGGTGGAATCAAAATCCACTGCCTTACCGCTTGGCGACGCCCCAACGATCACAGAGGTCGGGCGGGCGGAACATAATGGCTTCGCCGGCGATACGCTACTGGCTCGCCGCCGCCACTTTCTTCAGTACGTCGCCGTGCACAAAGGCGCCGTCGCAATAGAGAAGAGCCGGCGCCATCGGGTCCAGCACCAGATCGACGATCTCGCCGATATATATGGTGTGGGTGCCGGCCGAGACTTCCGTCACCAACTGGCAGTCGAACGAGACAGGGCAGCCCATCAGCACCGGCGCGCCGGTGGTGAGCGTCGACCATTCCCCCATGTCGCGGAAGCGGTCGTCGCCCTCGACGCCGTCCATGCCGGCGAAGCGCTCCGCGATCTTGCGATGGAGCGGGCTCAGGATATTGACGCAGAAGAAGCCCGCCTGGCCGATCGTGTCGTGCGCGGAGGCGGTTTTGTTGACGCACACCAGGAGCTGCGGCGGCTCGGCCGACACCGAGCAGACGGCCGTGGCCGTCAGCCCGCCACGCAGATCATGGTGGCGGGTGGTGATGAGCGTCACGCTGGCAGCGAGGTGGCGCATGCCTCTTTTGAAGGCAGTCGCGTCGATGGTCATAGCGCGATCCTAGGGAGCGGCGACGGGAGTTGCCACCGGAAAGACCGCTAACCACAGGCCCGGCCAGCGAAATCTGGAAGCAGGGAAAAGGTTGCAACAAAACCTTAACGAAAATGGATCGGTTTGCGGTTGCCCGGCCCCTGCCGGTCGCTAGGGTCCCGCCCGCACGGCCCCTCCTGGACTTGCCCCTGAGACCGAGTCCGAAGCGGCACTGCGCCTGATCGCATCGACCTGCCGCGACGACCTGCTGAAGCACCGCGACCTCGTGCTGGCGAGCGGTGATGCCGACGGCGTCCACCAGACGCGGGTGGCGCTGCGCCGCCTGCGCGCGGCCTTTTCCATGTTCCGCCCCGTCCTGGATGACGAAGCCGGCCAGCGCGAGGTGCGCGCGCTTGCCGCCGAAGCCAAGTGGCTGGCCGCCGCCTGCGGCCCGGCGCGTGACCTCCATGTCTTCCTCACCGAGACGGTCAAGGACCTGCCACCCGAAATCGAGAAGGTCGGCAAGCGGCTGGCTCGCAGTCATCTCGAACGCGCCCGTGCCGCCCTTTCCGGCGCACGCTTCGCCGCGTTCGATCACCAGCTCGCCTCTTTCATCGGCCAGACGCCAGCCGCGGCCGGGCATCGTCTCGATGATTTCGGCCGCGCCGTGCTCGACCAGCGGCATCACAAGGTCACGCACCGCGGCCACAGGCTCGAAAAGCTGGGCCGCGCCCGCCTGCACCGCCTGCGCATCGCCATCAAGAAGCTGCGCTATGCCGCCGATTTCCTGCAGCCGGCCTTCGCCACCCAGGCTTTTGCGTCAGACGCGGCGAAAGCCTATATCGAGGCGACGACGCGCCTGCAAAGCGCGCTCGGCGCCCTGAACGATCGCGCGGTGGCCGGCCAGATGATCGCCGACATCGCCGTCGCGGCCCAACCGACGGAAGACGTCGACCGGCCGCTGCGCAAGCTCGCGAGGCAGGCGGAGTCCGGCGACAAGCGCCGACGCCGCCGGCTGGAGCGGGCCTGGAAGGACTTCAGGAGGGTCGAGCGGTTCTGGCGGGCGACGCAGTAGCCAGCAAGGACGACCATGACCAATACGCAGAGCGCCGCCGAGGAACGCATCCCCGTCACCGTGCTGACCGGCTTCCTGGGCAGCGGCAAGACCACCCTCCTGAACAAGCTGCTGCGCCGGCCGGAGCTGGCCGACACCGCGGTGATCATCAATGAGTTTGGCGAGATCGGGCTCGACCATCTGCTCGTCGAGAAATCCGACGACGAAGGCATGGTGACGCTGAACTCGGGCTGCCTGTGCTGCACCGTGCGCGGCGACCTGGTGCGCACCATGAGCGAGCTGTTCCTCAAGCGCGCCAAGGGCGAGGTGAGCCAGTTCAAGCGCATGGTGGTCGAGACCACGGGCCTGGCCGACCCCGCGCCCATCCTGCACACGCTGATGACCGACCCGCTGCTGGCCTCGCGCTACCGCCTCGACGGCGTGGTGACGACGGTCGACGGCGTGAACGGCGCCTCGACGCTCGACAACCACGAGGAGGCCGTGAAGCAGGCCGCCGTCGCCGACCGCATCCTGCTCACCAAGTCCGACATCGCCGACGGGCCGAAGCTCGCCGAGCTGAAGCACCGGCTGCACCATCTCAATCCCGGCGCGCCGTTCCATTCGATCACGTCGGGCGACATCGACCCCAACCAGATACTCAATGCCGGCCTCTACAATCCCGAGACCAAGAGTGCCGACGTGAAGCGCTGGCTGCAGGCCGAGGCCTACGAAGGCAGCCACGATCACGGGCATGGCCATCATCACGGTCACGACCATGGCCACGATCACGGCCACAAGCATGGCCACGACCACGAGAGTGCCGGCGCAGACCAGGATCCGCACAACGTCAACCGCCACGACGACCGCATCCGCTCCTTCTGCATGACCTTCGACGAGCCGATGAGCTGGTCGACGGTGGCGGCGGCGTTCGATGCGCTGGTGACCTATCGCGGCCCCGACCTGCTGCGCATGAAGGGCATCCTGAACGTCAAGGACACCGACAAGCCGGTGGTCGTGCATGGCGTGCAGCACGTCTTCCATCCGCCGGCCACGCTCGAAGCCTGGCCCGAGGGCGACGACCGCAAGAGCCGCATCGTCTTCATCACCCGCGACATCGGCGAAAGCACCATCCGCAAGGTCTTCGCCTCCTTCTTCGAAGCCGAGGCGAAGGGCTGGGGCAAGACCGACGCCTAACTAGCCTTCCTCCCCTTCGCGGATTCCGCGAAGGGGGAGATGCCCTCGTCATGCGAGGGGCTATCGTATTCACACATTCGTCTGAATGCCTCGCGTCCGAGGCTTTCGCGAAGGAAGTCACCTTCCTCCCTGCGCGAAGCGCGAAGAGGTGTCAGCGTCTTACGCTGACGGAGGGGTCAGCGGCTCCATTTGGCGCTCCTGACCCCTCCGCCCTCGTATGACGAAGGCACCTCACCGTGCTTCGCGCAGGGAGGAAGTCGATGGTTCGCTGCGCGAGTGACGCTTTCGCATCTGGTCCTGTTGTCCCCGCCGCTGAAAGATGGTGGTGTGTCGGTCCGAACAGCCGCGCTAGCCGGCTGACGGGAGGAGCGACCGAATGCCGGGACAGACCCTGTTCGACAAGATCTGGGCGCGCCATGTCATCGCCGATCTGGGCGACGACTACGCGCTGCTGCACATCAGCCGCCACCTGATGCACGACGGCGGCGGCCGTGGGCTGCAGATGATCAGGGACGCGGGCTACAGCGTCCGCAATCCCGACCTCACCTTCGCCACCTTCGACCACGTCATCTCGACCGAGCCCGGCCGCACGCATGAGACGCTGAAGCCGCATGCGGCGCGCCTCTATCACATGCGCGACGAGGCCAAGCGCTGGGGCATCAAGCTGTTCGACCTGGGCGAACCCGGTCAGGGCATCGTCCATGTCATGGGCCCTGAGCAGGGCATCAGCCTGCCCGGCACGCTGCTGGTATGCGGTGACAGCCATACCTGCACGCACGGTGGCGTGGGGGCGATCGCCTTCGGCGTTGGCGCCACCGAGGTCATCCATGTGCTGGCCACGCAGTCACTGGTCCAGCGCAAGCCCAAGCGCATGCGCGCGACCTTCGAAGGCACGCGCAATCCCGGCGTCACGCCCAAGGACATGATCCTCTTCCTGATCGGCCAGATCGGCACCGCCGGCGGCACCGGCTTTGCCGTGGAGTATGCCGGCAGCGCCGTGCGCGCGCTCGAGATCGAGGGCCGCCTCACCATGTGCAACCTCTCGATCGAGCTCGGCGCCAAGATCGGCATGGTGGCGCCCGACGAGAAGACCTTCGCCTTCCTCAAGGGCCGCCCCTACGCGCCGACCAGTGCGCTGTGGGACCAGGCCGTCGCCGACTGGCGCTCGCTCCCCAGCGACTCCGACGCCGTGTTCGACGTCGAGGTGAAGGTCGACATGAGCAGGATCGTGCCGCAGGTGACCTGGGGCACCAGTCCCGAGCATGTCATCGCCGTCACCGACACGATCCCCGATCCGGCCGATGCCGGCGATCCCGACAAGCAGAAGTCGATGCAGGCGGCGCTCGACTACATGGGCCTCGTGGCCGGCGCGCGGCTCGACCAGACCAGGATCGACTGGGCCTTCATCGGCTCCTGCACCAACGGCCGGCTTTCCGACCTGCGCGCCGCGGCCGAGGTGGCCAAGGGCCGCAAGGTGGCGAGCCATGTCCGCGCCTGGGTCGTGCCCGGCTCGGAGAACGTCAAGCGCCAGGCCGAAGCCGAAGGGCTCGACCGCATCTTCCTCGACGCCGGCTTCGAATGGCGCGAGCCCGGCTGCTCGATGTGCCTGGCGGTGAACGGCGACACGATCGCGCCCGGCCAGAGGAGCGTCTCGACCTCCAACCGCAACTTCGTCGGCCGCCAGGGCCCGGGCGGCCGCACCCATCTCGCGAGCCCGGCAATGACCGCGGCCGCCGCCATCGCCGGCCGCATCGCCGACGTTCGTTCGATCTGAGCGGAGACCGACCATGGACGCCTTCACCGTTCTCGACGCGCGCGCCGCGCCGCTGATGCGCCAGAACGTCAACACCGACATCATCATCCCCATCCATCGGCTGCGCGACGTGCCGCAGGCCGAGCTCGGCGCCTATGCCTTCGAGCCGTGGCGCTACCTGCCCGACGGCAGCGAGAACCCCGAGTTCTTCCTGCACCAGCCCGCCTATCGCGGCGCCCAGATCGTCGTGGCCGGCGACAACTTCGCCTGCGGCAGCAGCCGCGAGGGCGCGGTGTGGGCGATGATGGGCATGGGCGTGCGCTGCGTCATCGCACCGTCCTTCGGGCCGATCTTCTTCAACAACTGCTTCCAGAACGGCGTGCTGCCGATCCAGCTCCCGCGCGCCGAGGTCGAGGCGATCGCCAACGAGCTCGAGGCCGCGACGCGGCCGGGCAGCAACCACGAGCCGCGGCTCAGCGTCGACCTGCAGAAACGCGAGGTCGTGACGCCGAGCGGCCGGCGCATCACCTTCCACGTCGACGGCATCCGCCGCGACGCGCTGCTCCAGGGACTTAACGAGGTCGCGCTGACGCTGACCCGCGAGGCCGAGATCGCCGCCCATCAGGCCAAGGCGCGCGCGAGCACGCCGTGGCTCTATCCGGCGGCTTAGAGCTTAGCGTGAACCAACACTAGCACCGCGAGCCCCACCACCACCTCACCCTGAGGAGCATCGCGAAGCGATGCGTCTCGAAGGGTGGGCGACCGACGAGGCCTGTGGCCCATCCTTCGAGACGGCCGCTGCGCGGCCTCCTCAGGATGAGGTTGTAGAAGAAGGAGGAGGACGAGATGGCATTCCTGATCAAGCGTCGCGAGATCGTCTTTGCCGGCACCGCCGCAGTCGCCTATGGCGCCACCGGCGCACGCGCCCAGGCCAAGACCGGATCGAGCGTCTATCCCGTCGCGGTGCCGACCTACGAGGTGCAGTTCGTCGCCCAGGAGAAGGGCTTCTTCAAGGACGAGGGCTACGAGTTCAAGCTGATCCAGGGCGGCAACGGGGTGAAGACGCGCGAGATCATGGCCTCGCGCCAGGCCGACTTCGCCATCGCCGACATCCTGCATGTGCTGCAGCTCAACAAGAACAGCCGCCCGTCGCGCGCGCTCAACACCGTCGACCAGCGCGCGCCGGGCGTGCGCTTCACCATCCGCAAGGATCTCTACGACCAGGGCATCGACACGGTGCAGAAGGCCGCCGCCTGGAAGCGGCCCGACGGCAAGAGGGCGATCTTCGGCGTCTCCTCGATCGGCGGCACGTCGCATCTGTGGTCGCACTACTTCATGGAAAAGCTCGAGCTCGCCGACAAGGTGACGTGGCTGGGCGTTGGCAACGTCGACACCATGCTGGGCACGCTCAAGACCAAGCAGATCGACGTTCTGTCGAGCGCCATCTCGGTGGTGACCGAGGCCGACAAGCAGGGCTGGGGCAAGGTGATCTACTCGCCGTCCGACGCCAAGACCTGGGACCCGGTGGTCGGCGGCCCGGTGCCGGTGAACGTCAACTTCTGCCTCACCTCGACCATCGAGAAGGAGCCGGAGAAGGTGCAGGCCTTCACCAACGCCATGTGGCGCTCGATGCAGTGGATCAAGAAGAGCAGCCCCGAGGAGATCCTGGGCGTCATCGAGCGCTTCGTGGGCTCGACCTCGCGGGACGCCAACCTGCTGGAGATCGGCGAGCTGAAGGACGTCGCCGACTGGAACGGCCTGATCACCGCGGAGTCCTACGCGCGCGGCGAGAAGGTCTGGTACAGCGAGTTCACCGGCATCAAGCAGCCGATCAAGCTCGAGGATGCGGTCGCCGACAGGTTCCTCAAGACGGCGCAAGCCAAGTACCCCGCCTGAGATGGCGACGCGCTGCCGCATCGAGATCGACGCGCTCCGCAAGACCTTCGCCGCCCCCGCCCATCAGGGCGGCGGCGAGGTGGTCGCGGTCGATGACGCCTCATTCCGAATCAACGACGGTGAGTTCGTGGCGCTGCTCGGCCCCTCGGGCTGCGGCAAGAGCACGATCCTCAACATGGTGGCGACGCTGATCGCATCGAACGGCGGCACCATCCGCGTCGATGGCGAGCCCGTGGTGCACGGCCGCCCGATCCGCCATGTCGGCTATGTGTTCCAGAAGGACACGCTGTTTCCCTGGCGCACCGTCGCCGACAATATCGGCTATTCGCTCGAGCTGGCGGGCGTGCCGACCGACCAACGCCGCGCTCGAGTGGAACGCGCCATCCACCAGGCCGGGCTCGACGGCTTCGGTCGCTTCTATCCTTCGTCGCTGTCGGGCGGCATGCGCCAGCGCGTGTCGCTGATGCGCACGCTGATCGCCGAGCCCGAGATCCTGCTGATGGACGAGCCGTTCGGTGCGCTCGACACGCACACCAAGCTCGATATGCACTCCGTCCTGCTCGACCTGTGGGAGAACACGCGCCAGACGGTGCTGTTCGTGACCCACGACCTCGGCGAGGCGCTGACGCTGGCCGACCGCATCATCCTGATGTCGGCCCGGCCGGGTCGCGTGAAGCAGGATTTCCGCGTGAACTTCCCGCGGCCGCGTAACGCCGTGACGCTCCGCGAAACACCCGAATACGCCGAGCTCTTCTCCAAGGTCTGGCATTCGCTGGGCGAGGAATTCGTGAAAGGTCGCAGCGAGTGAGGCGCCTTTCCACACTGGGGTGGCAGGTCGCCATCGGCCTCACCGCGCTCGCCATCTGGGAATGGGGCTGGGGCCTGCAGACGGCGGTGCCGTGGCTGGTGCCCGATTTGCTCGATCCCTACTTCGTCTCCAAGCCGTCGATGATCTTCAAGCACTTCCTGCGCATGAGCTGCCTGGTGTCCTCCGACGACCAATGGACCTGGGGCGTGGCGGGCGGCTTCGCGCGCTGCATGGCGCGGTCGGAGAACAATCTCTGGATCGCCACCTACGTCACGCTGAAGAACACGCTGTGGGGGTTCGCGACCGGCGTGAGCTCGGGCTTTGCGCTCGGCCTCCTGCTCGGCCGATCCGACCGGCTGAGCGAGATCTTCTATCCCTACATCACCGCCTTCAACTCGATCCCGCGCATTGCGCTGGCCCCCATCATCATCCTGGCCTTCGGCATCGGCGATGCCTCGAAGATCGTGACCGCCTGGCTGGTCGTGGTGTTCCTGGTGTTCTTCAACACCTTCGAGGGCGCGCGCTCGGTCGACCGCGACCATATCAACGCCGCCCGCCTGCTGGGCGCCGGCGATTGGCAGGTGACGCGCACGGTCATCGTGCCCTCGACCATGGCGTGGCTGTTCGCCTCGCTGTCGCCGGCCATCTCCTTCTCGCTGATCGGCGTGATCGTGGGCGAGTTCATCGGCGCCGAGCACGGCATCGGCCGCATGATCATCGAGGCCGGCGCCCGCGGCGAGGCCGCCGGCATGATGGTCGCGGTCTTCGTGCTCGCCATCGTGGGCGTGATCCTGTCGTCCATCGTCCGTCGCATCCAGGCCTACCTGCTGCGCTGGCGCCCGGCCCAACCGTCGGGAAATTGACGCGCGCTGGCTCACGCCAGCGGCTCAGGGCAAGAGCCGCATCGCATTGGATTGAGGATCGGGAGCCCGACGAAATCCCTCTCGTTGTCGGTCACCACGACACAATCATTTGCCTCAGCCACGGCGGCGACTATCAAATCGACTGCGCTGCGTGGCCGGCCGATTGCGGTTCCTTCCGCCATAAACCGCGCCCAGATGAGCGCCGCTGCTTCGTCAAAGGCAAGGACACGGCCGACGAACAGCGCCTGCGGCCCTTCGGAGCCGGCGAACCAGCGCTCAAGATCACGGCGCTTTGGTCCAACGGGCATTTCGAGAACGCCTCGGCGAACTTCAGCGACGGTCAAACTCGAGATAACAGATCTTCGTCGGCCTGGGCTTCCATCCATCCCATGAGCGCCTGCGACGGCGCCGGCTTCGTGACATTGCTCACGATGTTGGTATCGAGCAGATAGCGAGTTACAGGTCGAGCTTACGCTCGCGCACCATCGGACGCGTGATCTTGAGATCCGCGCCGACCAGGGGCGAACGGCGCAGGGCTGCGAGTATGCCGCCCTTCTTGGATGGCTTGGTCTCGATGGTCTGAGTGACCGCAGCACGAATCCAAGAGGCTTCGGGTCCCTTTTCCGCAAGACGCTTGGCGAGCGAACGGATCAGTTCGCGGTCGTCGTCGAGGCCGATCACCTCGAATCGCGACATCCCCCGCTGGCGCAACCGTCCACGGTAATTCTTCAAGGCCCGCTGCTGCGACGTATCGGCCATATCAGACAGTCGCTTATAGCCGGTAACATAGCCAGGCAGTCCCCGGGAACAAGCCGCCTACCCCGGCAACGTGTCGTAGCAGACAAGCGCGCGCGAGGAATCGTCCCAGGGTGGACGGGAGCGGACGAAGATCGCGATGGTGGGCTTGAACAGTGACGCGTCGTCGAGCGAGCCGGCATAGAAGTTGATCTTGCCTAGCAGCCTGTCGGACTTAGCGTCCTCAGGTAGTTTTTGTTAGAATCGCGCTTCGATCAAGCAACGAGAGCGCAGCGTAGATGAGCAACTTCCGGCAGGTTGACCGCGGCACCGGCTTTTTGTTGCCGCCGAGTGTTGACGAGTGG
>CANIRG010000060.1 GCA_947469635.1 Rhodospirillales bacterium | reverse complement strand
TGGCCGGCATCCAGGACAACGGCATCGACGTCACGGTGCAGGACGGCATCCCGGGCTTCATCCGCAAGTCCGAGCTCAGCCGCGACCGCTCCGAGCAGCGTCCCGACCGTTACGCCATCGGCGACAAGCTCGACGCCAAGATCACCAACATCGACAAGGCCTCGCGCCGGGTCGTGCTGTCGGTCAAGGCGCGCGAGCTCGACGAGGAGAAGAAGGCGATGGCCGACTTCGGCTCGTCCGACTCGGGGGCCAGCTTGGGCGACATCCTGGGAGCGGCGCTCAGCCGGGCCCAGAAGAAGGACGAAGAGAACAAATAACGCCGCCCAATCGTGGCGTTTCGTGGAGGCCGGCCCGCAAGGGCCGGCCTTTTTCGTTGCGTTTCAAGGGCTTAGGGTTGAAAGTGAGCTATTTTTACTATATTCTTAAGGACGATGACCAAGTCGGAGCTGATCGCCCGCCTGGCGGCCCGTAATCCCCATCTCTATCAAAGGGATGTCGAGCGGATCGTCGCCACGGTCTTTGATGAAATCTCCAAGGCCCTGGCGGTCGGCGATCGTGTCGAATTGCGCGGCTTCGGCGCCTTTTCGGTCAAGAAGCGCGACCCCCGCACCGGTCGCAACCCGCGTACCGGCGAGCAGGTCGCCGTCGCCTCCAAGCGCGTGCCTTATTTCAAGACTGGCAAGGATCTGCGCGATCGGCTGAACAAGGAAGCCCAGCGCGCCGCCGGCCTGGTGCCTGCCGACGAGAAGGCGGACCCGAAGCCAAGCGACAAGAAGTAGCGCTCCCTCGCGTCCCCTCGCTCGCTTCCCGACGTGCCGCTGTGCCATGCTGCCGGCGGTATGAAAATCCTCTCCCGCTTCCTGTTCGTGCTGTTCGTCCTGATGGCCGTGCTGATCGCCGTCAGCAACGGCCAGCCGGTGCAGCTCACGATATGGCCGCTGCCGCATATCCTGGTGATGCCGCTCTATCTGCTGGTGATCGGCCTGCTGATGCTCGGCGTCCTGTCCGGCGCCAGCATCGGCTGGTGGGTGGCCCGCCATCATCGCCGCCGCGCCCGTGAGCACGCCAAGGAGGCTGCCCGCCTCGAACGCGAGGTGGTGCGCCTGCGCGCGGCGGCGGCGCTTCAGCGGCCTGCCGGGGCTGCAGCCGAGCCGGCACCGCGCGAGCAGAGGGCGATCGAGCGCCAGAGCGCGCTGGTGTCGCCCGACCTCGTGCAGTCCGGCACGCGCGGCCCGTTTGCTTGAGAATATTGTCGGCCGACGAGGTTGATGCAGCGCTCGACGACGTCGCGCTGATCGATCGTCTCGACGCGCTGTTCCGCGCCGGCTGCGAGATGCCGACGCGCCATCACCATCCGATCCGCGCGCCGCTCGGCGCCGGCTCCGCCGACGCCATGCTGCTGCTGATGCCGGCCTGGACGGCTGGGCAAGGGGCCGAAGCGACGGGCCGTGTCGGTGTGAAGGTCGTCACGGTGTTCCCCGACAACGGCAAGCGGGCGCTGCCGTCGATCTACGGCCAATACCTGCTGCTCGACGGCAGCACCGGCCAGGCCCAGGCCCTGCTCGACGGCACGATGCTCACCAAGCGGCGCACCGCCTGCGCCTCGGGTCTCGCCTCGCGTTATCTCTCGCGCCCCGATTCGAGCCACCTGCTGATGATCGGCACCGGCGCGCTCGCCCCTCACCTTATCCGTGTCCACGCCAAGGTCCGTCCGATCCGCGAGGTTGCCATCTGGGGCCGCCGACCGGAGCAGGCCGAGCGTCTGGCGGCCGAGCTCGCCGCTTCCCTGCCATCAGCGCTGGGCAGGCCGATCCGGGTGCGTGCCGTCGCCGACCGCCGGCAGGCCGTCGCCTCGGCCGACATCGTCTCCTGCGCCACCCTGTCGACGGAACCGTTGGTCGAAGGCGACTGGCTGCATGAAGGTCAGCATCTCGATCTTGTCGGTGCCTACACGCCCGTGATGCGGGAGAGCGACGATCGTGCGGTGTGGCGCGCGAGAGTCTATGTCGATACCAGGGCTGGCGCGCTGAAGGAGGGCGGCGACATCGTCATGCCTCTCTTCAACGGTACGATCGACGAGGACGATGTGATCGCCGATCTGTTCGAGCTGGCGCGCGGCCAGCAATCCGGCCGCCTGCCGGGCGATGCGACATCGATCACGCTTTTCAAGTCGGTAGGCGCGGCGCTCGAAGATCTCGCCGCTGCCGAGCTGGCGGTGAAGATTCAGACTCTCTGAAGTTGCAGTGACGGGCCGTCGTGGCGCGCTACGTCGCACGAGGTTGCAACATCCCCGAGTCATTTTGATAACGACAATCAATGTCGTCGTTGTGCGACGTTCGCCGCCGGTGTAGCGAGGAGCGTCGATAGGCGAGGGGCGATGCGCAACGTTGCGAAGAAGCAGCAAGAGATAAAAGCACCGCCCAGTGCATCGCTGCGGCCCTATCGCATCGAAGATCAGGTCGGCTATCTCCTGCGTCGCGCCCATCAGCGCGCGAGCGCCATCTTCCAGTCCACCATCGGCGATCCCAAGATCACGCCGACACAATATTCGAGCTTGGCGAAGCTCCACGAGTACAGCGAGCTGTCGCAGAACCGGCTCGGCCGTCTGGTCGGCATGGACAAGGCCACGATGCAGGGCGTGGTGCGCCGCCTGAAGGGCCGCAAGCTCGTGGACTCGCGTCCCGACCCGGGTGATGCGCGCCGTACGTTGATCAGCCTCACCGTCGAGGGACAGCGCACGGTGGCCAAGCTGCTGCTGAACGGCCCCGCCGTGACGCGCGAGACGCTGAAGCCGCTCGCCGTCGCCGAGCAGCGCCAGCTTCTGGAGCTCCTCTCCAAGATCGCCTGAGACTCGCCGTTTCGAATCGCCTACACTCGGCCAACATCGTACGTATACGAACGATATGGCCGACTATCTTCGCCCCGCGTATCTCGAAGACGCGCTCCGCTCCCTGGCCCGACCCCGCACCGTGTTGGCGGGCGGCACCGATTTCTATCCGGCGCGCGTGGGCCGGGCGATCGAGGACGATATCCTCGACATCGGCGGCATCGCAGGGTTGCGCGGCATCGATCCGACGCCGCAGGGCTGGCGTCTCGGCGCCACCGCCACGTGGAGCGAGCTGATCGCGGCCGACCTGCCTCCCTTGTTCGATGGATTGAAGCAGGCGGCGCGCGAGGTCGGCGGACGACAGATCCAGAACGCCGGCACGCTCGCGGGCAATCTCTGCAACGCTTCGCCGGCTGCCGACGGCGTGCCGCCGCTGCTGGCGCTCGATTCGGAGATCGAGCTGGCGAGCCTGCGGGGAACGCGCCGCGTTCCGCTCGCCACCTTCATCGTCGGCAACCGCCGCACCCTGCTCGCGCCCGATGAACTTCTGGTCGCCATCCATATTCCGAAGCCTGCTCACGAGGCGCGCAGTGCGTTCCTGAAGCTGGGAGCCCGCCGCTATCTGGTGATCTCCATCGCCATGGTCGCAGCGACGCTCGAGATCGAAGAAGGCCGCATCGCTGGGGCACGCGTTGCCGTCGGCGCCTGCTCGGCGGTGGCTCAGCGGATGCCGGCACTCGAAGCAGCTCTTGCCGGCACGCGGCTCGACGAGACCCTCGCGAGCCGCATCGAGCCCCATCATCTCGCAACGCTGGCACCGATCGACGATATCCGCGGCAGCGCCGCCTATCGATGCGATGTGGTGCTCACCCTGTTGCGCCGGCTGCTGAGCGGGTTCGTGCCATGAAGGTCGCTTTCACCCTGAATGGAACGGCTGCCGAATTCGCCGGGCCGCCGGTGACGCGGCTTGCAGCAGCCTTGCGCGATACGCTGGGCCTCGTCGGCACAAAGGTCGGCTGCGATGCCGGCGACTGCGGCGCCTGCACTGTGCTCCTCGACGGTGCCCAGGTCTGTGCCTGCCTCGTGGCCATGGGCCAGATGGAGGGCCGCAGCGTCGAGACGGTCGAGGGCCTGCTGCAGAAGGATGGCACGCTCGCTTCCCTGCAAGGCTCCTTCCTCGCGCATGGCGCGGCGCAGTGCGGCATCTGCACGCCCGGCATGCTGATGGCGGCGCAGGAGCTGTTGCGGGCCAACACAGCGCCCAGTCGCGCCGAGGTCGAGGACGTGCTGGGAGGCGTGCTCTGCCGTTGCACCGGCTATACGAAAATCGTCGATGCCGTGATGGATGTGGCCAATCTGGCCATGGAGATCGTGCCGCCATCGGGTGAAGCGGTAGGTGCCCGCATCGCGCGGGTCGACGGCGTGGCCAAGGTGACGGGTAGCGACCGCTTCGGTGCCGACTCTGTGCCGACCGATGCGCTGTGGATCCGCGTCGTGCGCTCGCCGCATGCCAGCGCGCGCTTCGCGTTGGGCGACCTCGCGCCGCTGCGTTCACGTCTCGCTGCGGTGCTGACCGCCGCCGACGTTCCCTTCAACGGCTACGGCATCTATCCCGACGTCAAGGATCAGCCGGTGCTGGCCGACGGCATCGCGCGCTATCGCGGCGAGGCGGTGCTGGCGCTGGTCGGCACGCGCGACGCCGTGCTGGCCATTCCAGACCGCGACCTGCCGATCGTCTGGCAGGAACTGCCGCCGCTGTTCGGCATCGATGCCGCCACGACGCTGGGAGCGCCGCTCGTGCAAGCCGACAAGCCGGGCAACCTGCTGTTGAACGGCGGTGTGAGGCATGGCGACACCGAACGCGCCTTCGGGCAATGCGCCGCGCTGGCCCAAGGCACGTTCGAGACGGCCTTCGTCGAGCATGCCTATATCGAGCCCGAGGCCGGCTGGGCGCGGCGCGTCGGCGATCGCATCGAGATCTTCGCCACGACCCAGACGCCCTACATGGACCGCGACGAGATCGCCAATGTCATGCGGCTCGACCGTGCAGCGGTGCGTATCGTGCCGACGGCCTGCGGCGGCGGCTTCGGCGGCAAGCTCGACCTTTCCGTCCAGCCGCTGATCGCGCTCGCGGCCTGGAAGCTCGGCCGTCCTGTGGCACTGGTCTATACGCGGCCGGAGAGCATGGCGGCCTCGACCAAGCGCCATCCTGCGCGCGTGACCGCGAAGTTCGGCTGCGATGCCGCTGGCAAGCTTCTGGCCTGCGATGTGACGGCGAGCTTCGACACCGGCGCCTATGCCTCGTGGGGTCCGACGGTTGCCAACCGTGTCCCCGTGCATGCCATGGGTCCTTACTTCGTGCCGAATGTGCGGACGTGGGGCGAGGCCTTCTTCACCAACGGTCCGCCAGCCGGCGCCTTCCGCGGCTTCGGCGTGCCGCAAGCGGCCATCGCCCACGAGGCGATGATGGACGCGCTGGCCGACAAGCTCGGTATCGATCGCCTGGAGTTCCGTCACTGCAACGCGTTGCGTGCCGGCGACACCACGGCAACGGGCCAGAAGCTCGAACACTCCGCCGGCCTCGCCCAGTGCCTCGAGGCGCTGCGCCCGCACTGGCGGAAGGCGCTCGACGATGTCGCCGCCTTCAATCGCGCCGAGGGCCCGAAGCGTCGGGGCGTCGGCGTCGGCTGCATGTGGTACGGCATCGGCAACACCTCGATGTCGAATCCGTCGCGCATGCGTGTGGGCCTTGCCCAGGACGGCACGCTCACGCTCTACAACGGCGCGGTCGATATCGGTCAGGGCAGCAACACCATCATGACCCAGATCGCCGCCGATGCGCTCGGCCTGCCGGCAGCGCAGTTCGTGCTCGTTGCGGGCGACACCGATCTCACCGCCGACGCCGGCAAGACCTCGGCGTCGCGTCAGACCTTTGTGTCCGGCAGGGCCGCCGAGCTTGCCGGGCGCGACCTGCGCCGACAGATCTTGCGTTTGGCCAACGCGGGTGCCGATGCCGTCTTGTCGCTGGAGGGCACGACGCTTGCCGTGCGCGACGGTGGCACGGTCCGCGGCATCGATCTCGCCACGACCGGTCCGCTCGACGGCGAAGGCGTGTTCGATCCGCCGACCACGCCGCTCGATGCCAACGGCCAGGGCGTCCCTTATGCGACCTATGCCTTTGCCGCCCAGATCGCCACCGTCGAGGTCGATATCGAGCTGGGCACAGTGAAGGTGCTGCGGATCGTGGCCGCCCACGATGTCGGCAAGGCGATCAACCCCACCCTGGTCGAGGGCCAGATCGAAGGCGGCATCGCGCAGGGCCTTGGCCTCGCGCTGATGGAAGAATATCTGCCGGGCCGCACCGAGAATTTGCACGACTATCTCATCCCGACCATCGGCGACGTGCCCGAGATCGAGTGCATCCTGATCGAGGATCGCGAGCCGCTGGGGCCGTCCGGCGCCAAGGGCGTCGGCGAGCCGGGCCTGGTGCCGACCGCGCCGGCCATCCTGGGCGCGGTGCACCACGCCACGGGTGTGCGGGCGACGCGCGTGCCGCTGCTGCCGCACCGCCTGCGCGAGGCAATCCTGGCGCAGGGGAAAGCGCGATGAGCGACGACATCTCGCTCTCCCAGACCGAGCGCGACTCGGGCATCGTGCGCTGTGATGCCTGCCCGGTGCTGTGCCGCATCCGGCCCGGCCGCGCCGGCGCCTGCGACCGCTACGCCAACGAGGACGGCAAGCTGGTCCGCGTCGATCCGCTGGTGCTGCTGGCCAAGCCCGATCTCCCGCGGGTCGCCTTCGTGGAGGGCGGCGCGGAATGGACTGGCGCGCTGGGCAAGGGCGAGGGCGCGTTCGTCACCGGCATCGGCGCCACCACCACCTATCCCGACTACAAACCCGCGCCCTTCATCGTCTCGTCGAAGCACGACGGTATCGACATGGTCACGGTCGTGACCGAGGGCATCTTCAGCTACTGCGGCGTCAAGGTGAAGATCGACACCGACCGCTATCTCGGGCCGGAGCAGGCGTCGGTGCGCGTGAAGGGCGAGGTCGTGGGTCATGTCACCACGGCGGAATACGGCTCGCAGATGCTGTCGCTGGGCGGCGTGCATCACCTCACCGGCGGCAGCAAGAAGGAGGGCGTCGTCACCTGCGACGCGCTTCTGGCGCTCTGCAACCGCGAAGCCGTCGAGCTCACCATCGACGGCGGCGCCACGGTCGTGGTGCAGTCGGAGCAGCCGCCGGTCGTCAACGGCCTGCGCGAGGAGCGGATGCGCGTGGGCTGCGGCTCGGCCGCCATCGGCATGTTCGCGCCGCAATGGAAGGACCATGTCGACGAGGTGATCGTGGTCGACGATCACATCACCGGCGTGCTGAGCGAGCACCAGGGCGGCCGCTTCCTCGACATGAAGCCCGCCGGCATCCGCGTCCGCGGCCGCCGTTCGACACCCGGCCGCTACTTCCAGGTGGCCGAGCCGGGTCTGGGCTGGGGCGGCACCGACGTCGCCGATCCGCTGGAGATCATCGACCGTATCGATCCCAAGACCGCCTGGCCCGGCCTCAAGCTGCTGATGGTGTCGACGACCGGCGAGCATTCGGCCTGGTTCGAGCTCGACCAGGACCTCAAGCCCCAGGCCGCCGAGATGCCGGCGCCGGTGCGGGCCGTCGTCGAGCGCATCGCCGAGAACTGCGAGCCGGCGCTTTGCACCGTGCTCTTCATGGCCGGCGCCGGCGGCTCGCTGCGTGCCGGCGTCACGGAAAATCCCGTGCGTCTCACACGCTCCGTTCGCGACACCCTCACCAAGGTGACGCTGGGCGGTGCGCCGGCCTATGTCTGGCCGGGCGGCGGCATCACCCTGATGGTCGATGTGGCGCGCATGCCGCTCAATTCCTTCGGCTATGTGCCGACGCCCGCCCTGGTGGCCCCGATCGAGTTCACCCTGCGCGCCGACGACTATGCCGCGCTGGGCGGCTACGCCTCGCGCGCCGTCACGCTGGAAGAGGTGCTGCGTACCCAGAAGGTGCGGCTCGGATGATCGCGGCCTCTCTCCCCGACGGCCGCTTGCATCTGCAGCACGGCCCCATCGACCTGATCGTCGAGGCCTTCGGCGCTGAGAGCGAGATCGCGCGCGCCTACGAGCAGGCCGTCGACCGTTTCGGTGACGTCCTGCCGACGCTCGTGGCCGAGCTTCCGCTGCTGCGCCGTCCCGTCGGCGACGCCTATCCGCTGCTGCAAGGCCCCGTCGCGCGCCGCATGGCCGCGGCGGTGTGGCCCTATCGCGACATCTACATCACGCCGATGGCGGCCGTGGCGGGCAGTGTCGCCGACGAGATGCTGGAAGCGCTGATGCGGGGCCGCACGCTCGACAAGGCCTATGTCAACAACGGCGGCGACATCGCCTTCCATCTCGCGCCCGGCCACAGCCTGCGCGCCGGCATCTTCGTCTCCGCCCTCGATGGCGCGGTGACCTTGACCCACGACCGGCCGGTGCGCGGCATCGCCACCTCTGGCTGGGGCGGCCGATCCTTCTCGCGCGGCATCGCCGATGCCGTGACGGTGCTGGCCGCGAATGCTGCCGCTGCCGATGCTGCCGCAACCGTCATCGCCAATGCGGTCGATGCCGACCACCCCGCCATCGAACGCCAGGCGGCACGCGATCTCGATCCCGACAGCGACCTCGGCGAGCTTCTGGTGACGACGAAGGTGGGCGCGCTGCCGGCGGAGATTGTCAGGCAGGCGCTGATGTGCGGTGCAAATCAAGCGCGGCGTCTGCAACTGCGCGGCCTGATCGATGGCACCGCACTTTCATTGAAGGGGCAATGGTGGCTCGAAACCGAGGCTGCGGTTTCCCTTGAGTACCAGGAATTGGTATTCTCGGGCCGGAGGTAGTCATGAGCAAGAACACATCCTTCAGTCTTGGAGATCATTTTGTGTCCTTCATCGATGCCAAGGTGGAGGAGGGGCGGTACGGCTCGGCGAGCGATGTCGTTCGCGCAGGCTTGAGGCTACTCGAGGAAGAGGAAGCGAAGCTGGCGGCTCTGCGATCGGCTCTGGACGAAGGCGAGGCGAGCGGCGACGCCGGCCCCTTTGATTTCAAGGGGTTCCTGGCCAGCAAACGCAAGCCGAGGCGTAAGCGATAGAGCGTCGCGATGCGGATTGCCTTCTCTCATCGGGCAAAGAATGACGTTCGTGAAATATGGAACTACAGCGTCGAGCAATGGGGAAGCGGACAGGCTGCCATCTATATCGGATTGATCGAGGCTGCCGTCGACGAGGTCATGGCCGATCCGAAGATAGGTCGACTGTGCAACGAAGTACGGCGCGGCTACCGCAAGCACCTGGTCGGTTCCCACATGCTGTTCTATCGCGTGGCTGCCAAGACGGTATTCATGGTGCGTATCCTGCATCAGCGCATGGATATCAGGCGTCATCTGCAGGCTGGAGAAAAGCGCGCCAAATGAGTGATCTCGTCAAAATCCGCAAATACGTCTCCCTCGTCGAGGAGACGCGTCACGACGGCGGCTCTGTCCTCGCCAAGCCGGGGCTGAAAGCGGTCGTCGGCGGTGTGATCGCCAATCCCTATGCGGGCCGCTATGTCGAGGATATCCAACCGATGATGAAGGCGCTGGAACCTTTGGCGGTCGATCTCACCGAGCGGGTGATGAAGGCTCTGGACGCCAAGGGCTCGGAGCTCGAATCCTACGGCAAGGGCGTGATCGTGGGTGTCGCGGGCGAGCTCGAGCATGCCGCGCTGTGGCATCAGCCCTCGGGCTTCGGCATCCGCCACGCCATGGGCGGCGCCAAGTCGATCGTGCCCTCGACAGTGAAGGTGGGCGCGGCCGGCGTGCGCATCGACATCCCGCTGCATCACGTGACGGCGGCCTATGTGCGCAGCCATTTCGACACGATCGAGTTCTGCGTGCCCGACGGGCCGCGACCTGACGAGATCGTGTTCATCGTCGCCGCGGCCATGGGTGGCCGGCCGCATGCGCGGGTGGGCGGCCTCACGGTCGAGGGCATCAAGCTGGGAGACGGGCAACGATGAGCGACCCTCTGGCGACCGCGATACGTGTGCTCGACGACTATATGGCCGCCCTCAATCGCGGCGACGAGCCGGGCGTCAATGCAGCCTGCAATTTTCCGCATGTGCGGCTGGCGGGCGGCAAGGTCGTCGTCTGGCCCGACCACGGTGACTACAAGCTCGAGGATTTCGTCGCCCGCGCCGTTGACGGCTGGGACCACAGCAAATGGGACGAGCGGACGCCGATCCATGTCGGCGACACGAAGGTCCATCTCAAGGTGAAGTTCAGCCGCTGGAAGAAGGACGGGTCGCTGATCGGCCGGTTCGAGACAATTTACATCGTGACCGACCAGGATGGTCACTGGGGTATCCAGGCCCGCTCTTCTTTCGCATCGTGATGAGATGCTAGTGTCGGCTCAGAGTTTCTGCATTCAAGGAGGGGGATTTCATGCTCACCCGTAATCGTCTGCTGGCCGGCGCCGCCGCGCTGGTCGCCCTGTCGTCGGTCGCGCCCGCCAGCGCGCAGGGTCCGATCAAGATCGGAGAATTGAACAGCTACAAGATCTTCGCCGCCTTCCTCGAGCCCTACAAGAAGGGCTGGGAGCTGGCTGTGGAGGAGGTCAACGCGGCGGGAGGCGTGCTCGGCCGCAAGATCGAGATCGTGAGCCGCGACGACAACGGCAACCCCGCCGACGCCGTGCGCGCCGCCGAGGAGCTGCTGAGCCGCGAGAATGTTTCCTTCCTGATCGGCACCTTCCCTTCGAACGTGGGCCTCGCCGTCGCCGACTTCGCCAAGCAGCGCAAGACGCTGTTCATCGCGGCCGAGCCGCTCACCGACAAGATCGTGTGGGATGCCGGCAACGCCTACACGTTCCGCCTGCGCACCTCGACCTACATGCAGACGGCGATGCTCATCCCCGATGCCGCCAAGCTCGCCAAGAAGCGCTGGGCGATCGTCTATCCGAACTACGAGTACGGCCAGTCGGCCACCGCGGCCTTCAAGAAGCTGCTGACCGCCAAGCAGCCCGGCGTCGAGTTCGTGGCAGAGCAGGCCCCGCCGCTGGGCAAGATCGACGCCGGCGCCGTGGCGCAGGCGCTGGCCGACGCCAAGCCCGACGCGATCTTCTCCTCGCTGTTCGGACCCGACCTCGCCAAGTTCGTACGCGAGGGCCAGCAGCGCGGCCTGTTCAAGGGGGTGGAAGTGTTCAACCTCCTGGCCGGCGAGCCGGAATATCTCGATCCGCTCAAGGAGGAATCACCTGACGGCTGGTACGTCACTGGCTATCCCTGGAGCGAGATCAAGACGCCCGAGCACGCCAAGTTCCTCGCCGCCTACCAGGCGAAGTTCAAGGACTATCCGCGGCTCGGCTCGATCGTCGGCTACTCGACGGTGATGTCGGCGGTGGCCGCCATCAAGAAAGCCGGCAGCCTCGACCAGGAGAAGCTGGTCGCGGCGATGAAGGGCCTGCAGCATTCCACGCCCTTCGGCGACATCACCTATCGCGCGCTCGACCATCAATCGACGATGGGCGCCTATGTCGGCCGCATCGGCGTCAAGGACGGCAAGGGCTACATGAAGGAGTGGCGCTTCGTCGACGGCAAGGACGCGCTGCCGACGGACGACGAGGTGAAGAAGATGAGGCCGAACTGACGGCACTCTCGTTGAGGCACACCCCCTCCGCCCTTCGGGCACCTCCCCCGTCATACGGGGGAGGCTAGGGAGGGGGAAAGCCAAGGCATGACCTTCGCCTCCATCCTCATCCAGCTGCTGAACGGGCTGGCCGCCGCCTCGTCGTTGTTCCTGGTGTCGGCCGGCCTGTCGCTGATCTTCGGCGTGACGCGGATCGTGAATTTCGCGCACGGCTCCCTCTACATGCTGGGCCTCTACGCCGCCTACAGCCTGATCGAGCTGCTGGGCCGCACGCCTCTCGGCTTCTGGAGCGCCGTCGTGCTGGCGTCGATCGCCGTCGGCCTCGTGGGTGCCGCCATCGAGGTGGTGGTGCTGCGCCGCATCTACCGCGCGCCCGAATTGTTCCAGCTGCTGGCGACCTTCGCCGTCGTGCTGGTGATCAAGGACGCTGCGCTGTTCGCCTGGGGCGCAGAGGATCTCGTCGGCCCGCGCGCGCCCGGCCTCGGCGAGGCCGTGCAGATCATGGGCAAGCGCATCCCGGTCTACGATCTTCTCCTCATCGCCGCCGGCCCGCTGGTGCTGGGCATCATGTGGCTGTTGCTCGCCCGCACCCGTTGGGGCGCGCTGGTGCGGGCCGCCACGCAGGACCGCGAGATGGTGGGCGCGCTGGGCGTCGACCAAGCCAAGCTCTTCACGTCGGTGTTCTTCGTCGGTGCGCTGCTGGCGGGCCTGGGCGGCGCGCTGCAGATTCCGCGCGAGCCGGCGAACCTCGACCTCGACCTGTCGGTGATCGCCGATGCCTTCGTCGTCACCGTGGTGGGAGGCCTGGGCAGCCTGGGTGGCGCCTTCCTGGCCGCCATCCTGATCGGCGTCGCCAAGGCCTTCTGCATCGGCATCGGCACGGTGCATGTCTTCGGCTTCGAGATCATCTTCTCCAAGCTCGTGATGGTGGTCGAGTTCGTGATCATGGGCGTGGTGCTGGTGCTGCGGCCCTACGGCCTGCTCGGCAAGAAGCCGGCCTTGCAGCGCGCGATCGGCGATATCCTGCCGCCACTCACCTCGCCGCGCTGGCAGGTCGCGGTCGCCTGGATCGTGCTGTTCCTGCTCATCCCCCTCTTTGCCGATCGCTACGTCGTCGTGCTGATGACCGACATCGCCTGCTTTGCGCTGTTCGCCGCCAGCCTGCATTTCATCATGGGGCCGGCCGGCATGGTGTCGTTCGGCCATGCCGCCTATTTCGGCCTCGGCGCCTATGCCGCCGCGCTGCTGTTCAAGCGCGCCGGCCTGCCGATGGAAGCCGCGCTCCTGCTGGCGCCGTTCTGTGCTGGCCTCTTCGCGTTGGTCTATGGCTGGTTCTGTGTCCGCCTCTCCGGCGTCTATCTCGCCATGCTGACGCTGGCCTTCGCGCAGATCAGCTGGTCCGTCGTCTTCCAATGGGATGCCCTGACCGGCGGCAGCAATGGCCTGGTCGGCATCTGGCCCTCGGCGTGGCTCGCGGGAAAATCGGCCTATTACTATATGACACTCGCCCTGTGCGGCGCCGGCATCGCACTCTTGTGGCGCGTGCTGTTCTCGCCCTTTGGTTACGCCTTGCGGGCGGGTCGCGATTCGCCGCTGCGTGCGGAGGCGATCGGCATCGATCTTCGCTCCTTCCAGTGGGCGGCCTTCGCGCTGGTCGGTGGATTGGCCGGCCTCGCCGGCGCCGTGTTCGCCTTCTCCAAGGGCAGCATCTCGCCCTCGGCCGTGTCGATCGCGCAATCGACGGACGGGCTGGTCATGGTGCTGCTGGGCGGCGTCGAGACGCTGACCGGCCCGGTGGTGGGGGCCGCGATCTTCACCTGGCTGCGCGACGAGGTGGCACGCCGAACCGAATTCTGGCGCGCCGTGCTGGGCCTCACCATCCTGGCGATCGTGCTGTTGTTCCCGCAGGGACTCGTCGGTGGACTGAAAGCGCTCGCAAACCGCTGGCGTGAGGCGCGGGCATGAACGCGGTTCTTCAGGTCGAAGGTCTGCACAAGGCATTCGGCGGCGTGCAGGCGGTGGCCGACGTCTCCTTCGCCGTATCGGCCGGCGAGCTTTTGGCCCTCATCGGCCCGAACGGCGCCGGCAAGAGCACCTGCTTCAACATGCTGAACGGCCAGCTCGCGCCGGATGCCGGCGTGGTCCGGCTCGACGGAAAGGACATCGTCGGTCTCACGCCGCGAGCGATCTGGCGTCGCGGTGTCGGCCGCACCTTCCAGATCACCGCCACCTTCGCGTCCTTGAGCGTGCGCGAGAATGTACAGATGGCGCTCTATTCTCACGCCGGCAAGCTGCGCTCCCTGCTGCAGCGCTTCGGCGCGTCGTTCGGCGTGGAGGCCGATGCGTTGCTCGACCAGGTCGGCATGCTCGACCAGGCGGACCGCATCTGCGGCGTGCTGGCCTATGGCGATCTCAAGCGGGTCGAGCTGGCCATGGCGCTCGCCAATCGTCCGCGGCTCTTGCTGATGGACGAACCCACCGCCGGCATGGCGCCCAAGGAGCGCGTTGCGCTGATGGCGCTCACGGCGCGCCTGGCGCGGGCCCAGAAGATCGCCGTGCTGTTCACCGAGCACGACATGGACGTCGTATTCGGCCAGGCCGACCGCATCATCGTGCTCGACCGTGGTCGTCTGATCGCCGGCGGCATTCCCGAGGACGTACGCACCAATCCCGACGTGCGCGCCGTCTATCTCGGCGGCACGCACTGATGCTCACCGTCTCCAACCTCCACGCCTACTACGGCCGTGCCCATATCCTCGACGGCATCTCGTTCGAGGCGAAGGCGGGCGAGGTCGTGGCGCTGCTCGGGCGCAACGGCGCCGGCAAGTCGACGGCGATGAAGGCTATCATGGGGCTGGTGCCGCCAGCCCGCGGCGAGGTGAGCTTTGCCGGCACCCGCATCGACCGCCTGCCACCTTATCGCATCGCGCGCCTCGGGCTGGGCTATGTGCCCGAGGAGCGGCGCATCTTCACCGAGCTCAGCGTGATGGAAAATCTCGAGGTCGGACGCCAGGCCGCGCGAGACGGCGTGCCGGGCTGGAGCGAGGACAAGCTCTTCACGCTCTTTCCCAACCTCGCTGCGATGCGCGACCGGCCGGGTGGGCGCATGTCGGGCGGCGAGCAGCAGATGCTCACCATCGCCCGCACGCTGATGGGCAATCCCAGGTGCGTGCTTCTCGACGAGCCGTCGGAGGGGCTGGCGCCGATCATCGTCGAGCAGATGGCGCGCTCCATCCAGACGCTGAAGGGCGAGGGCCTGTCGGTGCTGCTGTGCGAGCAGAACCTGCATTTCAGCCAGGCCGTCGCCGACCGCGCCTATATCATCGAGAAGGGCCAGATCCGCTTCGGCGGCTCGATGGCCGAGCTCGCGGCCGACGCCTCGCTTCGTGAACAGTATCTATCGGTGTGATCAATGGTTGAGCGTAGTCTGACGGTCGGCATCGATGTCGGCGGCACCTTCACCGATCTCATCGCCATCGATCCCAGGACCGGCAGCGTCAAGCTGGCCAAGGTCCCGACCACCGTCGACAACCAGGCCATCGGCTTCATGGCGGCCCTCGCCTCGGCCGGCGCCGATCCGGCGTCGCTGCAGGCCCTGGTGCACGGCACCACCACCACGACCAACGCGCTGCTCGAACGCAAGATCGCGCGGGTCGGGCTGATCACCACGCGCGGCTTCCGCGACGTGCTGGAGCTGGGCCGGCGCACGCGGCCGCAACCCTACGGACTGCGTGGCATTTTCCGGCCGATGATCGAGCGCGAGCTTCGTCTCGAAGTGCCGGAGCGCATGGACGCCGACGGCAAGGTGCTTCTGGCGCTCGACGAGGCCGCCGTCGCCGAGGCGGCGAAGAGGCTCCTGACGCTGGGCTGCGAAGCCGTCGTCATCCACTTCCTGCACAGCTACATCAATTCGGCCCACGAGCGTCGCGCCGCCGAGATCGTGCGCGCATTGTGGCCCAACGAGTACGTGACGGCGGGCCACGCCATCCTGTCGGAATATCGCGAGTACGAGCGCGGGGTGACGGCCGCCGTGAACGCCTCGGTCCAGCCGGTGCTCGACCGCTACCTCAGGCGCCTGCGCACCGAGCTGTCGGCCAAGGGCTTCGACCGCGATATCCTGGTGATGCAGGGCAACGGCGGCACCATCTCCTCCACCCTGATCGCGCGCACCGCGGTCAACACGGTGATGTCGGGTCCTGCCTCGGGTGTGATGGCGGCGGCCTACACCGGCCGCGCCTCCGGCCATCCCAACCTCATCACCTACGACATGGGCGGCACCTCCACCGACGTCGGCCTGATCGAAGGCGCCGTGCCGCAGGTCTCGGGCGAGCTCGAGCTCGAATACGCCCTGCCGATCCATGTGCCGATGGTCGATGTGCACACGATCGGCGCCGGCGGCGGCTCTATCGCTTCGGTGGACAGTGCCGGCATGCTGCGGGTTGGACCGGAAAGCGCCGGCGCAAGGCCCGGACCGATCTGCTACGGCCGTGGCGGCACCGAGCCCACCATCACCGACGCCAACCTCGTGTTGGGGCGGCTCAACCCCGACAAGCTTCTGGGTGTCGACCATCCCGTGACGCTCGACCATGTGCGCGGCCTGATCGCCGACAAGGTCGGCACGCCGCTCGGCCTCGACGCCGATGCGGCGGCCGCCGCCATCCTGCGCATCGCCAACGACCGCATGGCCGGCGCCATCCGGCTGGTGTCGCTGTCGCGCGGCCACGATCCGCGCGACTTCGCCCTGTTCGCCTTCGGCGGCGCGGGCCCGCTGCATGCTGCGGCGCTGGCGCGCGAGCTTGCGATCCCCACGGTGCTGGTGCCGGCGCGGCCTGGCATCACCAATGCGCTGGGCTGCGTCGTGGCCGACATGCGCCATGACTTCGTGCGCACCGTGAACAAGCCTCTGTCGGCCATCGATGACGCTGCAATTGCCCGCATCTACGCCGAGCATTCGGAGGAGGGCGAGGCCACGATCCGCCGCGAGGGCGTGCCGGTGCGCGAGCTGCGCCGCGTCCATTCCGCCGACATGCAGTTCCAGGGCCAGAGCCACATTCTTTCCGTCGCCGTCGACTCACCCGCGATCGGCGTCGAGGGGTTACGCAAGGCTTTCGCCGCCGCCTACTGGCGCCGCTTCGGCATCGAGCTGGCCGAGATCCCCCCGGTGCTGGTCAACCTGCACACCGCCGTGATCGGCGTGCGGCCGGAGATCGCGCTCGAGCTACTGGCCGCGGGCGAGCGTGCGCCGACGCTGACGGCCGCCCAGACCGGCGAACGCCGCGTCTGGTTCGCCGACGGCTGGCGAGCGACGCCGGTCTATGCCCGCGATCGCTTGCCGCTCGATGCTGCCTTCGAAGGCCCGGCGATCCTCGAGCAGCTCGACTGCACCACCGTCGTCGAGCCGGGTGATCGCGTCACCCAGGACAAGCTTGGCAACCTGCTGATCTCGGTGGTCGCGAGCGTCACCTAAGCGACGCTGTCAGCGCGGCTCGAAGTGGTACCGGCAGGCGTAGCCAAGTTCCAGGACGTCGAAGGATCTCGGCCCGGTGCCTGCTGGGATCGTGACGCGCACTTGCTTGTTGCCTCTCAGGCCGTCCCGCACCTCGACCGCCTTGATGCTCCCGTCGGGAGCCATCGGCAGGCTCCAGCCTTCGAACTTGTTCCTTGCATCGAACAGTCGGAACTTGCCGTCGCTTTCTCTGACCCAAAGATGTGCCACGTCCTGACAGAAGGTAGCTGGGCCGCCTTGAAGGCTCATGTAGACACGCCATTGCCCCGGCGCCTGAGCTTGCGCCGATGCGCCCAACAAGCAGCCTGCGACGCATAGAGCAGCCAGCCGATAGATCATTCCGTGTCTCCACCTTCGAGGAAATTCCGCTTGCCGTCCGAGGGGCCCTGCTCAGCGGTCGAATCTAGCGTTCGCTTGCTGCGAGCTAGGAATATCGAATCGGTCCGCGAATTTTGACGCCATGCTCCTTTGGGGGCTCCGTCACTCATCGAACTTAGTGGCGAAATACATTCGAGACGCCCCGATGTGACATAGGTTGAGCCATCGGGACGAAGATTTAGACGCTGCCCTTCGACGGCGGGCTGGAAGTGCCGGTCCGTGCCTGACTAGGCCGGCGAGGCGAGCGGCTTGCCCTTCTCGACGATGTAGGTGCCGATGCCCTTGGTGGCCACCGGTCCGTTCTTGACGCTGTGCACGGTGCCGGCCGGGACCTGGATGGCGTCGCCAGCCTTGAAGGGACGGGCGGGCTGGCCGTCGACGAGCAACTCGCCGCCGCCCGAGACGAAATAGGTCGATTCGATACCGGGATGGGTGTGCCGGGCGACGACGGCGCCGGCCTCGATCTCCAGCTCGACGGCGATGGTGACGTAGCCGGGAGTCGGTCCGTCCAGCTGTGAGATCACCTTGCGCTTCACACCCGCCGTTGCGGCGGGTGCAGGCTGGGCCGAAACGCTGGTGGCGATCAAGCCGGGAACGGCGCAGAGCGCGCAGCCCACGATCAGGCGACGATTGAGATTCATTGTTTCCTCCTTTGTCTTGCATGCGTCGAACGGAGCCTAGCGCAGGTCTGGTCCGTCGCGCGAGTGACACCAGTAGCGACCGGAATCGTCGATACATGCGCTGACGCTTATGATGGCGAAGGGGCTCTTTGGTTACTAAGAGTAACGCTTATTTTTCGGTTATTTTAACCGGACTGCCTGGAGGAAGATCAATGAAAGTGACGGACGTCGCCTGCCATATCCTGCAATGCAAGGTCGACAAGCCGTTCGTCTCGGCGCGCGGCTGGGTCTACGGGACGCGTTCGACCTGCCTGGTCGAGATCTCGACCGACGAAGGCATCACCGGCTGGGGCGAGTGCTATGGCCCCACCGCCGTCGCCAAGGCTTTCGTCGAGACCCAGTACAGGTCGCGCGTGATCGGCCGCGATCCGTTCGACGTCGAGGCCATCTGGGAGGATCTCTACAATCGCATCAAGGACTACGGCACGACCGGCATGGCGATCTCTGCCATCTCCGGCATCGACATCGCGCTGTGGGACATCATGGGCCGTGCCGTGAACAAGCCGGTGCACAAGCTCCTGGGCGGCGCCTACCGCAGCGAGGTGTTTCCCTATGCCACCGGCCTCTATTTCATCGACATGAACCGGCTGGTCGAGGAAGCCGTCGAGGAAGCGCTGGAGTTCAAGGAGGACGGCTTCCGTGCGATCAAGATGAAGATCGGCCTGGGTGACCTCAAGCTCGATGCCCGCCGCGTCGGCGCGGTGCGGGACGCGATCGGCCCCGACGTGAAGCTCGCGGTCGATGCCAACCACTGCTTCTCCGTGCCCAACGCCATCAAGCTTGGCCGCATGCTGGAGGAGCACGACGTGATGTGGTTCGAGGAGCCGATCAGCCCCGAGGACCATGACGGCTATGTCGAGGTGACGCGCGCGCTCGACATGGCGGTGGCCGGCGGCGAGAACGAATTCACACGCTGGGGCTTCCGCGACATCATCGCCGGCAAGGCGATGGACATCGTCCAGCCCGACCTCTGCGCCGCCGGCGGCTTCTCGGAGTGCCGCAAGATCGCGACGCTCGCCTCGGCCTTCGGCGTCGAATGCGTGCCGCATGCATGGGGCTCGGCCATCGGCCTCGCCGCCACGGTGCAGTTTTTAGCGGCCCTGCCCGACCAGCCTCCGGCCTTCCGTCCCATGCCACCGATGCTGGAGTTCGAGCAGACGCCCAATCCTCTGCGCGATCACCTGGCGAAGGAGCCCATCGAGCAGAAGGGCGGCATCGTCAAAGTGTCGACCGGTCCCGGCCTCGGCATCGAGATCGATCGCGACGTGCTGAAGAAATACAAAGTCGCTTAGCCGGGGGCGCATCCATGAAAATTGTCGACGTAAAAGCCTATCCCACCTCCTTCCGCGTGCCGCCGGAGCGGCAAGTGTCGCTCGGCATCGGCACCATGACCAAGCGCGACTGTGTGCTGGTGAAGGTGACCACCGAGGACGGCATCGTGGGCTGGGGCGAGAGCCATCACGCCCGTGCGCCGGGCAGCATCGGCCATCTCATCAACACGACGCTGAAAGGCTTCGTGGTCGGCATGGACGCCACCGACACGGTGGGCATCTGGGCCCGGATCTACAAGTTCCAGCTGGGCTCCCACGGCATGGGTGCCGCCACCGCCATGGCGATGAGCGGCATCGACCAGGCGCTGTGGGACATCAAGGGCAAGGCCGTGGGCTGGCCGCTCTACAGGCTGCTGGGCGGCTCCAACAAGCCGGTGCCCGCCTATGCCGGTGGCATCTCGCTGGGCTACCAGCCGCCCGACTCGTTGGCGGCCGAAGCCGTGCCCATGGTCGAGGCCGGCTACCGCGCGCTGAAGCTCCGCGTCGGCGACAACGTCAAGGCCGACATCGCCCGCATGACCGCGGTGCGCCGCCGCTTCGGCGATGACATGGTGCTGCTCACCGACGCCAACACCGGCTACTCGGTCGAGGACGTGCGCGCCGTCATGCCGGCGATGGACGAGCTCAAGATCGGTTGGCTGGAGGAGCCGTTCCCGGCGCACGACCACCGCTCCTACAGGATGGCCAAGGGGTTCGGCCGCACGCCGCTGGCCGCCGGCGAGAACCACTACACCCGCTTCGAGTTCCATCGCGTGATCGAGGACGGCAACATCACCATCCTGCAGCCCGATCTTTCCAAGAGCGGCGGCATCACCGAGGTGCAGCGCATCGCGGCCGCCGCCTCGATGTGGAAGCTGCCGATCCATCCGCACAGCTCGATGACCGGGCTGAACCAGGCGGTGTCCATCCACTTCATCGCCTCGATCGACAACGGCGGCTATTTCGAAGCCGACCTCTCCGTCGCCAACCTGTTCCGCGACGAGCTGGGCAGCGAGCCGTGGAAGATCGGCCAGGACGGCTGCGTCCGGCCGCTCGACAAGCCCGGCATCGGCGTCGAGATCGACGAGAAGTTTTTGATCGCCCACCCGGTGATCGAGGGGCCGGGTTACGTTTGAGGGCCTTTAAATCAACACGTAGGCGACACAAGACACCTCACCCTGAGAGCGTGTGAATCTTTGCGCTACAGGGGAGTTACCTCGTTAGGAACCGAGGCTTATGGGATAGGCAGCTGTCAGCCTCGGCCTGTCGTGGTTGGCGACGGACCGGGACGACGAGC
>CANIRG010000059.1 GCA_947469635.1 Rhodospirillales bacterium | reverse complement strand
TCCACGTCCCCTACAAGGGCGGCGCGCCCGCGGTCGCCGACCTGATCGCCGGCCATGTGCAGGTGATCTTCGCGCCGGTGTCGGAATCGATCCAGCAGATCAAGGGCGGCAAGCTGCGCGCGCTCGCGGTGACGACCACGAGCCGCCTGGACGTGCTGCCGGACGTGCCGACGGTGGCGGATTTCGTGCCGGGCTATGAGGCCAGCGGCTTTGCGGGCATCGGCGTGCCCCGGAACACCCCGCCCGAGATCATCGACAGGCTGAACAAGGAACTCAATGCCGGCCTCGCCGACCCCAAGGTCAAGGCGCGGATCGCCGAGCTGGGCGGCACGGCGATGGGCGGCTCGCCGGCGGACTTCGGGAAGATCGTCTCGGATGCCACCGAGAAATGGGCGAAGGTGATCAAGGTCGCGGGCGTCAAGGCCGATTAGGGCCGCAGCCGCGTCGCTTCCCCTTCCCCACCCGGAAAGAATAGCTGCCTCCCCCGTCTTCGGGGGAGGTGCCCGAAGGGCGGAGGGAGTGGGCCTCAGTCGAGATGTCGACGCAGGCTTCGCGATCAGGAGTGCTTGTGCTCCGCCTTGTCGAAGGCCTTCTTCTGGTCGCCTGAAGCCTCTTTCTGGTGCTTCGTCTTCCATTCGTCGTAGGGCATGCCATAGACGATCTCGCGCGCCTTGGGATCGGCGATCTCGATGCCCTGCTTGCCGGCCTCCTCGCGATACCAGCGCGAGAGGCAATTGCGGCAGAAGCCGGCCAGATTCATCATGTCGATGTTCTGGACGTCGGTGCGCTCCTGCAGATGCGCGACCAGCCGGCGGAAGGCGGCGGCTTCGAGCTCGGTCTTGGTCTTGTCGTCCATGGTGGCTCCTAGGGTCGGTCGGGTGATTGCAGCCATTGTAGCTGGCGCCGGCCGACGCGAAAGCCGGTGCGCTGGGCGCGTGTCGCAGGCTTGGGCTCCGCGCCTTGCGCCACCGCCACAGCCTTGCCGGCCAACAGGGCGGGATCGCCGTATTGCGCCAGCAGGGACTGGAACGCCGCGTAGCTCGCTCGGTCGAACGTCGTCTCGCCCGACGATGTATGCAGCGGATGCGTCGGATACAACGTCATGGCGGCCACCCAGCCCTTGGGAATGGGCACGGTGGCGGCATGATCGAGGCCGGCCATCAGCAGGCGCGGCAGCACATGGGTGTGCGGCCCCTCGGGCGACACGCCGTCGGGCGGCGGGATCGGCTGGTAGACCTCGACCCGGCCGAGGCGGGACCGGAAGACGCGGTGCGGGCTGAGCCGCGGCAAGCGTTGCAGGAGGGCATGACCATGGACGAACAGCGGCTGGCCCTCGATCGCGCGCAGCAGCGCGACCGTCTCGGGATCGGCCGAACGCACGCAGATCTCGGCATAGTCGCCGCCGAGGCCGAGATCGAACAGCAGCGCGGCACGGTCCTGTGCGCGCACGGCCTCGCTGTCCGGTCCGAGCTCGGTCACGACCGCCCGTCCGCCCATGCGCGCGAGTTCGTCGGGCAGGCACAGCGCCACGCCCTGCACCCAGCTCGTGCATTTGCCCAGCGTCTCGTAGGCGACCAGGCGCAGCTCGGACGGCACATCGAGACGCATGCCGCCGCGCGCCGTCGCGACGGCGATCGTGGGCTCGACGACGATGTCGACCGGCTCGCCGGGATCGCGATGGAACTCCGCCACGGCGCCGAAGCGGCCGCACATCCAGCTCGAGTCGGGGTTGTTCAAGTGGTCGAGCAGCAGCCGGCGCATGGCGCGCATCGTAGTGGATTCACCTCATCTTGAGGAGCGCCCGTAGAGCGCGCAAAAAGCAGCCTTTCCTCCCTGCGCGCAGCGCGGGGAGGTGGCGCCGTCATACGGCGACGGAGGGGTCATGAGCGCCACATGGTGCTCCCTCCGACCCCTCCGCCCTCGTATGACGAGGGCACCTCCCCGCGCTTCGCACAGGGAGGAAAGCCTAACCGCCACTACCCCAGCGCAGCCGTCACCGCGGCGCCGATCGGGGCGGCGAGGCGTCGTCCCCAGGCGCGGGCTTCGGCTGGCGTGTCGATCAGGTCCTGGCGCACTTCGAGCGAGCAATAGGGAATGGCGCGCGGCTTGGCGTGGGCCGCCAGCGTATATTCATAGGGATCGCGCGCCGAATAGGGCTCGTTGTCGCCCACCACCAGCGACGGATCGCGCCGCAGCTCGTCGAGCAGCGGATGCGGCAGGCGCGGATCGTCGTTCCACAGCACCCCGACATGCCAGGGCCGCACGAAGCCCGCCATGACCGGCGTGAAGCTGTGCATGACCAGGAGGCAGATGTGGCGTCCGCCCGCGGTCATGCGGTCGAGCTGGCGCGCGACCTCGCGATGATAGGGCCAGAAGCAGGCCTCAGCGCGGGCATCGACCTGTTCCTTGGTGAGCGCCACGTTGGCCGGCACCGGCGTGTTGTCGCTGACCTCGGGCGTCGAGCCCTCGCCGCCCGGCCAGCGGTTGCAGTCGATCACCAGCCGCGAATAGCCCGACGCCACCAGCGGCGCGTCGAGTGCCAGGGAAAGCTCGATCGCGGCATCGAGGCCGCCGATGTCCCAGCCGATATGGCGGGCGAGCTCCGACGCCGGGATGCCGAGATCGCCCAGCGCCTTGGGCACCACCTTGCTGGCGTGATCGCAAAGCAGCAGCAGGGGCGCCTTGCCCCGCTCGTTGTGAACGGAAAACGGCGGCGGATCGCCAGGACCAAGCAGGGGACCGAGGAGTTGCATCGCGCCCCTATAGTGCCAAGATCGCGCAAATGAAAGATGCCGACGCCCGCGCGCTGCTGCGCGACCTGTTCGACGCAGCCCTGGCCGCCGCCCGTCCCGCCACCTGCCTCGCGCCCTATGTCGACGGATTGTCGCCCCCCAAGGGTCGCACCCTCGTGATCGGGGCCGGCAAGGCGAGCGCTGCCATGGCGCGCGCCGTCGAGGACCGCTGGACCCATCCGCTCGACGGGCTGGTGGTCACGCGCTACGGCTACGGCGAGACCTGCCAGCGCATCGAGATCGTCGAGGCGGCCCATCCCGTGCCCGACGAGAAGGGCCGCGCCGCCGCCGGCCGCATGCTCGAAATGGTGAAGGGCCTCACGCCCGACGATCTTCTCCTGTGCCTCATCTCGGGTGGCGCATCGGCGCTGCTGGCGTTGCCGGCGCCCGGCCTCACGCTCGCCGACAAGCAGGACGTCAATCGCGCGCTGCTGAAATCAGGTGCGCATATCGGCGACATGAACACGGTGCGCAAGCATCTCTCAGCCATCAAGGGCGGCCGGCTCGCTATCGCCGCGCAGCCGGCGCAGGTGCTGAGCTGGCTGATCTCCGACGTGCCCAACGACGATCCCGGCGTCATTGGCTCGGGCCCGACGGTCGCCGACCGCACGACCTTCGCCGATGCGCTGGCGGTGCTGGCGAAATACAGGATCGAGGCGCCCGCGTCGGTGCGTGCCCATCTCGAAGCCGGCGCCGCCGGCAAGATCGAGGAGACGCCCAAGCCCGGCGATCCAAGGCTGGCGCGCGTCCAGACCGTCACCGTCGCGACGCCCCATCGCTCGCTCGAGGCGGCAGCGGCGCTCGCGAAGTCGCGCGGCATCGAGGTTCTCCTGCTCGGCGACAATCTCGAAGGCGAGGCGCGCGAGCTCGGCGCCGAACATGCGCGACAGGCGATCGATCTCGCCAAGCGCGGCAGGCCGGTCGTGGTGCTGTCGGGCGGTGAGACGACGGTGACGGTGCGCGGCACGGGACGCGGCGGCCGCAACGTCGAGTATCTTCTGGCCCAGGCGATTGCCGCCGATGGGGCCAACGGCATCTGGGGCCTGTCGGCCGACACCGACGGCGTCGACGGGGCCGAGGAGATCGCCGGTGCCCTCTTCACGCCCGATTCCCTCGCCCGCGCCCGTGCGAAGGGGCGTGACCCCAAGGCGATGCTGGACGACAATGACGGCCACGGGTTCTTCCAGATGCTGGGCGACAGCCTGGTCACCGGGCCGACCCGCACCAACGTCAACGATTTCCGCGCCACCCTGATCGCCCCATGACGACCTATCCCGGCTCCTGCCACTGCGGCGCCATCGTCCTCCGCTTCGACTCGGCCCGGAAGCCGGAGGAGATGCGCGTCGGCCGCTGCGGCTGCACGTTCTGCCGCAGCCACGGGGCGCGCACGCTGGGCGATCCCGGCGGCTCGATCGAATTCCGCGCGGCACCCGCTGCGCTCAACCGCTACCGCTTCGCGCTGGGCATCACCGACTACCTGCTCTGCGCGCATTGCGGCACTTACGTAGGAGCTGTGATGGACGACGAGGGAAATTCGATTGGCATCGTGAACGTGAACGCGCTCGATACGCGCGAGTCGTTCGACCCCGCGCCGCCCGTCCATCACTACGACGGCGAGGACGCCGACCGTCGCCGCGCGCGTCGGCGCAAGTTCTGGATGCCGGCGAAGGTGGTCGGCTGATGGCGATCCTGGGCATCATCGCCGACGACTTCACCGGCGCCACCGACATCGCGGGCATGCTGGTCAAGGGTGGCATGCGCACCATCCAGACCATCGGCGTGCCGCCGGCCGGCACCATCCCGGCCGACGTCGACGCGGTCGTGGTGGCACTGAAGACGCGCTCCATCCCGGCCAAGGAGGCGATCGCGCAATCGCTCGAGGCGCTGAAGGCGCTGCAGGCCGCGGGCTGCGTGCGCTTCTTCTTCAAATACTGCTCGACCTTCGATTCGACCGCCCAGGGCAATATCGGCCCGGTGGGCGACGCGCTGCTCGATGCGCTGGGGGCCAGGCAGGCGATCTACTGCCCGGCCTTTCCCGAGAACGGCCGCACCATCTTCTTCGGCCATCTGTTCGTGGGCGACCTGCTGCTGTCGGACACGCACATGCGGCACCATCCGCTGAACCCGATGACGGATGCGAGCCTGGTGCGCGTGCTGGCGCGACAGACGAAGCACAAGGTCGGGCTGGTGGCGCTGAAGCAGGTGCAGGCGGGATCCGCCACCTTGCGCGCCGCGCTCGACAAGCTCGCTGGCGACGGCGTGCGTCATGTCGTGGTCGACGCCGTGGCCGACACCGATCTCGGCATCATCGGCGAGGCGATCGGCGACGACACGCTGGTGACCGGCGGCTCGGGCGTGGCGCTGGGCCTGCCCGCCGCCTATCGCCGGCGCGGCCTGCTCGACCACAAGCCCAATGCCGCCTCGCTGCCCAAGGTCGGCGGCGCGGCAGCGGTGCTCGCCGGCTCCTGCTCCGCCGCGACCTTGGGCCAGATCGCGGCCTTCAAGGGCGCACACATGGCGCTCGACACCGACGCAATCTGCCGCGGCGAGGATGTCGCCGCCACGGCGCTCGAGTGGGCCAAGGACAAGCTCGGCAATGGCCCCATCCTGCTCTCGGCCAGCGACAGACCCGAGTCCGTGAAGGTGCTGCAGGCGAAATACGGCGTCGAGAAATCGAGCCAGGCGATCGAGAAGACCATGGCCGCCCTCGCGCGCGGCCTCGTCGCGGCCGGAGTCGGCCGGCTGGTCGTGGCCGGCGGCGAGACCTCGGGTGCGGTGGTGGGCGCGCTCGACGTGACCGCGCTGCGCATCGGCCCCGAGATCGATCCCGGCGTGCCGTGGACCGCCTCGGTCGGCGACAAGCCCATGTTGCTGGCGCTGAAGTCGGGAAATTTCGGCGCCCCGGATTTCTTCACCAAGGCCTTCACCCTCACATGAGCACCGAAGACAAGACCCGCGACGCCGTCTGCACGTTGGGCGCCAAGCTCGCCGCCCGCGGCCTCTGCCCCGGCACCTCGGGCAATATCAGCGTGCGCATCCCCGACGGCTGGCTGATGACGCCGACCAACTCCTCGCTGGGCGAGCTCGATCCGGGCCGGCTTTCCAAGCTCGATCTCGCGGGCAAGCATGTCGGCGGCGATCCGCCCACCAAGGAAGCGCTGCTGCATCGCTCGGTCTACGACGTGCGGCCCAAGGACGGCGCCATCGTGCATCTCCATTGCACGCATGCCGTCGCCATCTCCTGCCTCGATCCCTCGTGCCACCACAGTGCCGAGACGACGCTGCCGCCGATCACGCCCTACTTCGTGATGCGCGTGGGCAAGCTGCCGCTGGTGCCCTACTTCAAGCCCGGCGACCCCAAGCTCGCCGACGCCATCCGCGACTATGCCAAGGGCCATCGCGCCGTGCTGCTGGCCAACCATGGGCCGGTGGTTGCCGGCACGTCGCTCTCGGCCGCGTCAGCCTCGATCGAGGAGCTCGAGGAGACGGCCAAGCTTCACCTCCTGCTGCAGGGCTTCAAGCTACGCATGCTGAGCGATGCGCAGGTGCGCGACGTCGAGGAAGCCTATCCCTCTTAAGTCTTTACTGGATCGAACATGACCAAGCTCGCCGCCAACCTCTCCTGGCTCTACCAGGACGTTCCCTTCCTGCAGCGCTTCGCCGCCGCCGCCGCGCACGGCTTCAAGGCCGTGGAGATTCTCCTGCCCTACGAGGCGCCGGCCGCCGACATCGCGGCCGAGCTGAAGAAACATGGTCTGACACAGGCCCTGTTCAACATGCCGCCGGGCGACTGGGGCAAGGGCGAGCGCGGCATCGCGGCCCTCCCCGGACGCGAATCAGAGTTCGAGGCGTCGCTCGACAAGGCGCTCGACTACGCGAAGGTGCTGGAGTGTCGGACCGTGCACGTCATGTCGGGCCTGATCTCGGCCGGCGCCGACGTGGCCGCGATGCATCGCACCTTCATCGCGAACCTGAAGAAAGCCTGCGACCGCACCGCCAAGAGCGGCCTCACGCTGGTGATGGAGCCGATCAACCGTCGCGACATTCCGGGCTACTTCACCAACACCACCGACCAGGTGAAGGCGATCATCGACGAGATCGGCGCGCCGCACCTCAAGCTGCAGCTCGACCTCTATCATATGCAGGTGACCGAGGGTGACCTCCAGAGGCGCACCGAGAAGCTCTTCCCGATCACCGCGCACGTCCAGATCGCGGGCAATCCCGACCGCAACGAGCCCGACGTCGGCGAGGCCAACCATCTCTACCTGCTCGACGTGCTCGATCGCCTCGGATTTCAGGGATACGTCGGGCTGGAGTACAAGCCCAAGACGACGACCGCCGCCGGGCTCGGCTGGGCGGCGAAATACGGCATCAAGGCCTGACGCATGACAACCCGAAACACGCCCAACGTCGCCTTCATCGGGCTGGGCTCGATGGGCCTCGGCATGGCCAAGAATCTGCTCAAGGCCGGCCACAAGGTGATCGGCGTCGATCCTTCGATGCCCGCGAAGTCGGCCTTTGCTGCGGCCGGCGGAGCCGTCGCATCGTCGCCCGATCTCGCGGCCCGTCAGGCCGACGTGGTGGTCGTGGCCGTCGTCAATGCCTCGCAGGTCGAGATGGTGCTCTACGGCGAGAATGGCGCCGTCGCCGGCCTGCGCAAGGGCGGCCTCGTCATGCAGTGCGCCACCGTGCCCTCGGCCTTCGCCAAGTCGCTCGGCGAGCGGCTGGCCAAATCGGGCCACGTGCTGCTCGACTCGCCGATGTCGGGTGGCGCCGCGCGCGCCCAGACCGGCGAGCTCACCTACATGGCGTCGGGCACCGCCGAAGCCTTCGCCGCCGCCGAGACGATCCTCGCTGCCACCTCGGCGAAGGTCTTCCGTCTCGGCGATGCGCCCGGCATCGGCTCGCTGGTGAAGACGGTGAACCAGCTCCTGGCCGGCGTGCATATTGCCGCCGCCGCCGAGGCGATGGCGCTCGCGGGCAAGGCTGGTGCCGACACGCGCGCGGTGTTCGAGGTCATCTCGGCCAGCGCCGGCAATTCATGGATGTTCGGCAATCGCGTCCCGCACATGCTCGACGACGACTTCACGCCGCTCTCGGCCGTCGAGATCTTCGTCAAGGATCTCGGCCTGGTGCTGGGCACCGGCCACGAGCTGCGCCTGCCGCTGCCGCTGGCCGCCGCCGCCCACCAGCTCTTCCTTGCAGCGTCTGGCGCCGGCTGGGGCAAGCTCGACGATTCCGCGGTCGTGAAGGTCTATGAGCAGGCCGGCGACTTCAAAGTGTCATCGGAGAAGCGCTAGTCCATGGCCATGCACCGCTCGCGCTTCACCAAGATCGTGGCCACGCTGGGCCCGGCGTCGGCCGGTCCCGAGCGGCTGCGCGAGCTGTTCGAGGCGGGCGCCGACGTCTTCCGGCTCAATTTCAGCCACGGCACGCACGACGATCATCGCCAGCGCGTCGAGCAGCTGCGCGCCCTGGAGAAGGAATTCAAGCATCCCATCGCGATCCTGATGGACCTGCAGGGACCGAAGCTCCGGCTCGGCACCTTCGCCAACGGGCCGATGACCCTGCACAAGGGCCAGTCGCTGCGCTTCGACCTAGACCCCACACCGGGGACGGAAGCGCGCGTGCCGATGCTCCATCCCGAGATCTTCCGCGCGGCCAAGCCCGACGGGCTGCTGCTGATCGACGACGGCAAGGTGCGGCTGCGCATCACCGCCCATGACGAAGGCACGATCGACACCGTCGTCGAGGTCGCGGGCACGATCAGCAACCGCAAGGGCGTCAACCTGCCCAACCTCGTCCTGCCGGTGTCGCCGATGACGCCCAAGGACCACAGCGACCTCGCCTACGGCCTGACGCTCGGCGTCGACTGGGTGGCGCTCTCCTTCGTCCAGCATGCCCACGACATCGCCGAGCTGAAGAAGCTCGTCGCGGGCCGCGCCGCCGTCATGGCCAAGCTCGAGAAGCCGCAGGCCATCGAGCATCTCGACGAGATCATCGAGCAGAGCGACGGCATCATGGTGGCGCGCGGCGACCTCGGCGTCGAGATGCCGCCCGAGGCCGTGCCGCCGCTGCAGAAGCGCATCCTCGCCGCCTGCCGCGTGCTCGGGCGCCCCGCCATCGTCGCGACGCAGATGCTGGAATCCATGGTCCATTCGCCGACCCCGACGCGGGCCGAGGCCTCCGACGTGGCGACCGCCGTCTACGACGGCGCCGACGCCGTCATGCTCTCGGCCGAATCGGCGTCGGGCGACTATCCGATCGAGGCGGTCACCATCATGGATCGCATCCTGAAGAGCGTCGAGCATGACCCGCTCTATCGCCGCCTGATGGACGCCAGCCGCCGCGAGCCGGAGGCCACCACCGCCGACGCCATCAGCGCCGCCGCCCGGCAATGCGCCCACACGCTGTCGGCCGCCGCCATCGTCACCTACACCACCACCGGCTCGACCACGCTCAGGGCGGCCCGCGAGCGGCCCGACGTGCGTATCCTTTGCCTGACGCCCAACCTCGACACCGCGCGGCGCATGACGCTGGCCTGGGGCGTCCACGCCATGCAGACCGCCGACGTGCACAATTTCGCCGACATGGTGGCCCGCGCGGTCCGCGTCGCCCGCCAGGAGAAGCTCGCCAAGCCGGGCGAGCGGCTGGTCATCACCGCCGGCGTGCCCTTCGGCACCCCCGGCGCGACCAACATCCTGCGCATCGCCTACTGCTGAAGCGCCTAGTGCTATAGCCACGTCTCCGGCGCCCGTGGCACGCCCAGGACGCCGAGCCGTCGGTAGCCTGGAGGCGCCGACAGCGGCGGCTTCCGCCAGGGCTTGAGAAGGGATCGGCGAGGCGCTGTCCGCCTGGCTTCCTCGGGATTGGACGCGGCCGCAGCCTCCCGGAAGAAAGACCGGCGCGCGCTCTTCGCCACCCTGTCGAATGCCTCGCGATAGGCCGTGTGATCCGGTCGATAGACATTCTGGATCGGCGTGCGATCGATGCTCGTTCCCGGCCCATTCTGCGCGATGGTGACCATCAGTTGCTCCTTCGGCGGCGAGAGATTGCCGGGAGGCATCGCCTTGGCGCCGTCCATGGCATAGGCGCTCCACTCGTAGATATCCCAGGGCGAGGCGTGGACGTCCGTGTAGGCGCAAACGTAGGCCTGGATGTCGGTGAAGCCGTTCAACGCGTAATAGTCGAAGAACCAGTCCGGCGACATCTTGAGGTAGGCGGTTCCCCAGTGGACCGAGCCCTCGTAGTGGAAGATCGTGGCTTCGGGCTTCAGCATGCGCGTGGTGTTGCGCAGGCACGCGGCCGGATCGAACACATTGTCCAGCACGCTGCCATTGTAGATGAAATCGAAAGCGCCCCGCAGGTGTCCGGGCAGCTCCCGGGACAAGTCGAAGATGTGCTCCGCCCCCTCGTAGTCCGTGACGTCGCAGGCCTCGACCACGGCATCCGTGAAGAGCGAGAAGAACGACGCGTCGGCGATGTAACCGTTCCGCTTGCCGTGCGGCATGGTGCAGTGGTCTATCCGCGCGGTCGGCCGCACCTCGAGGCCGACCTTCAGCACCAGCGCCTGCACTTCCTCCGGTGTCATGAAGACCGTCTGGCGTCCGAGCAGCAGGACCCGCCCGCTGATCTTCCGAAATCGGTGCTCCGTCAGGATCAATTCGGCAAGATGTCGGGTGATCGCCATGCCGAAAATATGACGGTTTCGGCCGCAAAGCTCCATGTGCAGGGGCGCCTCCCGACAATCTCTTGAAATCGCGGGGATGGAACCTTTGGCCGGGACGTAACCTGCATAGAAGCAGCCCACGAGGCGTCCCGTGAACCAGTCAGTCGACAGCCCAGTCAAAGCCCGCCCCTACCGCCCCCGGAGATCCGCCCTGAACTGGGTCGATTTCCTGGTCATCGCGGCCACCGTCCTGACCTTCCTGGCCGTGGTGGCGATCAACGGCCCCCGCTCCGCTCGCGCCCAGAACCACGCCGATGTCATCTCGTCGACCGACCTCCCGGTCCAGGTCGGCAACCTGCCCGTCGATCCGGGCCTGGTGAAAGCCAGGATCGGCCTCGCGACCACCCCGCACTGGTCGTCGTAGTCTCCTAACCCTTCGGGCGCCTGTCGATCACCCGACGCGCCTTGCCCATCGAGCGCTCGACCCCGCCCGGGGCGGCAATATCGACCTCCGCCGACAGGCCGCACATCCCTTTCAGCCGCTGCGCCAGCGCCTCGCCCGCCCGGCCAGCCGCCTCTCCCTCCAGCGTCAGCCGCGCCTCGACCCGCACCAGCAGATCATCCAGTGCGCCCGTGCGCGACAGCTCGATCACGTAGTGACCGCTGAGCGCCGGATCGCGCAGGATCTGCTCCTCGACCTGGCTGGGGAACAGATTGACCCCACGCACGATCAGCATGTCGTCGCTGCGGCCGGTGATCTTTTCCATGCGCCGCATTGCCGTCGCCGACCCCGGCAGCAGCCGCGTGAGGTCGCGCGTGCGGTAGCGGATGACCGGCATCGCTTCCTTGGTGAGCGAGGTGAAGACCAGCTCACCCGGCTCGCCGTCGGGCACCGGCGCGCCAGTCTCGGGGTCGACGATCTCGGGATAGAAATGATCCTCCCAGATCGTGGGCCCGTCCTTGGTCTCGACAAACTCGCAGGCCACGCCCGGGCCCATCACTTCGCTCAACCCATAGATATCCACCGCATCGATGCCGAGCCGACGCTCGATCTCGGCCCGCATCGCCTCGGTCCAGGGCTCGGCGCCAAAGATGCCGATGCGCATCGCCGTGCCACGCGGGTCGATCCCCTGCCGGTCGAACTCGTCGGCGAGCGCCAGCATATAGGACGGCGTCATCAGCACGACGCGTGCTCCGAACTCGGTGATGAGCTGGACCTGGCGTTCGCCGAAGCCGCCGGACATCGGCACCACCGTGCAGCCCAGCCGCTCCGCGCCGTAATGTGCGCCCAGCCCGCCGGTGAACAGGCCGTAGCCATAGGCATTGTGAATGATGTCGCCCGGCCGCGCGCCGCCGGCATGAAGCGAGCGCGCCATCACCTCGGCCCAGGTCTCGATGTCCTTTGCCGAATAGCCCACCACCGTCGGCCGCCCCGTCGTGCCGCTGGAGGCATGGATGCGGACACATTGCTCGCGCGGCACCGCCAGCATGCCGTAGGGATAGGCGTCGCGCAGGTCGCTCTTGGCCGTGAAGGGAAAACGGCGGAGATCGTCGAGCGACTTGAGATCGTCGGGGTGGACGCGCGCTGCCTCGCACTTGGCGCGGTACGGCGCCTGGTTGGCAAAGGCATGCGCGAGCGACTGCCTGAGACGGTCGAGCTGCAGGCTGCGCAGCCGGTCGAGAGAGAAGCCGAATTCAGGGAAGCGGGAAGCGGTCATGGCTCCGCTTTAGCGGGCGGCGTGGGGTCGAATCCATATCGCCGGTAGGCATAGCCCAACCCCATCAAGGCCACCCCCAGCCCGAGGAACGAAACCACACGCAGCAGCCCCTGCAGGCCCGCCATGTCGACGAGGAAGACCTTCGCAACCACGAGACAGACAAGCGCCATCCCGGCGTGGCGCAGCGCCGCCAGTCGCCGCACGGCGCCGGCGGCCACCAGCGCCACACCGAACAGCAGCCAGACGATGGAGTAGGTGTAGAGTTCCAGCCCCTCGGCGCCGAGGCCGGGGCGTTCGAAGGCCGGGTCGAACAGATGGCGGACCTCGAACGAGATATAGGCGAAGGCCAGCACCAGGGCGACGACGGCCACTGCTTGCCCCACCCGCCTGTCGGCTTCGACGTCGGACCAGCGGCGCGCGACCGCCGCCATCGCGGCCGGCAGCGCGTAAGCGAGGAACAGGCCGTTGGCGATCGGCAGCGAACCGAGGTCGACCGGGCTCACGACGGGATTGTCGAGCAGCGTCTGGACGAGGATCGCCACGCCAGCAGCGAGCAGACCGCTCAGGCGCCACGCCCATAGCGCCACGATGTGATGAAACGTGCGCGCCGCCCAGAGGGCTGCAAGCGCAAAGGCGCCCCAGATCAGGACATAGAAGCTGCGCTCCGTGAAGGCGGCCTCCGGTGCGTCCATGCTGCCGCGGTGGAAAAGGCTTCGAACCTCGAGCGTCACCAGCACGAACGCCAGCAAGGCCGCCGAGGCCTCGACGGCAAGCACAAGCCTGTCATTGCCGACGCGGCGCAGGTAATGGGCTGCAACGAGGAGGGCGGCGATGGAGATGCCGTAGCCCCACAGGATCCAGTTCAGGATCGGCGCCACCGTCAGCGGATACTTCAGCACCTCGGGATTGAGCACGAAGCGCACGACGACGACCACCAACAGGACCCAGCAAAGCCGGCGCATCGCCACCAGATCGAGCTTCCAGGCGATGGCGGCGACGGCCGCCAGCTCGACGGCATAGGCGACCGTGATCCATTCGCGGTTGAACTCCAGCGCCACCGCGGCGGCGATGAAGAAGGACACACCGGCAGCGAGGAAGCCCAGCGCCTCCGTGGCACCGGGCATGCTGGTTCGCCAGCGCACCAGCCGCTCCGCACCGACCAGGAAAGGCGCGGCAAGCCCGATGCTGATCAGGCCCCATGGCACGCCGGTCGTCGTGCCGCGCAGCACGCGCCAGCACAGCAGGAAATGAGCGAGCGCGGCCGCGACCGACAACGCCGCCCAGAAGCCGGGACGGCCGGCATTCCACATCAGCGCGAAAGCGCCGCCGGCATAGAGGGTGCCGAACAGGATCGCCATGGTGGCGAAGCGATCGGCATCGAAGGCGACGCCGTCGGAATCGACATCGGCCCACCACAAGGCAAGCGTCGCCAGCGACAGCACGGGCGCAAGAACGGCGGCGTATTGGAAGCGCGGCACCAGGCGGGCGAGCGCATAGGCGCCCAGGCCGTGCAGGGCGAGCGCCAGCCAACCGGCGACCTGCAGGCCGTTGTCGTCGACGACCAGGCTGCCCACCGCAACGCCCGTCACGCCGAGCGCGGTCCAGAGCTGCGCCACGACGTCCTTCGGCGGATCCTCGCGCTCGCGCATGCGCTGCCAGGCCGCCCAGACGAACAGGCCGGCGACAGCGACGAGGAAGCCACCGATCCAATGCAGCTCGTTGACACCGGCGTGCAGCAGCACCCGCCAGATGCATGTCCATAGTACGGTGCCAGCCAGTACGCCCCAGCCCAAGATCCACCAGCCGCGCAGGCGAATGACCCAGAGCGTGCCCGCGGTGATCGTCAGCAGGTAGCCGAACAGCGCCGGCGTGTTGGGCGCGTCGCTGCCGATGATCGCGGGACTGGCGAAGCCGCCGACGAAGGCGAGTGCGGCGACGAAGATGCCATGGCGCAGCGAGACGGCTATCGCGAAGGAGGTGAGCGCCATCGCGGCCACGCCGGCCATCGGCCGCGAGACCATCTCATAGAGGGCGACGGCGGAGAGCAAGGAGCCGTAAAGGGCGGCGATACCGGCGGCCGCCATCCCCTGCGCCGTCCAGTCCTCGCGGCCTCGCATCTTCTCGGCACCGGCGACCAGGCCGGCGCCGAACAGGGCGGCCAGGATCACCCGTATCTCGGGCGACAGGTACCCTTCCTCGATCGAGTAGCGCACCAGGAAGACCGCCGAGAGGGCGAGCGTGATGGCGCCGACCCAGATGAAGGCGCGGGCGCCGAGCCGCTCCTCCCAGCCCGCCTTGGCTGCTGCAGGCAAGGACGGAGGAGGATCCCACACGGGCGTTGGTGGCGTCTCGGGTGCGAACGGCGCCGCATCCATGGGCGCCACAACGACAGGCTCGACGATGGCGGGCTCGACGATGGCGGGCGCGACGACAACGGTCTCGACAACCGGATCAAGCGGTGGCGGAACCGGCGGACGCGCCGCCATGTCCCGCCGCAGCGCCGCGATATCGCGAGCCAGCCGCTCGTTTTGCTCCCGCAGGTTTCCCGTGCGAATCAGCGCCACGATGGCGATGGTCGGAATCCCGACCGTCCAGGCGAGCGCCAGCAGGACGAGAAGAGCCTCCACGCTATTCCGCGGCGACCCGAGCGGCCGACTGGGCGAAGGCCGCGCGGTTGTCCTTGGCCACGATGCCGCGCTTCACCACCAGGCGATGGTTCTCCTTGCGGGCAGCGCGCTTGATGTCGGCCAGCGGATCGCCGTCGCACACCACGAAGTCGGCGATGTTGCCTTCCTTGATGCGGCCATGGTCGGAGAGCCGCATCAGGTCGGCCGCGCTCGCCGTGGCATAGAACAGCGAATCGCGGGTCGAGATGCCGATGTCGCACATGAACTCGAGCTCTCGCGCATTCTCCCCGTGGCGGTTGTGCGGCGTGCCGGCGTCGGTGCCCATCGCGATCTTGCCGCCGGCCTTGTAGTACATCTTGGTCGCGGCGATATGGCGGTCGAACACGCGGCGGCTCTTCTCGATGACATAGTCGGGAATGGAGCGGTCGCCGTCGTCGTAGCCCTTGAGGATGTTCTTCACGGCGGCCAGCGTCGGCACCAGCCAGACGCCGCGCTCCTTCATCTCCGAGCAGCATTCCTCGTCCATGAAGATGCCGTGCTCGATCGAATCGATGCCGCCGCGCACCGCGTTCAGGATGCCGAGCGCGCCCTGGGCGTGGCTGGCGCAGCATTTGTGGAAGCGATGGGCTTCGGTGATGCCTGCCTTCATCTCCTCGGCGGAGTAATGCGCATCCTCGGGATTGACGCCCTGGGTCATCACGCCGCCCGTCGCCATGATCTTCACCAGGTCGGAGCCGGCGTGGACCTGCTCACGCACCGCCTTCACGACCTCGTCGACGCCGTCGGCGATGCGGCCGGTGCGGTTGCCGTGGCCGCCGGTCATGCAGATCATCCGGCCGGCGCAGCGCATCGTGGGCCCAAGGAACCGGCCGGCGTTCATGGCGTCGCGAATGGCGAACTCGATATAGTCCTTGCCGCCGCAGTCACGGATGGCGGTGATGCCGCCTTCCAGCGTACGCTGCATGAATTCCATGCCGCGCACCGTGAGCTGGGCCGCGCTCATGCGATCCTGCACCGCACCGGGATTGCCCTCGGCGCCCGACAGCGAATGGATGTGGCAGTCGATCATGCCCGGGATCAGCGTGGCGCCTGCCGTGTCGACGCGCTCGCCGGCAAATCCCTTGAACTCGCCGGCCGGAGCGACGCGCTTGATGCGTCCGCCCTCCTCCAGCACCGCGTGACCGTCCTGGACCTTCTCGCCGTCGAACAGACGGCCGCCGACATACAACATAGCCATGGGCAACTCCGAAAATTCCACAGGCCTGCAATCTGCATCCGTTGCCCGACGGCAGCAACCCTTCAGCCTTTTACCTGCCCGCCCCTGCAAATCTCGTGGCAACGTGCCCTTGCATAGTCCCATGCCGAAAAGGTGCCTGCGGCTGCAGACACGATGAACGGGTCCTCTCCGAAGGACGTATAGCTAGAGTAGAGCGACGCCGGCGTCATTCCCCGCGCGTATGCCGACGCCAGATAGTCGTCGACGATCCGCTTGCAGGCCGCAATGGCGGCCTCCAGGGACGCGAACTCGCCATGGGCATGGTGCGCGTCGCGGTCCATATAGCGGGCGTTGTCGGCGACGATCACCTTGTAGGTCATGGGCCTGCCGTCAGAAGGTGACCTCGCCGGCGAGGTGGCAGCGGGTGAAATGGCCGGGCGCGATCTCGCGCAACTCCGGCGCCTCGACACGGCAGCGCGCGACGGCGTGGCGGCAGCGGGGGTGGAAGTAGCAGCCCGACGGCGGTGCGGCCGGGCTTGGCACCTCGCCGCCCAGGATGCCGTCAGCGGTGCGAACGCGCGGATCGGCGACCGGCACGGCGCGCATGAGGGCGGCCGTGTAGGGATGCTGCGGCTGGCCGAAGATCTCGGCCGTCGGCGCCAGCTCGACGAGCTGGCCGACATACATCACGGCGATGCGGTCGGAGATGTGGCGCACCACCGAGAGGTCGTGGGCGACAAAGAGGAAGGTGAGCTTCAGGCGCGACTGCAGCTCGAGCAGCAGGTTCAGCACCTGCGCCTGGATCGAGACGTCGAGCGCCGAGACGGGCTCGTCGGCCACGACGAGGCGCGGGTTGGTGGCCAGCGCCCGGGCAATGGCGATGCGCTGGCGCTGCCCCCCGCTGAAGGCATGTGGGAAGCGGTGCATGAACTCGGGCCGCAGGCCGACCAGCCGCAGCAGCTCGGCCACGCGGTCGGTGCGCTCGCGGCGGTTGCCGATGCCGTTCACCAGCAATGGCTCGCCGACATTGTCGAGCAGCGTCATGCGCGGATTGAGCGAGCCGAAGGGATCCTGGAAGATCATCTGGATCTCGGTGCGCAGCGGCAGCAGCTCCGACGACGACAGGGTGGCGAGGTCGACGACCTTGCCCGCCCGCGTGCGATAGAGGATCTCGCCGCCGGTGGGATCGACGGCGCGCAGGATGCAGCGCGAGGCGGTGGTCTTGCCGCAGCCGCTTTCGCCCACCAGCCCCAGCGTCTCGCCCTCGTTGACGGTGAAGTCGACGCCGTCGACGGCACGGACATGACCGACGGTGCGCTGCAGGAACCCCTTGGTGATGGGGAAGAATTTCTGCAGGCCGCGGACGTCGAGAAGAGGTTCGCTCATGGCTGGGGGCGCGCTCATCCTGCATCCGCCTGGTCGTGATAGAGGAAGCAGCTCGCGAGCTGGTTCGGCGCCACCGGCTGGAGGCTGGGGACGGCGGCGGAGCAGCGCTCCATCACGTCGGGGCAGCGCGGATGGAAGGGGCAGCCGGGCGGGCGATTGAAGGGATGCGGCAGGGCCCCGCTGATCACCGGCAGCGCCACGCGCGTCTCGCCATAGAGGCTCGGGATCGAGCGCAGCAGCGCCTTGGTGTAGGGATGCTTGGGGGCGTGGAAGATCTCGTCCACCGGCCCCTCCTCCATCACGCGGCCGAGATACATCACGACGACATAGCTCGCCATCTGCGCGATCACGCCCAGGTCGTGGGTGATGAAGATGATGGCGGTGTTGTACTTGGCCTGCAGGTCGCGCAGCAGCGCCAGCACCTGTGCTTGGGTGGTGACGTCGATGGCGGTGGTGGGCTCGTCGGCGATCAGGAGGCTGGGCTTGCACGACAGCGCCATGGCGATCATGGCGCGCTGGCGCAGGCCGCCCGAAAGCTGCCAGGAGAAGGCGTCGACGCGCTGCTCCGGCATCGAGATACCGACGTCGCGGAACAGGCCGACCGTGATGTCGCGGGCGTCGCGCCGGCTGAGCTTGCGGCCGCCCGCCTCCCAGCGATGGCTGTGCAGCTGGATCGCCTCGACAATCTGGTCGCCGACCGTATGCACCGGGCTGAAGGCCGCCATCGGCTCCTGCGGGATCAGCGCGATCTCGCCGCCGCGGATGTCGCGCATCTCGGCGCCGCGCGGAGACAGCCGGGCGAGATCGACGGGCTCTCCGCCATCGCGCCGGCGGAAGCGGATCTCGCCGCCGGTGATGCGGCCCGGCCGTTCGACGAGTTGCAGGATCGCGCGCATCGTCACGCTTTTGCCGCAGCCGCTCTCGCCTACGACGCCCAGCACCTGGCCCGGCATGACGTCGAAGCTGGTGCCGTCGACGGCGCGCACGAGCCCCTCGTCGAGCGTGAACGAGACCTTCAGGTCGCGTACCGAGAGCAGCGGGGTCTGGTCGGAGGTCACCGCGGCCTCAATTGCTGTAGGGGTCGGCGGCATCGCGCAGCCCGTCGCCCACGAGGTTGAAGGCCAGCACCGAAACGATAACCACGAGGCCCGGCGTCAGCAGCCACGGCGCCAGCGCCAGCGTCTGGATGTTCTGGGCCTCCTGCAGCAGCACACCCCAGCTGATCGCCGGCGGGCGGATGCCGAGACCGAGGAAGGAGAGCGAGGTCTCGTTGATGATCATGACGGGGATGGCGAGCGAGCTGGTGGCGATGATGTGGCTGGTGAAGGTCGGCACCATGTGGCGCAGGATGATGCGCATGCGGGAGCAGCCGGCCAGCCGCGCAGCCAGCACAAAGTCCTCTTCGCGGAGCGCGAGGAAGCGACCGCGGACCTCGCGGCCCAGCGTCGTCCAGCCGACAAGCGACAGGATGACGGTGATGGCGAAGAAGACCTGCGTCGGGGTCCAGTCGCGCGGCAGAGCCGCCGACAAAGCGAGCCAGATCGGGATCGTCGGCACCGACTGCAGCAGCTCGATCACGCGCTGGATCACCTGGTCGGTCTTGCCGCCGACATAGCCCGAGAGGCCACCCAGCACGACGCCGAGGACGACGCTCAGGATCACCGCCACGAGGCCCACGGTCATCGAGGTCTGCGTGCCGTGCATGATGCGCGACCACTGGTCCCTGCCCAGCCGGTCGGAGCCGAGCAGGAAGATGCGCATCGACGGGTCGGCGGGCACGACGAGATGCAGGTTGGTCTCGAACATCCCCAGCACGCGATAGGAATAGCCGGGCGCGAAGAAGCGTACGCGCACCTTCTTCTTGGGATCGACCGTCCACTCCATCCGCAGCGTCACGGGATGGCGCTTGCCCACGATGGCGGGAACCCAGGGCGAGACCCCGCCGTCGTCGAAGAGATGCACCATCTGCACCGGGATGAAGGCCTGGCGCGCGTCGGTCTGCTCGGGGTTCTGGGTGGAGAAGAAATCCGGCACCAGGACGATGAGATAGAGGAAGATCAGCAGCCCGGCGCTGGCCATCGCCAGGTGATGCCGCCGGAAGCGCCACCATACCAGCCGCCAGTTGGACGCGACCGCGACGCGGTCCTCGGCTTCCTTGCCCGCGATTGCCGTCGTCATCCTACTTCTCCACCCGGATGCGCGGATCGATCAGCGCCAGCAGGACGTCCGACATGAGGGTGCCGACGATGGTGAGGAACGAATAGATCAGCAGGATGCCGCCGGCGAGATACATGTCCTGATTGATCAGCGAGCGCAGCAGCAGCGGGCCGATGTTCGGCAGGTTCATCACCGTGGCCACGATCAGGCTGCCGGAGAACAGTGCCGGCAGGTACCAGCCGATGGTGCTGACCAGCGGATTGAAGGCCAGCCGCACGGGATAGCGCAGCACCAGCCGCCATTCCTTCATGCCCTTGGCGCGCGCGGTCACGACATAGGGCTTGTTGAGCTCGTCGAGCAGGTTGGCGCGCATGATGCGGCTGAGGCGTGCCGTGCCGGCGATGCCCAGCACCAGAGCCGGCAGCCAGATATGGCCCATCAGGTCCCACACGCGCGCGAAGCTCCACGGCGCATCGACGAACTCGGGCGAGTAGAGGCCGGTGACGCTGATGTCGAAATAGGCGAAGGCGATCCACATCAGGATAAGCGCCAGCATGAAATTGGGCGTGGCGACGCCCACGTAGTTGATCACCGTCAGCACATGGTCGCCCAGCGAGCGCGGATGCGTCGCCGAATAGATGCCGGCCGGCACCGCGATCACCCAGGTGAGCACGAAGGAGAACAGCGCCAGCGCCACGGTGAGCCCGAGCTGCTCGCCGATCAGGTCGGCGTTCGGCCGCTGGTATTCGAGCGACAGGCCGAAGTCGCCATGGAACAGGTTCTGCATCCAGCGCACGTACTGGATCGCCATGGGCTGATCGAGCCCGTATTGGGCGCGCAGGGCCGCGATCTGCTCGGTCGAGATCGACGAGCCCGAGGACGACAGCGTCGCCACATAGGCCGTCAGGAAGTCGCCCGGCGGCGCCTGGATGATGGCGAAGATGACGAAGGAATAGATCACCATCAGCAGCGGCAGGAGGGCCAGCCGCTGCAGGATATAACGGGTCACGACTCTACACTCCTCCCCCGCTTGCGGGGGAGGTGCCCCGCAGGGGCGGAGGGGTCATGAGCGCCAACGCGTGGCCTCCGACCCCTCCGGCCTGCGGCCACCTCCCCACTACGTGGGGAGGAAAGCAAGACGTCGTCATTTGGCGAAGAAGAACTGCTCGGTGCGGGCGTTGCCGGGGCTGCGCAGCGGCCAGTCGTTGCCCAGCGTCGTCGGCACGTTGCGGAACTTGG
>CANIRG010000058.1 GCA_947469635.1 Rhodospirillales bacterium | reverse complement strand
GTGACGTTCTCCATGATCGTCAATATCACCGGCCTGCCGTCGAGCTCGAGGGAACGCGTGTGCATCTCGACGTCGAAGATCGTGCCGTCCTTCTTGCGATTGCGCAGCCCGCGCACGATGCGAGGATCGCCCGTCATGCCTGCGAGGCGCGCGGCCTCCAGGGCCGGCAGGTCCTCGGGAGGATAGAAGTCGTTGATCGGCATCGCGAGGATCTCCTCCCGCGACCAGCCATATTCCTCGACCGCGGCGTCATTGACGGCCAGAAGCCGACGGGTCTCGCGGTCCAGCACCACCATCGGGTAGGGGTTGGCCCTGAAGATGCGGCGGTAGCGGTCCTGGGCGGCCTCGCGAGCATTGCTTTCGCGCACCAGGCCGAGCGCCAACCACGCCAGGGCGGCGCCCGCGACGCCCCATCCGAGCGCCATGATCCAGGCATTCTGCCGCCATGCCGCCAGCGAGCGCGCCACCGTCTGGGTGACGGAGACGCTGAAACCCGGATAGGCCGCGATGCGAAGATAGGCGACGAGCCGGTCCTGGCCGTCGATGAGGCTCACGGTCCGCAGCGTCCCTTCCCTGCTTCCCGCCATCAGCCGCGCCCCGATCTCGCCGATCCTGACGGTGGTCCCCATGCTGCGCTCGTCGAACGGGCTGCGCATCATGATGACGCCGTCGTTGCGCCACAGCGTCGTCGCCTGGTCCTCGATGGTCCTGGTGTTCGTCCACAGGTGGCTCAGGAACTCGGGGCCGACGCTGGCCACGATGACGCCGGCAAACTCCCCGTTGGCGTGCCGCAACGGCCGCGACACCGGGATGATCCACTCCCCCGTCGAGCGGGCGCGGACCGGCACCCCCAGCAGGAACACGCTGCCGACAGTGTCGCGATGATGGATGAAATAGGCACGGTCGGAGAGATCGAGGCCGGCTTCGCCCTCCTCGCTGCCGTAGACGGTGCGACCGCGATCGTCGAGGAAGGTGATCGCCCGCAGGAACGGACGGGTCGCCAGAAGCGCGCGCAGCTCCGCGCGGATTCGCGCGGCGTCGGCCAATCCCACCCGTGTCGCCGCGACCACCCTGGTCTCGGCGATCTCCAGCGTCTGCTCGGTGTTCTGGATGGCTCCCGTCGTCTGTTCCGCGGTCAGCTGCGCGAAGGCAACCAGACCCTTCTCGGTAAAGGCAATGGCATCCGACCGCTGCTTGAGGGCGAGGCCCACCAGCACGCCCGCGACGCCCAGATAGACCAGCAGGAGCGGCACTAGACGCCGCTTGAGCTCGATCCGCCCGAGCGCAGCTGCCGCCAGCTCTTTCAGGCCTGCGTTCATGGTGTCCTTGAGGGGGTGTCGCCGCGCGCAGGGGCATTCGCTCCAAAGCGTTGCCCTGCATCCACTCACCGCGAGCAGGATACGTGGTGCATTGCGATTGCGATATCAACCCCCGGCTGGGTCGCAGGGGCGCAGGCGCCTAGGCGCCGCCCCAGCGGCGGATCCGCACGCGCAGCGGCATCTCGACGTAGCGGTAGCAGAGGGCGGCGGCGACCAGCACGATGACGAAGAAGATCGCGAAATCCACCGACGCCGGCATGCGCACGTCGAAGGCCAGCGGGCCGGTCCATTCCCACCAGAACTCGAGCGGCTGGTGGACGGCGTAGATCGAGTAGCTGATGTCGCCGAGATAGAGCAGCCCCGGCGCCGACAGGACGCGGTAGGCGAGATGGCCGGGCTGGGCGGCGCCATAGATCATCAGCGCAAAGAAGGTGACGAGGAAGGCGTTCGAGCGCATGCGCGTGGGCAGGCTGTGGAGGTCGACGAACAGGATCAGGAGGCCGATGAGGCCGGCCGCGAACATCCAGGCCGCGACCGCCGGCGGCAGCCGGGGGCTCTCCAGATGCACCCGCCCCAGCGCCATGCCGAAGATGAACTGCGGCAGGTGGAACAGCGGGAAGAACTCCGAGAAATGGTACCAGGTCTGGGCGTCCTCCTCGACCAGCGGCTTGATCACCGTGACCCGGAACAGCGCCACCGCCACCACCAGCAGGAACGATCCCACCAGCACCTTGCTTGCCGAGACGTAGCGGGTCGCCCACAGGAGCAGCGGGAAGGTCCCGTACATGAACCACTCCACCGACACCGACCAGCCTGGCGGGTTCCAGGCGAGCGAGGCCGGCGGCCACCACGACTGCATCCCCGTCACGACGAGGAGGCCGTGCGAGAGGAGGTTCGGCGAGGCGACCTCGCCTTCCTGGAAGAAGTCCGGCACCACGAAGAACGGCAGCGCCAGGATCAGCGAGACGTAGTAGGCCGGGAATAGGCGGCCGAAGCGGGCGACGAAGAAGCTGCGCAGGTTGGCGATCGCGGGGCCAGGCTCGCTGCGGTGATAGACATAGCTCAGCACGAAGCCCGACAGCATGAAGAAGAACGTCACCGCCTCGTAGCCGGTCTCGAGCCAGCTGCGCAGGAACTCCGGCACGCGCGTGAAGCGCTCGGGCTCGTAGTGATAGGCCACCACCACGGCCGCCGCGAAGAATCGCAGCGAGGTGAGCGGTGGAATCGGCGGACGGTCGGCGTGCAGAGGCATCGCTACTCGCTGGGCAGCGCTGGTGCGCCGGTTGAAGGCTGGAAGGCTGAAGCGCGAACCTATCCCTAAAGCCGGTCTTCCAACAGCACAACCCTGGAACGGCGGCCCTCCCTCCGCCCGCACCTGTGGAAGTGGTCCAGGCCGGAGGTGAACAATCCGTTGGCCACCGCCGCGGCCACATCGGGGTGGGTCGCGAGGTAATAGGCCTCGTCGAAGGGCAAGGGCTCGACCGGCACCTGCCGCTCGACCCGGTCGAGGAAGTCCAGGACGGTCTCGGCGACCCGGTCCCAGGCGGCGGGCGGCAGGGAGAAGCTATGGTCGGTATCGGCGAAGCGAACCGTCACCGACGGCGAGAGGCCGTAGTCCTCGACGATGTCGGTGCTGCCGTAGAAATCGCGGAGGCCCTGGAAGATCAGGGTCGGCACCGTCGTCCTGGCGAGATGGGCGAAGCGTTCCGGCTGCACGACGTTCTGCGGATTGCGAAAGGGATAGGCGAAGCAGACGACGGCGGCGACCGGCCGACGCTCGGCATGCACCGATGCCAGCCGTGCGCCCGACGATCGACCGATCAGGACCTCGCGCGAGGCAGCCGGCCGCCGCCCGAGGAGGCGCTCGAGACGCGCGATCGGCGTCGTCGACGGCCGAGGCGGAAGAAGCCGCTCCATGAGCATGAGGCGCGTGGCGAAATCATTGCGGTATTGCCGCTCCCCCGTCCGGTCGAGAATTTCCTGCTGGCCGATCCAGCCGGAAAAGGCCGGCGCGAGGCTCGTCCGGCAGGTGAGTCCAAAATCGAGGTCTTCGGGAAAGGAATCACCAGTGAGGTAGTAAGCGGGGCCGAGCATTATCTTCGGGACGTCACAGAAGGTGAGAGCAACAGTGCTTGCGGTCGAAGGCTACGGAGAATAGACCGCTCACACGGCACAATCGAATACGTTGGAGCCATGAGCAACCTCGACAAGCTGATCGTCGGCCCGGGCTGGCCAGTTACCTACAACGCCGACGGCTTGGCCACTGTCCACAACGCCGACTTCAGGGCCGATTCAAAATTCGCGGAGGCCTACCGGCTCGGTTCGGCAACCCTGACCGCGTTTGCAGGCGTCGACCTTCGCTGGCGATTTTACGTCTGCTGCTGGGCAGCCTATCAGGCAAAATTGAACGGCGGCGACTTCGTCGAATGCGGTGTCAACACCGGGGCCCTAAGCCGCGCCGTCATGCATTACATCGATTTTGATAGTATGCTGGATAGGACGTTCTATCTACTCGACACCTATGACGGCGTGCCGCTGGAGCAGATCAGCCACGCGGAGCGCGAGCGCGGAATTGCCGACTACAACAGGCACTATCCGGATTGCTATGCAGCGGCATGCAGCACATTTGCACCGTTCAAGAACGCAAAGATCATTCGCGGGCGCGTGCCGGACACTCTTGTGCAAATCGACCCCAGGAAAATCTCCTATGTTTCAATCGACATGAACGTCGTCGAGCCGGAACTTGCGGCTGGAGAGTTCCTTTGGCCGCGGATGATGACCGGCGCCATCATGGTCCTGGACGACTATGGATGGCGGCCGCATATAGCGCAGAAGACTGCGTGGGATGAATTCGCCAGAGCTCGCGGCCAGATGATCCTTGCGCTACCCACCGGTCAGGGCCTCCTGCTCAAGCAATAGCGCAGAAGGCCTATTCCCGGCGACACAGCCAGCCGCCCTGCCAATAGGTGACGGGCTCCCCGAGAGTGCCTTCGTTGAACACCGGCGCCGGCTGCGCCAGTTCGAACTCCGGATGCACCTCCAAAAACTCGGCCGCCGCATTTCGAGGATTGTTCCACGCCCAGTCCGGCCGGGTACGGGGCGCGCGACCCAGCGAGCGCATGATGCCGTCGGCCGCCACGATGTACGATCCCCTGCTGACGAGTGGCCCATAGATCTCGAGTTCCGATCGCATATGCTCCTTGCTGTGATCCGAATCGAGAACGACCATGACCCGGTCCTCCGGCCGAACCAGCGCCCGCACCTCGCGGGCAATCTCCGGCGCCACCGAGCTTCCCTCGAGAAGCGTGATGTATCCGCGCAATTCATGCGCTTCCAGAGCCGCGCGGTTGCCCGGCCTGATCTCTATGTCCACGCCGACAACCCGGCCCGGAATATCCATCGTCTTGAGCAGGCTGGCGTAATAGACGAGGGAACCGCCGTGCGCGATACCGGTTTCGACGATGAGCGTCGGACGAACGGCGTACACGACCTCCTGCATGCGCAGCAGATCCTCGGGCAGCTGTATGATCGGGCGGCCCATCCAGGTGAACGAGTACAGGTACTTAGCGTCCCACCCGGCACGCAACCAGGCCTTCGACACCAGGGCGAAGCCCTCGGCGGAACCCAGCGGCAGGCGTGTTCCGCCACCATCGCCACCATCGCCGTCATCCCGCACCCAGCCCTGCTCGAGATCGATCTCGATCATCCGACACTCCGGCGATAGGCCTCGACCATGGCCCGAAGCCCGGCCAGCGGTTCCGACGGGCTGAAGGAGAACTCCCGGCGCAACCGCTCGATGCCGATCGGCGACGACTCGCTGCCTGGCGCCTGGTCCGGGACTTCCACCACACATCCCGTGAGCGACTTCAGCTCCTCCAGCACCTGACCGTTGCGAACGTTCCGGCCGCTGGCGACGTTGTAGATTCCATCGACGCCTTCCGTGGCGATGCGCGGCAGTATCGCCAGGGCGTCCTCCAGGGCGATGTAGTCCTTCGACGCGTCCGGCGAGGAACGCAACACGATCTTTCCGCCCAGGGCGTCGCGAATCAACAAGGAAAGAAAGTTGTCGGAATGCGGGTCGAAGCCGACGACGTTCGACAGGCGCGCGATCCGCGTTCCGTCGCGGCCGCTGTTCACGCAGAGCGATTCACCCATGAGCTTCGACAGATTATACAGGTCGGACGGATCGAGAGGGCTTGCCTGGAGGCGGGCCGTCTCCGATGTGCCGGACGCCGCGGAATAGACGCGGGTGGACGACAGGTAGAGCAACGACGTGAAGTCCGCATGCTCCAGCACCTCGGACAGCACCGAGACATGCGCCCTCACCGTGTCGTACGGCCGCTGGCGAAAATCCGCCGTCAGCCCGATGCAGTAGAGGACATGCCCGAGCGGGCCGTCGAGGCGCCCCCGGTCGCGCGCCGGTGCGATCACCTCGTGCCCCCCCTCTGCGCAGATGCACGACGAGGTTGCGGCCGATGAATCCACTCGCACCAAGGACGGTAAATCTCATGCCTGCCTGCTGGGTTGGCAGAAGGGGTGCTCACTGCCTGCCGTAGTCCTCGAGCGCAGCCGACACCCGCGCCACCTCCGCGTCGTCGATCGCAATCTCGGACCGCGGCTGGGCGTTCAGGACGGAAGCGCGCCAGATGCACTGGCGCCCCGTCGTCGAAGGCGGAGCGGCTCGATCACCCTCTCGAATCGTCCTATCACGCGGCGATTGGATTGAGAAGCTGGCGATGGCGTGGTCGAGGCGGCTCGCGTCGTCGGCCAGGATGTCGGCGATGTGATTGATGCGGCCGGTGTCGACTTCCCGTCCCCAGTAGGATGCATGGATGAAGTCGATCGCGTGGCTGAGCGCAGCGTCGTCCCGCAACGGCAATGCATCCGCCAGATCGTCGACGTCCCATTCGCCGTGCAGATCCAACAGGAGTTGGCGATATCCGACGTAGCAGGAGAAGAACGACCGCGTGTCCTTGAGGAACCACAGGAAGGGATGCGCCTCGGCGGGCGGCGTGTGCGATTCCTCGTCGCCGCGCAGCGTATGGACCAGAGGCAGGCGGGCCGTATGGCCGAGCATCGCAAGCGTCGAGGCGAAGGCCAGCTCCTTGAAGATCGCGCCCTTCGCCGCCCGGCTCCTTGCCAATGCCCTGTGATACGCCCCGGATCGAAACACCGCCCAGAAGTTGGGTTGATATCGCTGCATCAGCCTGGCCAGGCGCTTCAGCGGCGTCGCTTCGACGACGCCGGGCACGGACCAGCGCACGCCATGGATGTCGATGCAGCTCTCGCCGATGCTGCAGTCCAGGACATAGCCCTGCGCGGCGACATAGCCGGGATTTTGCTGCAGGAACTCCGTGCAGGCCTCGATGGCGTGCGGGAAGGCGATGTCGTCGTCCGTGATCATCGCCACATAGGGCGTGGCGACGGATTGCGCCGCCGTGGCCATCTTGGATTCGAGGGACACCGACGGGGCGAACCGGTGATAGGCGATCATGCCGGTGCAGGCCGCCCGCAGATCGTCGTTAACCCCGTCGCTGGAGTCGGCCACTATTACCCGATGACGAATGCAGGCGCGCTGCAGGAAGCGGACCTGGGTCTCGCAAAGCCTCGGGCGGTTTCGCGTCGGCAAGATGATCGTAAGCTCGGCTCCCACTCCAGCATCTCCACTGTCTGCCCGTGTCGCGGTTCCGGCTTTTGTTGCGAGATCGATCCGCGCAGAATGGCCGGATGACAACGCCCCGGCACACGCTCGACCCCGCGCTGTCCTGGATCGCCGCGAACCCCGCCGCCCGGGCTTCGGTAGTCCGCTCCCTGATCGAAATCGAGCGGAATATGCCCTACCGGGAAGGATTCAACATTCGCGACGAGGTCACCGGCCCGATCGTCGATCGGCTGTTCGCGCACGGCGAGATGGTGACGAAGACCCTGGCCGACGGCCTGATGATCTCCTGTCGCTATACATCCAAGATCGCGCGCGACTTCGTCATGGCGCATCGCGACCCGCCGGATCACGTCTGGGAGCCGCAGACCACGCGGCTGCTGCCGCACCTCGCCCGCGGCGCGCGCCACGTCGTCGTGGGTGGTGCCTACTTCGGCGACCAGTCGACGCCGCTCGCCCGGGAGGTCGCGCCGACGGGCGTGGTGCATTGCTTCGAGCTGTCGCCGGACAACGCCGAGATGCTCGAGCTCAACGCGCGGCAGAACGACCTGGCGAACGTGCGGGTCAGCCGGACTGGGCTGTGGTCGCGCGAGACATCCCTGTCGCTTGCCGGCAGCGACGCCTATGCCGCCCCGCTTGCCGCACCAGGCGGCCGCTTCGCCGCCACGACCCTGGACGCCTACCTCGACAGGCAAGGCATCGACCGCATCGACCTCGTGATGCTCGATATCGAAGGCGGCGAGCTCGAGGCCCTCCGCGGAGCTGCCGGGCAACTCGGCAAATCTCCCGGCGAATCGCCGGCCCTGGTCTTCGAGGTCCATGCCGCCTATGTCGACTGGTCGGGCGGCCTTCGCAGTTCCTGCATTGTCAGGTTCGTCGAAAGCCACGGCTATTGCTGCTACTGCGTGCGCGACTACAACAGCAACGTCTCGATGGTGGGACGCCCGATCGAGCTCATCCCGGCCGACGATGTCCACCTGGACGGCCCGCCCCACGGGTTCAACGTCGTGGCGGTCAAGCGGCCCGAGTTGCTGGACCCGGAGATCTTCAGCTTTTGCCGCGGCGTCAGCCCCAAGCTCCTGTTCCATCGCGATCCCCGGCTGCACGCGCCGCTGGCCTAGCCGCTGCAATCGTCGCCCGCGGGCCACGGATAGCCGAACTCCCTCAACGGCAGGCCGAACTCGCTCGCGATGAGAACATTCCCCGCGGCCGCGCGCCCTTGAACGAACGATCTTTGTTCCGGGCTCAGCTCTATGTCGTTGGGCGGCGAGCCGTTGCGCCTGACATAGGCTTCGACCTCGCGGGGCGAGACTTCCAGTCCGGTGATCTCCGCCAGCCGCGCGAGATAGGCGCCGGTTCCCGACTCTGTCAGCTGCTCCAGAGGAAGCACGTGGACGGCATGCCTCCCGAAGACCCGCTGGTAGATCCTGATGGCATAGGACGCATCGAGGTTGCGGAGGTGCAGGTTGCGAATCTGGGTCCGATTCCCGGCTATCCAGGCGTCGAACGGCTCGATCTCGCGACCTTCGTCGGCGGCGTTCCTTTTCAAGGTCAGGTAGTTGCTGATGACCGCCCGATATTGATTGCGCAAGGTAAACAGGACGATGCCGTCCCCGAAGATGTTCCGCAGCCGCACCGCGATGGTGCCGATCGGCGCGAGAGCCGGCGTGTAGTAGATGGCCGGCTGCTCGACGAATGTCTCGTCGGAGAGGACGAGGCGTTGGCCCGCCGACATCCTGTCGAAGATCCACTCCTTGCAGAGTCCCGCGACCAGGTCGGAATCGTATTGCTCGGGCTCCTGGTACTTGATCCGGGAGAAGATGCCGCCCAGCCCTCCATAGGGCAAGCCGGCATAGAAGACATCTGCGCGCCGGGACAGCAGGTTCAGCTGCAAGGAGGTCGTGCCGCTGAACGCAAAGCCCACATGGAGGATCGGCAGCCGGCCCGGGAGCCACCCTGGAAAATTCTTCATGGCCTCCGAGACATCGCGCGGCGTTGGCGGAAGAGAGCGGGAGTCGAACCCACTGAGAGCCGTCTGGCGACCCTCTCTGGCTTTGAAGGCCAGCCGCCCCACCGGGAGCGCTTCCCCTCCACTCGCCATCATCGCCGATCGTCCAATTTCTGTCACGGACGAACCACATTTGCGTCCGGCAGCCAAACCCAGCTCAACCATCAGAGAACGCGGGAGTCGCGTCGGTCAGGCCGAAACACCATATGCCATGCAATCGCCAGACCGCTGGCTGCAACGAACGCCACGAGGCCTATGAGCCATGGCTGGCGAAAAACGTAGGAGGCCCGGTCTGACTCCTGTCGTCTCAACTCCTCGAAGCGCCTGTTGAACGACACATAAAGGGAGCGGAAGCTTTGGGCTTCGCGCTCGAGCTGTATCAACTCAGACGAGGGGAATCGCGGCCCCGTGGCAAACGATGCGCGGTCCACATCCGTCCGGGCCGCGGCCTCTTCGGCCAAGGCAGCGTCGAGCTCAGCACGGGCAGCCGCCCTATCCTCACCTTCGGCAATCAGCCGGCCTTCCAACTCGACGCGACGTGATTTTGCAGCGATATACCGATGGTTGAGATCCTCCAATGTGATCACCGGGCCAGTGTCCCGGATGGATCGGCGGAAGACGTTGACCTGCTCGGCCGCATCCTCGGCTTGCTGCCGCAGCTCGGCAAGACGAGCCTCCAACCACTCGGTCGCCGCGCGGTTGGCTTCATTGCGTCGGTTGAGATCGACCGCGGCGACCGCCGCCAAGATCGAGGCCGTCAAGATCGCCGTCCCCAAGGCCCAGCCGAGAAGCAAAGCGGCGCGCCCAACAAGCCTCTTCGCGCCGCTCACGTCGTGCCTCCGGGCGGTGGGCCATACTGGCCGAGCTTTTGCGGAACCGTCCGCCGCAGGTCGCCGCGGCGGACGGTGATGCCGTGGCGGTCGAAGAACTCGAGGATCAGGATCGCCACCTTGCGGCCGTTGTCGAGCCGGTCGCGAAACTGGGCGGCGGTGAAGTCGGCGCCGAGGCCGTGGGCGATGCCGATCATCTCGGCCACCACGGGCCGCAGGAAGAACTGGTCGGGCGCCACCTCGATCACGCGGCCGATCTTGGCGACGCGGCGCAGCAGGCGGCGCACGTCGGCCTCCGGCGCCTCGTAGGTCTCGGCGAAGTCGCGAACGCGCGGCGGCTTGAAGCGCTCTCGCGTGAGATCGGCCAGGATCTTCTGCCACAGCACCTCGTCCTTGGCGCCGAGCTTCAGCGAATGGCCGGGCAGGCGCAGGAAGGCGCCGTCGACGACGACCGTCTTGGCCGCCAGCTCCTGATCCAGCAGCGCGCGGAAGACGAGCGGCGGCCAGCGCTTCTTCATCGCCAGCCGCAGCCGCTCCGGCTGCAGGCCGGGCGCATCTGAATTGGTCTCGTGGAAGGTCTTGAGAGTCTCCACCAGCTCGGCCCGTGCGGCGGCGAGCGTCTCGCCCAGCAGGCCGAAGCCCGCGAGCTTCGCCCCCGCCGCGTCGGCCAGCAGCTCGTCGACCTCGGCAGGCCGCAGGTTGCGCGCGAGCCCGAAGCGCTGGAGGTCGATGAAGCCCGTGTCCAGGCGCAGCAGCTCGGGCAGCACCTCGATATCGTGCCCCGTGAGCGCAGCGAGTTCGGCCAGCCGTCGTGGCGTGCGGCGGTTGCGCGGCGGACCGAAGGGATCGATCACCGTCGCGCCCGCGAGTGTCCGCGTGGCCGAGGGATCGCGCAGGATGATGCGGTCGCCCGCGAGCGCGCCCACCTTCTCCTCCAGCACGAGCTGCGCGAGGGCCGACGCGCCCGGCGCCAGCGCATTGCCTTCGAGCAGCGCAACGCGCCCCATGACGTGCGCCGCGCCGAGATGGACGTGCACGGGAGCCCAGTGCTTGAGCGCCTGCCCTTCCGACGCGAGCAGCTTCAGCCGCACGTCGACCCGGTCCGTGGGGGAATGAAGCTCGGGCGCCAGAACCCAATCGCCGCGACGGATGGCGTCCTTCGACAGGCGCGGGCCGCTGAGGTTCAGCGCGCAACGCTCGCCGGCGCGCCCGACCTCCGCCGCGCGGTTCTGCGCATGCAGCGAGCGCACGCGCGCCTCCAGCCCCGACGGCGACAGCAGCACGCGGTCATCGACGCGGATCTCGCCGGCATGGACGGTGCCGGTCACGACAACACCCGCGCCCGGCAGCACGAAGCAGCGGTCGACGGCCAGCCGCGCATATCCGGTGGCGCCCTTGCCACTCTCGCCCAGCGCCAGCAGCCGCGTCTTCAGCTCCGCGATGCCGCGGCCGGTGAGCGAAGACACCGGCACGATCTCGGCGCCCTTGAGCGACGTCGAGGCGAGCAGCGTCTCGATCTCGGCCATGCGGTCGAGGATCTCGTCGTCGGTCGCGAGGTCCGACTTGGTGAGCGCCACCAGCCCGCGGTCGAGGCCCAGCAGGTCGACGATCTGCAGATGCTCCACGGTCTGCGGCTTGATGCCCTCGCCCGCCGACACCACCAGCAGCGCCGCATCGATGCCTGTGGCACCCGCCAGCATGTTGTGCACGAAGCGCTCGTGGCCGGGCACATCGACGAAGCCCAGCTGCCGCCCGTCGCCGAGGTCGCTGTAGGCGTAACCCAGGTCGATGGTGATGCCGCGCGCCTTCTCCTCCTTCAGGCGATCGGCATCGACGCCGGTCAGCGCCTTCACCAGCGCCGTCTTGCCGTGATCGATGTGGCCGGCGGTACCCACGATCATGAGACAAGCCTCATTTCGAATCACGCGCGAGCTTGAGGAAGCCGGCGGCGAGCTCGCCCGCGCCATTGGCCTCGGCCTGCTCCAGCCACTTCAGCGCCACCGCGCGATCCCGCATCACGCCCTTGCCGGCGAGATAGGCCGCGCCCAGCATCGCCTGGGCCTCGGCATGGCCCAGCTCCGCCGCGCGCTCCCACCATTTGGCCGCCAGCTCGGGATTGCGCGGGACGCCCAGCGCGTTGTGATGGATGTCGCCGAGACGGGCCATGGAGTCGCGCTTGCCCTGCGCCGCCGCGCGTCCCGCCCACAGAACCGCGCCGGCATAATCCTGCGGGCAGCCGCCACCCATGAGCTTCATCCAGGAGAGCATGTCCTGCGCGTCGGCATCGCCCTGCTCCGCCGCCTTCTCGTACCAGAGCGCGGCCTCGGCCTGATCCTGCGGCACGCCCCAGCCTTCGTAGTAGCAGAGCGCGAGATTGCGCTGGCCGCCGGCGTCACCGCGCTCGGCCGCGCGCCGCAACCACGATGCTGCCTTGCCATGATCACGCTCGACGCCGCGCCCTTCGAGGAAGGCTGCTCCCATGTTGCTCTGCGCCCGCGCATTGCCGCGATGGGCGAGCGGCGCCCACAGGTCGAGCGCCACGCCATGCTCCCCCGCATTCCACGCGGCGAGCGCCCGGGCCATGCGGCGCTTGGTGCCGAGGAGCGTGTCGAGGAGAGTCACGCTGCTCCCCATCTCGACCGAGGCTTTCCCCCTCCCTGCCCTCCCCCGTATGACGGGGGAGGAGAGCAGAAAAAATCATTTCCTCCCCCGTCATACGGGTTGGCGTTTTGGCCGCGACGCGGCCAAAAGCGCCGTGGTGCCCGAAGGGCGGAGGGGGAAGGCCTCAGGCGAGATGCGTCAACTGGGGACCGCGGGCTCATGACCCCCTCCGCCCCTGCGGGGCACCTCCCCCGAAGACGGGGGAGGAAAGCTGCGTGAGGAACGCCGCCTCATCGTCGAGGGTGCGCAGGTCGAAGAGCAGCGTGTCGTTGGCGATGCGGCCGATGGCGGGGATGGGGAGTTGGCGGAAAGCGTCGGCGAGCTTGTCGAGCCCCTTGCCTCGCGCCGACAGCGCGAAGGACGGCAGGAGGTCGACGGGCAGCGCGCCGGAGCCGATCTGGCCGCGCACCGCTTCGATGCCGGCTTGCCAACCCTCGCGCAGAGCTGCAGCGAAGGCCGGCAGGAGGCGCTCGGCCTGGGCGCGGATCTCGTCGGGCGTGCGCGCGAGCGCACGGATCGTGGGCAGGCGCTTCACCAGCCGCTCGGGATCGGCGTAGAGGCGCAGCGTGGCTTCGAGCGCGGCCAGCCGCACCTTGTCGAGACGCAGCGCGCGCTTCAGCGGGTTCCTGGCGATGCGCCCGATCAGCGCCTTGCGGCCGACGATCAGGCCGGCCTGCGGGCCGCCCAGGAGCTTGTCGCCGGAGAAGGTCACGACATCGATGCCTGATGCGATCGCCTCGCGCGCCGTGGGCTCGTGCGGCAGGCCCCAGGTCTCGAGATCGACCAGCGTGCCGCTGCCGAGATCCTCGATCACCACCAGGCCCTTCTCGCGCGCGAGAGGAACGAGCTCGGCAGCCGACACCGTCTTGGTGAAACCCTGCACGGCGTAGTTCGAGGGATGGACTTTCATGATCGCCGCCGTTTCGGGCCCGATGGCGGCGGCGTAGTCCTTCAGGTGCGTGCGGTTGGTGGTGCCGACCTCGATCAGGCGGCAGCCAGCGCGCGCCATGATGTCGGGGATGCGGAAGGCGCCGCCGATCTCGATCAGCTCGCCGCGCGAGACGATGACCTCGCGCGCCCCTCCTGCCTGACCACCCGCCAGCTCGCTGAGCGCGATCAGCACGGCACCGGCATTGTTGTTCACCGCGGTCGCTGCCTCCGCGCCGGTGAGGCGGCAAAGCCACGGCGCGATGTGATCGTCGCGCTCGCCTCGCCCGCCGCCCGACAGGTCGTACTCCAGCGTCGTGGGCGAGCGCATGGCGGCGACGGCGGCCTCGATCGCCTCCTCGGCCATCAGCGCGCGGCCGAGGTTGGTGTGCAGCACCGTGCCGGTGAGATTGAACACACGCCGCTGCGACGGCTGCACCAGCGCAGAGAGCCTGGCCTCGCACCAGTGCGCGCAGGCCGCCGCGTCGGCGACCTCGGGCGCGCCGCGCCTGGCGTCGGCCCAGGCGCGCAGAGCGTCGACCACGAGCTTGCGGCCGGCACGTTCGATGAGCGGCGCCAGGGCGGGCCAGGCGGCCATGCGGTCGATGGAGGGCGGATGCACGATGGTCGACATTGGCTCAGGCCCAAGGGGGGATCAACAGCGGTTCGTTCCCAGCTTTCGCGGTTTTCGCCGTTTTCTATCGGTGCGCCGGCGCTGCTCATCGACGGTCGCCCAACGTCTTGGCCGGCAAGGATATTTTGCCGGCACCGTTATCCCCTGAAACGGTGCATGACGGCGCAAAACCGGCGGGTAAACGGCGGGAGCCTATGATGCATCAGGTCGCGACGGGGCTGGGGGCGCGCCACTCCGGTGGCGCGATCTTCCGCGGCACCAACAAAGACGCGCGACTGGAGTCGCGCGCCCCCAGCTCCAAGGCGGTTCGGGCTGAAGGCGATCATGGTCGATTACGGTGCGGGACATGCGGGGCTCCTGTGGTGAAGGCCGATCAGTCCTTCACCATAAGGGCGGCGCGCACCGCTCCCTATTACGGGCGCTACTTCGAATGGACGAGGCGGCCCAACGGCTCGGCGACCGGCGGCGACCGCCGTTCCGACGCAGCTACGGGCGGCGGCCGGGCTTGCGGGCAGTTACCGGCGCCGCCTGCTCTCTCAGCCACTTGCGTGCGTCGTGGATGCTGTCGAAGACCCGTGCTGGCCTCCCGTCGATGTCGAGGCCGGCGAAGGCACGCGCGAGCCGGTCTCGGTCACGGTGGGCGACGAAGGCCAGCGGGCCGCGCGGGGTCGCGGCAGGAATTTCCCGCAATACCGTCACGAACGCCGCCAGCTCCTCCGGCGTGAAGGTGGCCGTGCAGTGCGCGATGTCGATCAGCTTGGAGTAATGAATCAGGCCGGCCTGAACGACGTCGCGGGTGAAGGTGGCGAGGTCCTCGAGCGTGATGTCGCCGCTGCCGACGCCCAGGATGAGGCGGGCGAGAGGGTCGATTGTTTGCGTGATTGGCATGTCACCTGCTCCGGATTGTCTTCGTGTCCAGCCCTCGAAGTATTAACAATCGTCATTCACGCCGGGGGGAGGCACGCCATGAGATCGCTTCTGAAAGACGCCGTCGGTTGGACCGCCGCGCACCTCGGCCGGTGTCCGCGTTGCATGCGGAAGGCGTTGATGTTCATGCTCGCGACGGCGGCCCTGGCGCTCGTCCTGCCGATGCTGGCGCCGCCGCCGGCGCTGCTGGCCGCGTGCCGGGCTGTGGCCCTCGCAGCATTCTGCCTGTGGCTCGCCCATGTCGCCGCTTTCGCCCTGCGCGCGGCGCCCCCGGACACCGACGCACACCGCCGCTCCATGCTCGCCTTCGGGCGCGGCCTGCTGCTCGCCGCAGCGGCCACTGCGCTCCCCGTCCACGGCGCGTGGGCCGCCATCCCCTGCGGCGATCATTGCAACCGCCTCAAGCGCGACGACTGCTTCACCTGCTGTTCCTGCGGCAACAGGAAGGACATCAGGGCGTGCAAGAGTTTCAAGAACCCCGACAAGTACAACGACTGCGTCAAGAAGGCGACGACATCGTTGGCGAACTGCCAGAAGAGCTGCAAGTAGAGCCTCTTCCGGACCACAGCTATCGCATTCACACATCTCCCTCGGAAGCTTTCCTCCCCCGGTCATCGGGGGAGGTGCCCTCGTCATACGAGGGCGGAGGGGTCAGAGGCTCCATTTGGCGCTCATGACCCCTCCGTCGCCGTAGGACGGCGCCACCTCCCCGCGCTACGCGCAGGGAGGAAAGCTGCTTTCTCCGCGGGCCTGGAAGCTCGCGGGCCGGAAGACATGATCGACTCGACAGCTACTCCATATCCCCCAGCACGAAGGGATTGGGTGCGCGGCCGAAGCCCTCCTCGCCGACCAGCATGTCGAGGCCGAGGGAGGCGAGGTCGTCGGCCAGCGCTTCCACCGACCGCACCTTCTCGATGTAGAAGACCTTGGAATAGCCCTGGCAGTTCTCGCAGCATTCGGCGCGCAGGTAGGAGGTGCCGGCGAGGTTGCGGAAGGAGATCTTGTCGGTGGCGCCGCAGTGCACGCAGCGCGCCCGCACGTAGCGCCACGAGGTGGCGCAGAGCGAGCAGTGCAGATGCCGGTGGCCGAACTTGGTGCCGCCGGGGGAGACGATCCCCGCGACCGAGGGCGAGCCGCAGGCCGGACAGTCGCCGCTGGTCGTGGGCTCGTCGCTCGCAAGGTCGGCCTTGTCGAGAAGCGCCGCCATGCGCGTCCAGGCGACCTGCAACGCCGCCGCCACGAACACCACGCGGCCGGCATCGCCCGGCTCCAGGTCACCGTCGAGGAAGCGATCGGCCAGCCCCTCCAGCTCCTCCGCGCCGGCGCCGATGAGCGACGTCCGGGCCGCGAGCGCCTCCGCGGGCAGGGCGGCCCGGTCGATGAGCTCGAGGATGCGGGCGAGCGCTGCCCGCCAGCTCGCGTCGCGCGTCCAGGTGGCGGGATCGAGCGGAGTCTTGCCGATGTTGCCCGGCAGCGTGCCCGGCGGCAGGTTGGCGAGCGAGGCGTGCTGGGCGGCGGCCAGCGCCGCGATCATGCGCAGAAAGCCCGCCAGCTCGTGGCCCGGGGCGAGTTCGGCCAGCCGCTCGGCACGGCGGGCGAACACCGTGGCGAGGTCGGGCATCCGGATGGGATCGCTCTCGGCGATGTCCCCCAGCGTGTTCTCGCCGAAGGCCGTCGTCGGAGCGGCGGGCTTGTCGCTGCTCAGGGCTTGCCGACTTCCTGGCGGAACCACTTGCGATGGTGCTTCCAGGCCCAGCCGCCGGTGACCGAGCCGCGCGTCATGGCGCGAAGCGTGCCTTTCACCCAGATCGCGGCATAGACATGCACGATCCAGATCAGGATGGCGGCGATGGCGCAGAAGGCGTGGGCGACGGCCGCCAGCCGCTTCTGGTCGATCTGCGTGTAGTCGGCGAAGTAGGTGTCCCAGAGGACCACGCCGGAGAGCAGCAGCACCAGGATCAGGATCGACTGACCCCAGAACACCAGCTTCTGGCCGGCATTGTACTTGCCGAGCTCGGGCAGCCCCTCTTCCTTGTTGTTGATCACCTGGCCGAGGTTCTTCATCCAGATCGTGTCCTCGCGCTTCCAGAAGTTGAGTGCGAAGAAGCGCAGGAACAGGCCCAGGAAGCTCACCGCCAGCACCACGCCGATCCAGGGATGGATGATGCGCGTGAGCTGCCCGCCGCCGAACAGGTAGGTGAAGAAGAACAGCGAGGGATGGAACAGCGCCAGCCCGCTCAGCGCCAGCAGGACGAGCGAGACGGCGGTGATCCAGTGGTTGATGCGGGCCGCGAAGGTGTAGCGGCTGACCGGCGGGGCTTCGACCTTGGCGTCGCCATCGACCTGGGCGGTCATGGCCGGTCTCTCCCGGCAAGCTCGACGGCCTTCTCCTCGTCGTGCTCCGTGACCCGGTTGGGGCCCTTGGTGACGTAATGCATGAGGCCGAAGACGCCGGCGAAGGCGATGGCCGCCAGCGACAGCGGCTTCAGGATTCCCTTCCACATGCCGACGAGCGGGCTGATGCGCGGGTTGTCGGGCAGGCCGGCGTAGAGATGCGGCTGGTCGGCGTGATGCAGCACGTACATCACATGCGTGCCGTTCACGCCCTTCGGATCGTAGAGGCCGGCGTTCTTGTAGCCGCGCGACTTCAGGTCGGTGATGCGGCCCTCGGCATGGACGATCATGTCGGCCTTGGTGCCGAAGTAGATCGCCTGGGTGGGGCAGGCCTTGGCGCAGGCCGGCGCCTGGCCCACGACCACGCGGTCGGAGCAGAGCGTGCACTTGTAGGCCTTGGCGTCGACCTTGGAGATGCGCGGGATGTTGAAGGGACAGCCCTTCACGCAGTAGCCGCAGCCGATGCAGTTCTCCGACACGAAGTCGACGATGCCGTTGGTGTACTGCACGATGGCGCCCGGCGCCGGGCAGGCCTTGAGACAACCCGGATCGTCGCAATGCATGCAGCCGTCCTTGCGGATCAGCCACTCCAGATTGTCGTCCTTCTCGATCTCGGTGAACTTCATCACCGTCCACGAGGTCGGCGTGAGGTCGCGCGGATTGTCGTAGATGCCATCGGTCTGGCCGATCGGCTGGTCGAGCTGGTTCCACTCCAGGCACGCCGTCTGGCAGGCCTTGCAGCCGATGCACTTGGAGACGTCGATCAGCTTGGCGACCTCGACCGCGGGCGCCTTGCCGGCGGGCGGCGGGGCGACGGTGGAGGCCGAGCGGCGACGAAGGTCGAGGGCTTGCAGGACAGACATTTCACCCTCCCCTTAAACCGTGGCCGGCTGAGAAGCCGGGGGCGTGGTTTTCTTCACATCGACCAGGAACGCCTTGTACTCGGGCGTGTTCACGCTGGCGTCGCCGACCGACGGCGTCAGCGTGTTCATCGGCTGCGATTTTCGCGTGAGGCCGATGAAGCCGAAATGGATCGGCAGGCCCACGATGTCGCACGGCTTGCCGTCGACCATGATCGGCCGGATGCGCTTGGTCACCGCCGCCTTGGCCTTGATGGCGCCGCGCTGGCTCGAGATCTCGACCCAGTCGCCGCTCACGATGCCTTTCGCTTTGGCGAGACGCTCCCCCATCTCGACGAACATCTCGGGCTGCATCACCGCGTTGCCGTGGACGTTCTTGGTCCAGTAGTGGAAGTGCTCGGTGAGGCGGTAGCTGGTCGCCACGATCGGGAACTTGTCGGGCGTGCCGAACGACTTGGCGTCGGCCGCGAAGACGCGCACCACCGGGTTGCTGCTGACCTTGGGATGCAGCGGGTTGGCGAGGAACGCGTCCATCGGCTCGTAATGCTCGGGGAAGGGTCCGTCGGGCATGGTGCCGCGGGCGAACAGGCGCGCGGTGCCCTCCTGGTTCATGATGAACGGCCCGACCGCCTTGTCGGGCGCCATCGTCGGCGCATAGTCGGGCACGTCGCCGCCCGTCCAGCGCGTGCCGTTCCACGAGATGTACTTCTTGCGCTCGCTCCACGGCTTGCCGGCCGGATCGGCCGAGGCGCGGTTGTAGAGCACGCGGCGGTTGGCCGGCCAGGCGAAGCCCCAGTTGGGGAAGATGCCCAGCCCCGTCGGATCGCTCGAGTCGCGGCGCATCGACATGTTGCCGGCCTCGGTATAGACGCCGGTGTAGATCCAGCAGCCGCCCGAGGTCTTGCCGTCGTCGCGCATCACCCCGAAGCTCGGCAGCAGCTGGCCGGCCTTGAGCAGCGTCTTGGTGGGATCGGCCGGGTCCGGCAGATCCTCGAGCGCGTAGCCGTTCAGCTCCTTCAGGACCTCGGCGGGATCGGGATTCTCCGGATGCTTGTAGTCCCAGGCCAGGTTGACGATGGGATCGGGGTAGGTGCCGCCCTCCTTGGCATAGAGCGCGCGCAGGCGGAGGTGGAGCGCCGAGACGATCTCGATGTCGCTCTTCGATTCGCCGGGACCGTCCGCCGCCTTCCAGTGCCACATGATCACGCGGCTGGAGTTGGTGGCGCTGCCCTCCTCCTCGGCATAGGCCGAGGCCGGAAGCTGGATGATCTCGGTCTGGATCGCCTTGGGATCGACGTTGTTGAACTCGCCGTGATTCTCCCAGAAGCGCGCCGTCTCGGTCTCCAGCGGATCGATCACGACCATCCACTTGAGCTTGGCCAGGCCCGCCAGGGTCTTGGTCTTGTTGGGGCCGGCCATCATGATGTTGAGGCCCTGGCAGAACAGGCCGTTCATCTGGCCCAACGCCATCATGTCGACCATCTTCAGCACGTCGTAGCTGGTGTCGAACTTCGGCAGGTAGTCGTAGGCCCAGCTGTTCTCCTTGGTCGCGGCCTTGCCGAACAGGCTCTTCTGCTGGCTGACGAAGAACTTCTCGTAGTTCTGCCAGAAGCTGGTCTGGCCGGGGCGCAGCGGCTTGAAGCGGCGCACCTTGATGTAGTCGTCGTAGGTGGCCTCGCGGTCGGTCGGCAGGACCAGGTAGCCCGGCGTCGAGGTCGACAGCAGCGCGAGGTCGGTGATGCCCTGCACGTTGGAATGGCCGCGCAGCGCGTTCACGCCGCCGCCCGGCATGCCCATGTTGCCCAGCAGCAGCTGGATCATGGCCATCGAGCGGATGTTCTGGGCGCCCGTCGTATGCTGGGTCCAGCCCAGCGCGTACATCGACGTCATCGTCCGGTCGCCGGTCGAGGTCGAGGCGATCATCTCGCAGATCTGCAGGAACTTCGCCTTGGGCGTGCCGGTGATGCGCTCGACCATCTCGGGCGTGTAGCGCTCGACATGGGCCTTGAGCAGGTTGATGGCGCAGCGCGGGTTCTGCAGCGTGTCGTCGACCTTGGCCATGCCCTGGTCGTCGAACTCGTAGTCCCAGGTCGAGCGGTCGGCGTAGCTCTTCTTGGCCTCGTCGTAGCCCGCGAACAGCCCGTCCTCGAACTTGTAGCCTTCCTTCACCAGGTAGGAGGCGTTGGTGTAGGCCTTGACGTAGTCCTTGTGGATCTTGTCGTTGCCCAGCAGGTAGCGCATCACGCCGGACAGGAAGGCGATGTCGGTGCCGGGCCGGATCGGCGCATACAAATCCGCGACCGAGGCCGTGCGCGTGAAGCGCGGATCGACCACGACCAGCTTGGCCTTGTTATGGACCTTCGCCTCGATGGCCCACTTAAATCCGCAGGGATGGGCTTCGGCGGCATTGCCGCCCATGACTACGATCACATTGGCATTCTTGATGTCCTGCCAGGTGTTCGTCATCGCGCCGCGACCGAATGTTGGAGCCAGACTGGCTACCGTCGGTCCGTGTCAAACCCGGGCCTGATTATCGAAGACGACCATGCCGAACGAGCGGGCGACCTTCCAGGTGACAAAGGCCGTTTCGTTCGACGATGCCGACGCCGCGAGCATGCCGGTCGTGGTCCAGCGGTTGACCGTCGTCCCGGCGGCGTTCTTGGCGATGAAGTTCTTGTCGCGATCTTCCTTCATCAGCTTCGCGACGCGGTCGAGCGCGAAATCCCAGGACACGCGCT
>CANIRG010000057.1 GCA_947469635.1 Rhodospirillales bacterium | reverse complement strand
TCGGCGTCGGCGTCGAGCGCGTGGGCTCGCTCGAGGCGCTGATGGAGCAGACCCATACGCTGTCGATCCATGCGCCGCTGACGCCGGAGACGCGCGGCATGATCTCGCGCGCCATGCTGGAGCGCATGCCCAGGGGCGGCGTGGTGGTGAACACCGCGCGCGGGCCGATCGTCGACGTCGATGCGCTGGCCGATCTGCTGAAGCGCGGGCATCTCGCCGGCGTCGGGCTCGACGTCATTCCCGTCGAGCCGCCGGTCGAGCCCATTCCCGGGCTGCTGCGTGCCTACCGCGCGCGTGAGCCGTGGTGCGAGGGACGCCTGATCATCACGCCGCACTCGGCCTTCTTCACGCCCGAGGCCTGGGACGACACCAGGCTGAAGGCCGCGGAAACCATGCGCGCGGCGCTGGTCGGACCGCGGCCGCAGAACGTCATCACGCCGGAGATGTTCTGAGGGCGGCCCTTGATTCGAGGGACCGTTTGAGTTTGATGGAGACTGGCTCGTTCGCGGGACCAATGAACAAACGAGAGGGGAAACAATGAAGCCGAACAAGATCAAGCAGATGTGGCGTGACGGGAAATGCGTGACGCTGGGCTGGCTCTCCGTGTCCCACGGATTCTCCGCCGAGGTGATGGCGCGCCAGGGCTTCGATGCCCTGTGCGTCGACCTGCAGCACGGCACGGCCGAGATGAAGGACGTGGCGCCGATGCTGCAGGCGGTCTCGCAGACCGACACGGTCCCGGTCGTGCGCGTTGCCTGGAACGAGCCGGCGGCCATCATGAAGGCCCTGGACCTCGGCGCCTACGCCATCATCGTGCCGCTGGTGAACACCGCCGCGGAAGCCGCGATGGCGGTGGCCGCGTGCCGCTATCCGCCCGTCGGCATGCGCTCCAACGGACCCGTGCGAGCCGTTCACTACGGCGGCGCCGACTACGTGGCCAAGGCCAACGACGAGATCGTCGTCATGGCGATGATCGAGACCAAGGAGGGCCTGGCCAACCTCGATGCCATTTGCGCCACGCCCGGCCTCGACGCCGTCTATATCGGGCCGGCCGACCTGTCGTTCGCCCTCGGGATGCCCCCGCGCGCCGACAACCCGGATCCGCTCCATATGGCCACCTGCGACAAGATCCTGGCGGCGGCGCACAAGGCCGGCATCAAGTGCGTCATGCATTGCGCCGGTGCTGCGTTCGCGGCAGGCGCTGTGAAGCGCGGCTTCGACATGGTGATGCTGACGTCCGACCTGTCGTGCATGATCGCCGGCGCGCGGGCCCAGCTCGACGAGCTCAAAGCCAAAACGGCCTGAGGCCGCAACGCCTGCTACACTCCCGGCACGAGAGTGTCGGGAGTGTGCAATGGGCAAGACGCGCAAGATGCGGCTGGTGGCGTTCCTCAAGACCGGGCCGACCGCCCACCACCACGGCATGTGGCGGCATCCCGAGACCGACAACGATTTCCTCGACCCGGCCTGGTACGAGCATGTCGCGCGGGTGCTGGAGAAGGGCAGGTTCGACTGCCTGTTCTTCGCCGACACGCTCGGCCTCTTCGACAATTACCGCGGCACGTTCGACGCCATCCTGAAAGGCGGCGGCCAGATGGGGTTTCTCGATCCGCTGCCGGTGCTGGCGGTGATGTCGCGCGTGACGCAGCACATCGGCCTCGGCGCCACCCTGTCGACGACCTTCCACAACCCCTACCAGATCGCCCGCACGCTGGGCACGCTCGACCATCTGAGCAAGGGCCGCATGGCGTGGAACGTCGTGTCCTCGATCAGCAACCTCGAGGCGCGCAACTTCGGCCAGGACGAGCTGCCGCCGCGCAACCTGCGCTACGACCGCGCCGACGAGGTGATGGAGGCGTGCTTCAAGCTGTGGGAGAGCTGGGAGCCCGATGCGCTGATCGTCGACAAGGAAAGCGGCGTCTTCGCCGATCCTTCCAAGGTGCATTACGTCGATTACGTCGGCAAATGGATCAAGACGCGCGGGCCGCTCACCGTGCCGCGCAGCCCCCAGGGCCATCCCGTCATCATGCAGGCCGGCGCCTCGGATCGCGGCCGCGACTTCGCCGCGCGCTGGTCGGAGATGATCTTCACGCTGCAGCACTCCAAGGCCGACATGCAGGCCTTCTATGCCGACATCAAGGCTCGGGTGGCGAAGTTTGGCCGGCCGCCGGAGGATTGCAATGTGCTGCCCTCGGTCGACCCGATCATCGGCGAGACCGAGTCGATCGCCCGCGAGAAGCAGGCCTACATCAACGAGATGGTCGATCCAGAGGTGGCGCTGGCGCTGGTCTCGACGCATATCGGCGTCGACCTGTCGAAATATCCAATCGATCAACCCCTGCAGAACATCGAGATCGAGCAGGGCGCGCGCGGCTCGTTCGAGGTCATCCTGCAAGGCACGAAATCCCATGGCCTGACCCTGGGCGAGGCCGCCAAGCGCTTCGCCACCAGCGAGCTCTGCCCGCAGATCGTCGGCACACCGAAGTCGGTGGCCGACCAGCTCCAGGACTATTTCGAATCCAAGGCCTGCGACGGCTTCATCCTGACGCCGACCGTCTTTCCCGGCACCTGGGAGCAATTCGCGCGCAGCGTCGTGCCGGAGCTGCAGAAGCGCGGCCTGTTCCGCACCGACTACACTGGCCGCACGCTGCGCGAACATCTCCACGACTGACGCGGGCGCGGGCGATGCTATGGTTCGCTCCGCCGCCGATGCAAACGAAAGGCCCGCCATGAGCTCCGCGACCCTTGCCGCCCGCCGCGACCGCGCCCTGGGGGCCGGCGCCCCGCTGTTCTACAACACGCCGCTGCACATCGTGCGGGGCGAGGGGGTCTACCTGTTCGATCCGGACGGCCGCCGCTACGTCGACATGTACAACAACGTGCCGTGCGTCGGTCACGCCAATCCCCATGTCACCGAGGCGATGGCCCGTCAGCAGGGCACGCTCAACGTCCACAGCCGCTATCTGCACGAAGGCATTGTCGCCTTCGCCGAGCGCCTGGCGGGCCTGCATCATGCGCCAAGTGGGGGCCCCGCGATCGAGAGCGTCGTCTTCAGCTGCTCCGGGACGGAAGCCAACGAGGTGGCGCTGCGCATGGCGCGGCTCAAGACCGGCAAGACCGGCATCGTCTGCACCAACGCGACCTATCACGGCAACAGCGCGGCGATCGGCAAGCTCACGCGTATCGGCGACATTCGTAATGCCACGGGCGACATACGTGCCATCCCCTTCCCGGAGATGCTGCGGCCGCTGGTGCCCGGCGCCAGCGAAGCCGAGCTCACGGAGGCCTATCTCGACCGGCTGCGCGGGGCGATCCGCAGCCTCGAGGACGACGGTGCGGGCTTCGCCGGGCTGATCGTGTGCTCGATCTTCGCCAACGAGGGGCTGCCGGACGTGCCGGGCGGCTTCATGACGCGTGCCGTGGAGATCGTGCGCGCCGCCGGCGGCCTGGTGATCGCCGACGAGGTCCAGGCCGGCTACTGCCGCACGGGCCGCTGGTGGGGCTACGACATCACGGGCTTCACGCCCGACATCGTCGTCACCGGCAAGCCGATGGGTAACGGCCTGCCGCTGGCGGCCACCGCCGCGAGCCGCTCGCTCGTCGAGGAGTTCCGTGCCGCGACGCGCTATTTCAACACCTTCGCCTCGAGCCCGCTGCAGGCGGCGGTCGGCATGGCCGTGCTCGATGTCATCGAGCGCGACGGCCTCCGCGAGAATGTCGCGACGGTGGGCGCGTTCCTGAAGTCGGCGCTGGCCGAGCGCAAGGCGCGCTTCGCCTCGATCGCCGACGTGCGCGGGCACGGGCTCTTCGTCGGCGTCGAGATCGCCAAGACCGACCCAGCCCGGACACCCGATACGGACCGGGCGGTCGAGATCATCAACCGTCTCAAGGACAGGGGCTTCCTGACGAGCAACGCCGGCGCCTTCCGGAATGTCGTGAAGATCCGGCCGCCGCTGGTCTTCGCGCAGAGCCACGCGGACGAGTTTCTCGTGGCCTTCGATGCAACGATGGCCGAGCTCGATGGATAGAGCGGCCGTCGATCGGATATTCACGCCGGCCGCCCGCGCTGCCCTCGAGTCCTTCCCGATCGACCTCGGCGATCTCTCGCTGGTGTCCCTGTCCGAGAACGTCACCTTCAAGGTCGTCGACCGACGCGATGGTGCCATCTACGTCTTCCGCCTCCACCGGCCGGGCTATCACACGCTGGGCGAGCTGGTGTCCGAGCGGGCGTGGATCCGCGCCTTGGCCGATGCGGGCGTCGATGTTCCGGTTGCCGTGTCCGCGCGTGACGGGCGGGACTATGTGCCGGTGACGATTCCCGCCACCGGCGAGCAGCGGTTCGCCGGCATGGCGCGCTGGACCGAAGGCCGCCTGCTCTCCGAGGTCCTGGCCGAAGCCAGCGACGACAAGGTGGTCGAGGACTTTTTCGGCCAGCTCGGCGCCATCACCGCCGCGATGCACAACCAGGCCAGCGCCTGGCAGGCGCCGCCGCATTTCGCGCGGCATCATCTCGACGCCGACGGCCTGATGGGCGAGGCGCCGCACTGGGGTCCGTTCTGGGAGCACCGCTCGCTCTCGGCCGCCGAGCGCGACCTACTGCTCGATGTCCGGGGGTGGCTGCGACAATGGCTGGTGCAGCTCAGCCGGGATCCGTCCGTCTACAGCCTCATCCATGCCGACATGCATCCGGGCAATATCCTGGTCGACGGTGACCGGCTGACGGTCATCGACTTCGACGATGCGGGCTTCGGTTGGCACCTCTACGACATCGCCGTCGTGCTCACCTACTGGCAGAGCAAGCCCAACGCCGCTGCGATCGAGCGCGCCTTCCTTGGCGGTTATCGCGCCGTCCGGCCGCTCCCCGACCCGGCAGAGGCGGCGATCCCGATATTCCGGCTGATTCGGGTCATGGCCAGCATCGGCTGGTTCCACCAGCGCCCGGAGCTCGAGCGCCCGGTGGTCTTCGAGGAGAGGAAGGCCTGGGTGCTCGGGCAGTGCGCCGCCCTTCAGCGCAGCCCTCCGTGAGCGAGCCTCAGCGCTTGCGCCCGGCCAGGGCTTCGATCTCGCGGGTCAATCGGCTGGCTACGATATCGAGCCCCTTCTCCGTCCAATGGGCATCCGCCTTGCGATAGGTGTTCGGGATGCCGGCCAGATCCGCCCGCAGATCGACGACATGGATGTCGGTGCCGGCCAGTGCCGTCGCGAGCTGCGTGTGCCGCGCATCGCTCAGATAGTTCCAGCCGAAGAAGCGCGGCCATGGCTTCCAGAAATCGGCGAATGTCGGGTCGACGAGGGCAACGGGGGCGAGCGCCAGAAGCAGGGGCACGCCGCGGGCTCGGGCGACATCGTTCATGGCCTTGAGCCACGATAGCGTGGCCACGATCTCCTCGCGGCTGACGATGCGGGCGGCATCCTCAGGGGTCAGGGACAGGCCGGCGAAGCGGTCGATGTCCTTGCCGACCAGGAGATCGAGAATCCAGCCGTAGAGTTGCTCCCGATCGACGTCGCGCTCCTCGAATTGCTGCCAGAAGCCGGGCCCGGCGCGGCCGATGATCTCGGCGATCTGAGCCTCCGGCATCTCGGGATGGTAGTAGGTCTTCACGTGGCGGCTGAGGGCGCGCACGCGTTCATCCGATGGCAGGCGTATCGCGCGGATCAGGGTATCCACCTCGTTCTCGACACCCTTGTTGCCCTTCAGAAGCTCGGACAGGCGAAGACGGTTGATCAGCAGCCAGTTGGTTCTCGGCATGATCCTGCCCAGGATCGCGCGCCCGGGCGATTCGTCGATCAACGGCGGAAAGTTCCAGGAGTCGAAGGACTCGTTCGCCGCGACGAAATCGTTGCCGGCGTAGAACAGCACGACGATGGCGTCGGACCCCATCGCCAGGCCGACGTCCTTCAGGCGGTAGTAGTAGCTCGCGATTCCGGTCGCCGAGACGCCGAGGCTCACGACCTCTATCGGGCTCGCCTTGGCCGAAAGCTTCTGCTCGATGGCTATGGGAAGCGACAGGCGGGTGGCATGGTTCTCGACGAAGCTGTCGCCGACGATCGTGACGCGCGATCCGACGCCTGCCGGCTTGTCGATCGTTCGTTCGCGATCTCGCATGCCCCAGGAGTTGATGCCGGCCTGCGGCGAGGCCGCCACCTCGACCGAACGTAACGCCCGCTGCGGCCAAGGGGGCACGAGGAACGACGCGAGAATTTCAACGCCGGCTAGCGTGACCGCCACAAGGATGAGGCCGTAGACGATCGAAAAAAGCACCCTGCGAGAGGGCCGAGGAGGGATTCTCAAGGTCGACTGCAATCAAGAATGGGGTTCGGAGGACGTGGCGAACCACAAATGGACGGCTTCAACATGCCGTTGCAAGCCCGGATTGGGCGAGCCCTTCTGGGAAGTTGACGCGGGCGCGGATAGGGGTCTCACTGGACATAGGGAAAACAAAGAATCCGAGCTGCTGCAAAAGTGCGGGGCTCGGGAAAATATCGCGCGGGAAACGCCAGGAAGGAGGCCGTCATGGAACGCGTCCTGTCCGAGTTTTGTAAGCGTACGCGGTTGTACCGGCTCATCGGCCTCGTCACCCTCATGGCGGCGGCCATCCCGATCGGCTCGGCCTGGGCACAGAAGCAGGGTGGCGTCCTGCGCATCGCCCATCGCGACAGCCCCGCCAGCATGTCGATCCACGAGGAGGGCACGATCTCCGTGGTCCTGCCGATGATGGGGGTGTTCAACAACCTCGTCGTGTTCGACCCGAAGGCGAGGCAGAACAGCCTCGAGGGGATCGTGCCCGACCTCGCCACAAAATGGACGTGGAGCGAGGACGGCAGGAAGCTCACCTTCGAGCTGCAGAAGGGCGTCGCCTGGCACGACGGCAAGCCCTTCACCGCCGCCGACGTGAAATGCACCTTCGATCTCCTGGCCGGCACGGCCGAGGAGAACTTCAAGGTCAACTTCCGCAAGGGCTGGTACGCCAATGTCGAGAGTGTCGTGGCGAGCGGCGAGCACGAGGCTGTGGTCACCCTGAAGACGCCGCAGCCCGCGTTGCTGGCGCTGCTCGCGTCGGGCTTCACGCCGATCTACCCGTGCCACGTCCCGCCGCGCGACATGCGCCAGAAGCCGATCGGGACCGGGCCCTTCAAGTTCGTCGAGTACAAGGCCAACCAGGGCATCAAGGTGACCCGCAACCCGAACTACTGGAAGAAGGGCAAGCCCTATCTCGACGGCATCGAGTACACGATCATCGCCAACCGCTCGACGGCGATCCTGAGCTTCGTGTCCGGCAAGTTCGACATGACCTTCCCCTACGAGATCACCGTGCCGCTGGTGAATGACGTCAAGACGCAGATGCCGTCGGCGATCTGCGATATCTCGCCGATGAACGTCGCGGCGAACCTGCTGATGAATCCGGTGCCGCCCTTCGACAATGTCGAGATGCGGCGGGCGGTCGCCATGACGATCGACCGCAAGGCCTTCGTCGACATCCTGACCCAGGGCCAGGGCGATGCCGGTGGCGCGATGCAGCCTCTGCCGGAAGGACGCTGGGGTCTGCCGGACGCCATGCTGCGCGACCTGCCCGGTTACGATCCCGACGTCGCCAGGAGCCGCGAGAAGGCGCGGGCGATCATGGCCGCCAACGGCTATGGGCCGAACAAGCGGATCAAGCTCAAGCTTTCGACCCGCAACCTGCCGACGTATCGCGACGCGTCGGTCATCCTGATCAGCCAGCTCAAGGAGATCTTCATCGATGCCGAGCTGCAGTTGGTCGAGACGGCGCAATGGGTGCCGAAGCTGATCCGGCGCGACTACGAGTTCGGCTTGAGCCAGGTCGGCAACGGCGTCGACGATCCCGACCAGAACTACCCCGAGAACTACGCCTGCGGGTCGCGCACCTATATGGACTACTGCAACAAGGAGATCGATTCCCTGATCGCCGCGCAGTCGGCCGAGCGCGACCAGGAGAAGCGCAAGAAGATCGCGTGGCAGATCGACCTCAAGCTGACGCAGGAAGCCGTTCGGCCGATGATCTACTACATGCGGGGCGGCACCTGCTGGCGGCCCGAGGTGAAGAACATGACCATCATGGTGAACAGCATCTTCAATGGCTGGCGCCTGGAAGACGTCTGGCTCGATCGGTGACGCGATAACGTCACCGATCGAGGTCGGTCATGCCTCAGTGATGCTCCGGAGCGCTCGGGCCGGTGCCGAGCTTGTCGACCAGCGCGATGCCCAGTGCCGACAGCACGAACAGCGCGTGGATGATCACCTGCCACATGATGCCCTTCTCGGTGAAGGCGGCGGTCGCCGTGCCGAGGTTGCCGGCCTCGATGAAGGTGCGCAGCAGGTGGATCGAGGAGATGCCGATGATCGCCATGGCCAGCTTGATCTTGAGCACGCTGGCGTTGACGTGGCTCAGCCATTCCGGCTGGTCGGGATGGCGGTGCAGCTCCATGCGCGACACGAAGGTCTCGTAGCCGCCGACGATGACCATGATGAGCAGGTTGGAGATCATGACCACGTCGATCAGCCCGAGCACGACCAGCATGACCTGCTGCTCGTTGATCGTGAAGCTGTGGCCGACGAGATGGTAAAGTTCCTTGAGGAACAGGATGACGTAGACGACCTGCGCGACGATCAAGCCGAGTTAGAGCGGCAGCTGCAGCCAGCGTGAAGCGAAGATGATGCGCGGCAAGGGCCGCAGCGGCGTGTTGAAGTCGGCGTGTTGCGCCTTCGGCGCGGTCGCATTGGCAGTCATCTCGTCATTCCCCCGAAGACACTCAAGTCGCACTCGCTACTGGGTGCTCATCGACTTGTCCAGAGAAGCGAGAGGTCGTGCGACGAGCGACGGGAATGCGTGCGTGGATTCGCGATGGGTCGGCTGGCGTGCCGATGAAGCACGAACGAGAGCTGCGCAGATCGGCTGGCGAATGTCTTCAGCCAGCCGGAAGGCGTTAGGCGCGCTGGCCGATTTCCTGGGTGTTGGGGCGCGGAGCCGAACGAGCGCGGGTCCGCTGCTGCGGCGGCTGTGCGTTGGGCACGGTCGTCTCGCTCGCCGATTTCAGAGGCTGAGCGCCCGCCGGAGTTGCCAGCGCCGGCGGTTCGTACTCGGTCGAGCTCGCCCGTGCCGTCGCCCAGCTCTGCAGCAATCCCGCCGCAGTCGACGTCGCCAGCAACCCACCGAGCAACAAGCCCAGACCCATGAAAATGTGACGCATGCCAGCCCTTCCCCAGACGACGCGACGCTCCCCTTTTGCGGGTGAGCTTTCGCTTACCTGCCTCGCAGGTCCCGAACCCATACCCCGTCGCCTGCGAAGAAAACCATGGTCTGTTTGCACCGGCAGTTCAACAAGATTCCCGATCACGCTTGCGACAAAATGATGACGTTCGTATCAGAAACCGTGCAGATATGGGCGCAACCACTACACTTTGCGTGTCCAGGGATTCAGACTCACTGCAACGCGAGTTCCCGTATAGGCCGCCACGCCGTGGTACATGCCCGGCGAGAACAGCACCAGCCGGTTGGTTCGCGGGAAGAACCTGACGTCGTCGGTGTAGAATTCGCCGCCGTTCATGTTCTCGACGGTGGCGTAGTAGACGGCGCTGCACTGGGGAAAGACGTAGCGCTTCTGCTCGATGAAGAGCTTCTCGTCCTTGTCGACGTGCCGGCCCGGCACGCCCGAGTTGCACCACATCTCGTAGCCGATGACCTTCGTCAGGTCGAAATGGTCCCGACAGATGTCGAGGATACGGTCGTGAACGGGGCTGGCGCCGAGCTCGTACCACCTCTCGCCCTTGCCATAGTCGAAGCCGGCGATGGCGCGGTTCGTCGCCTCGTCGAACACGTCGTCGAGGATGATGAACTTGTCCATGTCCTATCGCGCCATCGCATCGGCGGCGACGAGATGGGCGAAGAGGCTGCGGCGATCCTCCGGCACGCTGTCGAGGAAGCCCTCATCGAAGGCGAGGTGCCGTTGCTCCTTCTTCTCGAAGTTGCGCGAGTCGCGATACCAGTGCCGGGAATAGGTCCCGTAGAGGATCGGGCGCGTCGCGTCGGAGCGGTTGGAGGTGCCGCCGTGATAGAGCCTGAAATCCCACAGCACGCAGGAGCCGGCGGGAACGTCGAGCGCGACCGGCGGCGCCTCCTCGTTGCGCACCTTCCAGCGATGGCTGCCCGGCGAGATCGCCGTCGTGCCGTTGATGTCGTTCATGTCGACCAGCGGCAGCACGAAGGTCAGCGCATGGGCCGGCAGCATCGTCGAGATCGCCGAGTCGAAGAGCAGCCGCCCGTCCCGATGGATATGCTGCTGCCGGGATCCGGCCAGGGAGACGACGGCGCCGAAGCTCTCCAGGATGGCGTCCGGCTCGAGCACGTGACGCGCGAGAGCCACGACGAAGGGATTGGCATAGACCAGCGGATCGCCGAACCCGCCGGACAGCGCCACGGGAATCATGTAGCGCTTGTTGCCGACCTTCAGCGTGTCGTCGAGCTCGCTGTTCTGCAGGTACCTGTCGTAGCCGGCGGCGAATTCTGCGTTGAGCGCGCGAACTCTCTCCTGCGGCAGGACGTGATCGAGGATGGCGAAGCCATGCCGGGTGAGGCTGTCGAAGGCGAGGCGAACTTGCTCGGACCCTGCCAGGTCATCGCCCGAAATCTGGCGGCAATCGATCCTCGTCATGAGTGCGTCGTCGGCCAATGCGCGATGTTGTAGTATCGCGGCGATGATTGCCCCGCGATCCGACGCTCCGCAAGTGCGATCCAGCCCCGCGGGCAACAGATACCATTATGCCGTCTACGGCATCACGCTGGCGAGCGAGTTTCCTCTGGCGTCGGTGGTGACCGCGGCCGGACGCGGCGAGGCGGCGATCGAGCTGGAGCTACGGCCGGCAAGCTATTTCCGGGAGAGGGTGAAGGGCGTGCCTGAGGATGCCGACGACTGGATCCGGCACACCGTGCTCGACGACGGCAGCGTCTATATCTGGGTCAACAGGGTCCTGGAGACGATCGTCGCCGCCGACGGCAGGCGCGTCGCCTGCCTGAAGCTCGAGGGTGCAGATGAACAGGCATTCGAGGCGAATCTGCTGAACTTCGTGCTGAGCACCTCCTTCACGTTGCAGGGCGAGGAACCGCTGCACGCCACCGTCGTCGATTTCGGCGGCCGGTCGGCGGCTCTTCTCGGATCGAGCGGTGCGGGCAAGTCGACGCTGGCCGCATTCCTGATCGCCGAGGGGGCCGATCTCGTCACCGACGACATGCTGCGGTTCGGCTTCGCCGGCGACGATGTGCTCGCCTATCCTGGTCCTTACCGGCTGAAGCTGTTCGATGAGCCGGCACGACGGTTCCTCCCGGGCGCCGCCGAGCATGGCCATTTCAACGCGCTGAGCGGCAAGCTGCTCATGCGGCCGCGCCGCGCCGGTCGGCCACCCGATGCGCCCCGGAAGCTGTCGGCGCTGTTCCGGCTCACCGAGCCGCGCGAGGGCGACGGCGTGACGGTGCGGCGGCTCGAAGGCGCGGCGCTCGCCAAGGTGCTGATCGGCTCGGCAATGAATATCCGCTACTTCGCGCCCGACCGGCTGGTGCGCCAGCTCCGTTTCGCCGAGCTGATCGGCCGCCGGCTGCCGGTCTACGAGCTGAGCTATCCGCGCGGCTATTCGGTGATGGGCCGGGTTGCCGCCGAGCTCCGCCGGTCGATCGGCGCATGAGCCGCCTCGCCCGCTTCCTGGCGCTTCCGGGCAGCGACAAGGTGCTGCTGATCCTGGCTTTCGCCACGTTGATCGGAGTCCGTCTCGCCTTGCCCGTCGTGTCGATCGAGCGTCTGCGAGCCTGGGCATGCCGGCTGGGCGCCGGTGGCCGGCCGGCGGACCGCATCGCCTGGGCCGGCCGCACGGCGGCGCGGTGGGTCCCGGGAACCACTTGCCTCGGCTCGGCGCTCGCCGTGCAGCGATTGCTGTCGTCGGCGGGCCACCGCGCCGAGCTCCACATCGGCGTCGCGCGCGAGAATGCCAGGTTCGCGGCCCATGCCTGGGTGGAATGCGATGGCGAAGTGCTGGTCGGCGAGCATGAGCGCGACCTCTACACCCGGCTGGTCGCCTGGCGCGCCACCGCGCCGCCGGCCTGACCTTGTTCGCCGCGCTCTTCAATATCGATCGCGCGCCCATCGATCGCCGCAGCTTCGAGGCTGCCGGCCTCCACATCGAGGTTCTGGGCCAAGCCGGCCAGGTTGCGTTCCTGTGGTCGCGCAATGGCTCTCCCGCCGACGGGGAGATGTGCGGCGTCCAGAGCCTGGAGGAGCGGCTCTGGATCGTGGGGCGCCTGCGTCTCGACGGGCGGAGCGATTCCAGAACGTCGGACGCCGCGCGCTGCCTGCAGGCCTACGCTCGCTGGGGGGAGCAATTCCTCGATCATATCGCGGGCGACTTCTGCTTTGCGCTGTGGGATGTCGAGCGCGCACGGCTGATCGCCGCCCGCGACCAGCTCGGCGTGCGCTCGCTGTTTCATGCCACGGCCGGTGCCACGATCCTGATGAGCGATTCGCTGGCCTGGCTGGCGGCGCGGCCGGAGATCGGGCGTGAGCTCGACGACACATGGATCGGCGATTTTCTCGCCGCCGGCGTCAGCATCGACGTCGAGCGCACGGTGTGGCGCGGCATCCATCGCCTGCCGTCGGCCCACGTTCTTGCGGTCACGGAGCAGGGACCGAGCATCCGTCGCTACTGGCAGCTGTCGGTCGACGAGCCGCTCCACTACGGCGACCGAAGGCTCTACGGCGAACGTTTCCGGGAGCTGACCGCGCTCGCCATCGCCGACCGGATGCCGCCGGGTCGTGTCGGGGTTTCCATGAGCGGCGGTCTCGACTCGACGACCCTGGCGGCAGCGGCCGTCGAGGTCGCTGGCGATCCGGCGCGCGTGGTCGCCGATTGCGTTCACTTCGAAAGGTTGATGCCGGACGACGAGAAGTTCTTCGGCATGATGGCCGCACGGCAGCTCGGCATCGAATTGCGCACGACCGCGATCGACGATCTCGCATACGATCCCGACTGGCGTATGCGATCGATCCCGACGCCCGAACCCATGGTGTCGATCGTTCATGCCCATCCCGACCGTCTGCTCAATCGGGCCATGGCGGCCGAAGCCGGCGTCTGGTTGTTCGGCGAGGGGCCCGACAACGCGCTCCGCTTCGAGCGCAGGGCCTATCTTGCATGGCTGTTCGGTCAACGGCGCTGGGGACGGCTGGCGCAGGCGGCCTGGCAATATCTCGGTGCCAAGGGCATGGGCGACTGGGCCGGCACGCTTCGCCGCTACACGACACGCGACCGTTCGGGGCACGCCGAGGCCGAGCTGCCGTCGTGGCTCACCTCCGACCTCGTCGAGCGCTCGCAACTGGAGGATCGCCTTCGCAGCCTCGACAAGGGAGGCGGAGAGACGGCGCATCCTTGGCATCCGGAGGCGATTGCGTCGTTCAGTCATCCGGTGTGGGAAAGAATGTTCGCCAGCTGCGATCTCGACGAGACGCAGGCGCCGTTCGTCTGGCGTCACCCCTTCCTCGATCTCAGGGTCCTGCATTTCATGCTGTCGGTGCCGCCCGTGCCGTGGGCCCGAAGGAAATTGCTGATGCGCGAGGCGATGAGAGGCAGGCTGCCCGAGCCGGTGCTGGCGCGCGACAAGACCCCGCTGGCGAGATATCCGCTGGCCGAGGCGATCCGTCGGCAGGGTTTGCCTGAGCTTCCTCCCGGAGACCGCGTGGGGGCCTGGGTCGATGTCGAGCGGCTGCCGGCGGGACCGATCTCCGATGCCGATCTGGATCGTGTCGTCGCCGTGCATGCGCTCGACTACTGGTTGACCCAGCAACGGAGCTGACCGTAAACCGTTGTGCACACAGGAGACGGTGACCGCCGTGCTGGAATTCTCGACCCGCCTGAAGCAATCGGAGCGCCAGGTTTCGTGCAATCTCAACGAGGAGGTTGCGATCCTGAACCTCGACAAGGCCGTCTATTTTGGCCTGGAAGGGGTTGGCGCCCATATCTGGCAGTCGCTGGAGCAGCCGCGTTCCGTCGGCGAGATTTGCCAGTCGATCACCGATGAGTTCGAGGTCGCCCCGGCGGAGTGTCAGGCCGATGTGCTCAAGTTCCTCACCCAACTGCAAGAAGTCGGGCTGGTCGAGACAGTCGACGAAGGCCATTGACGAGGGTATCCAGAGCTATGCGTTCTGCCCGCAAGCGTGATAAACTGTCATTCCAAGTGCATAAAAATGGAGCCGGCGTATGGCTGACCGCCCCACGGACGAAAAGACTGCTTCTGCGACTTCGCCGAAGAAGCTCTATCGTGCGCCTGCCCTGCTGGAATGGGGCACGCTGCGCGACATCACGCTGAATAACGGTCACAGCGGAAACTCCGACGGCGCCAAGAAGGGTTCGAACAGGACCCGTTGAACAATCCCTCGGGACGACATCCGTTCCGATGGCCGTGGCATTGACGTACCGTAGCCAGGCAATGACGCATGCCGGTATCGTCTCCCCCCCAGGCGGGTCTTTCAAAACCCTGCAACGCTGAATTCCGACTACTTTGCGCCGTTGCGCGACCCGAGCCGCGCCTCGATCGGGCGCTCGAAATCTTGCGCGCTGGTGTGAACCACGCCGAGCTGTTGAGGCTTGCCACCGACCATGCGGCTCGCCCGCCACTGGTGCGGGCTCTCGCGCATTTGTCGTGGGAGACGGTGCCAGCGGAGATGCGCGCCGCCCTCGATCGGTTCCAGCGACGGCATCTGGTGCGCATGCTGGCCTTGTCCGAGGAACTCTGCCGCGTGGCCGAGGGCTTCGCGGCGCAAGGCATCGCCTTCGCGGCCTTCAAGGGGGCGACGCTGGCGGCCGGCGTCTATGGCGACCTGACGGCGCGGGAATACAACGACATCGACGTTGTCGTGCCCGAGCAGCGCATGGACGCTGCCGAGGAGGTCCTGGCGGGCCTGGGCTACCGTGGCGTTCACGGTGATCGCCCCTTCCGGCGCGCATTCTTCGCCTATCAACGGCAGTTCGCCTTCCTGCGCGAAGGCCTCGATACCACGCTCGACCTGCATTGGGCCTTTTGTGGCAGTCATCTGCCTTTCCCGCTGGCGCCTGCCGATCTATGGCCCGCGCTCGTCCCGGTCCAGATCGGCCGCTGCCAAATTCCGACGGCGGCGCCTTTGCATCTGGCCCTCCTGCTGGCTGGCCACGGCACCAAGGAGTCTTGGCGGTCCCTGGGCTGGGTGAACGATTTCGCCATGCTCGTGCAGCGCCATCCCGAGCTCGACTGGGCGGAGGTTCATCGCCTTGCTGCGGACCATGGCTGCGGCAATGCGGTGTTGCTGGGATGCCTGATGGCCGAAGGCTTGCTGGGCGTCGCTGTCCCGTCGCCGCTTGTTGGGAAGATCGAGGCCAGCGCGCGGATGCGTGCGCGGGCGGCGTCGCTAATGGCGCACCTGCGCGAAGGGCAACCGCTCCCGGAGAAGCTGGCCGACCTTTCCGACATCGATCTTTGCGACAGCCGGCGCGACAGGCTGAAGGCGGTGCTCAGGCTTGCGGTGACCCGCACCGCCGGCGACTACGAGGCGATGCGGCTGCCACAACCGCTCTGGGGCGCCTACCGCGTCATGAGGCCGTTCCGGCTCGCGGCGAAGGCGCTCGGCCATCTCGCGCGCTCCGCGTCTCGAGCCCGGCAGTAGCGCCCGGAATCGGCCTGTGGCCCGAGATGCGCTTATGGTCGGGACATGGGTGCATTCCTGTCTCTCGACCGAGGCCGCCGAATCCCGCCCTTTGGCGCGGTGCGGGTCGAGGTCTTTCGGGTTCACCCCTTTGATTCTCCCTTATTTAAAGCGTTACTTTTTGTAACTTGTCTGCGAGCTCGGAGCGGAAGACCCAGGCGATGTCGTCATTCGCTACTCGCGGTAGGGCAGCAGGGCGCGCACGACGTCGGCATGGGGGTGACGGACGACGCCTCGAGCGGAACGAGAACCTGCCCCAGCGGCGCGCGGCGCAGGCTCTCGACGTCGCGCGCCAGGACGATCCAGTCGCTGAGCCGGCCGTCGACGGCGAGCCTGGCATGCCAGCCGTGGGTCGCGGCTGCCGCATGCACGAAAGGCATGAGATCGAAGAACTTGTTGCTGACGTTCATCGCGATGATGCCGTCGTCGGCCATGTGGCGTGCGTAGACGGCGAAGGCCTCGACGGTGAGCAGATGGAGCGGCAGGGCATTGCCGCTGAAGGCGTCGATCGCCAGCACGCCGTAGCCGCGCGGCGCCTCGCGCTGCAGGCTGAGGCGGGCATCGCCGGAGACGATCCGGAGGCTTGCCGGGCAGTCGGCGAGGAAGGTGAAATCGCGTCGCGCCACGCGTTCCACGGCAGGGTCGATCTCGTAGAACACGAGCTCGTCGCCGGGCCGGCCGTAGGCCGCGAGCGTGCCCGGCCCCAGGCCGACGAAGCCGAGTCGCCGGGGGCCGGCCGGCAGGGTCGCGATGGCGAGCCCGATGCCCGATTGCTCGCGATAATATTCGGTCGGCTCGCGCCGGCGGGACGGCGCCAGATATTGCAGGCCATGGATGATCGCGCCGTGCCAGAGCTGCCGCTGGGCGTCGGGCGTGTTCTTCTCCGCTTCGACCACCTTGAGCGTGCCGTAGAAATTGCGCTGCACCGATGCCGCGTCGCGATCGTTGACGATATAGCGCTGGCGACCGCAATAGATGCCGGCGGCGATGACGAGAAGCGCGCCGCCGGCGCCAAGGGCCTTGAGCAGACGGCTCTCGAAGCTTGCCGCCGCCAGCGCCAGCGGCACTGCAAGGGCTGCGAACAGGATCGCCAGATCATAGTAGTCGGCGAGGACCCAGGGCGCGACGACGGCCACCAGCATGCCGCCCATCGCGCCGCCGATCGACAGGCAGAGATAGTAGACGCCCAGGTGCCGCGTGTCGGGACGGCGCGTCGCCAGCTCGCCATGGCAGAACAGGCAAACGGCGAACAGGCCGGCCAGGAACAGCGGGACGACGAGGTACGGCTCGAAGTCGAAACGTGCCGAGGTCATGCCGCGAGCCATCGCCAGCACCGCGAGTGTGGCGCAGGGCAGCCAGAAGACGCGGTGGAACGGCAGGCGCCCGTCGAACCAGACGACGAGGCTCAGCAGGTAAAGCGCCAGCGGCAGGATCCACAGCAAGGGAATCGCCGGCAGATCGCGCGTCAGGAAATCGGTGGTGGCGACGAGGAGCGCGCTCGGCAGGGCCGCCAATACGACCCAGGTCAGCAGGTTCGACACAGGCGTTGCGGTTTGCCGGGCTTCGCCGGAGTCCAAAGACGCCGGGGCCAGCGTGCGCCAGGCCAGCAGAGCGACGAGAAGGGCCGACAGGACATAGAGCGCGCCCCACAGGCGCGCCTGCGCCCCGAGGCCGACCAGCGGCTCGACGACGAACGGATAGGCGACCAGGGCGGCGATCGAGGCCGCGTTGGAGACTGCGAACAGCCGCCAGGGCGAGCGTCCGATGGCGGCGAGCCAGACCTGGACCAGGGGGCCGGTGGCGGCGAGCAGCATGTAGGGTAGGCCGGCGGTCAGCAGCAGAAGGAGGAAGATGCGGCCTTGTGGATTCGCACCGTCGGCCGGCATCAGGGCGGCGTCCGGCACCAGCCGCAAGGCGGCGACGCTGGCCGCGAGCAGCGCTACATGCAGGAGACGCTGTGAGCGCGGCGACAGCCAGCGGGTCGCGCCCGCGGCATAGGCATAGCCCGCGACGAGCGCGGCCTGGAAGAAGACCAGGCAGGTCGTCCACACCGATGCGCCGCCGCCGAACAGCGGCACCACCAGCCGCCCCATCAACGGCTGGACGAGAAAGAGGAGAAAGGCCGAGAGCAGGACCGCGAGCGCGGCCAGGCTCAAGGCATCTTCTTGGGCGGCAAGGTGCGCAGGTAGGCGATGAGGGCGCTCATGTCCGCGGCGGAGACCTTGGCGTAGTAGCCGAAGCCCATCGGCGGCAGCAATTTGTGGCCGTCCTTGCCGACGCCTTCGCGGATCGCGCGCTCGATCTCTGTATCGCTCCATTTGCCGAGGCCGTGCTCGGCGTCGGAGGTGATGTTCTTGGAAACGCTCACGCCCCACGGGCCGTGGAACTGGAAGCCGCCGGCGCCGAGGTTCGTGGCGTACTGGAAGCGGCCGTCCGGGCCCATCGGTGTGTGGCACTCCACGCAGTGGCCGAGCGGGCCGGCGAGATAGGCGCCATAGGCCACCTTGTCTTCCGGCGGAGGGGCGGCGATCGCCTGGGTGAGCGGCGGGCCGTAGGCCGGCGGCAGCTTGATCTTGTAGACGGACTTGGCCGCCTTGTTCTTCACCGCCGGCACCGTGCGCAGATAGGCCACCATGGCATCGAGGTCGGCATCGGCCAGGCCGCGATACTGCGAGAACGGCATGGGCGGCCCGATCAGCGATCCGTCCGGGCGCTTGCCTTCGCGGATCGCGCGCTTGATCTGGGCGTCGGTCCATCTGCCGATGCCGGTCTCCGGATCGGGCGTGATGTTGGAGGGATGGGCGGTGAAGAGATTGCCCTCGACGATGGGCGGACCGCCGGACAGGGCACGGCTCATGTCGGGCCCGTTGGGCCCCTGCGGCGTATGGCAGTTGCCGCAGCCGGCAATGCTCTCGACCAGGTACTTGCCGCGTTCCAGGGGCGTCTGCGCCTGCACGCCGCCCGCGCATCCTGTTGCCACGGCCAGCAAGGCCACCATCGCACCGCGCATTCCCGCTCTCCTTCCGCCGGTCCGTCTATTCGGCGGCGACGCAATAGCGATGATCGCCCAGCATTGTCGAGCGATCGATGGGGGCGCCGGCAGCGAATTTTTTTAGCCCTGGCATTACCATTTCGGCGAACATCCGCATGTTTCGCGCCGCTTCCTCGTGCGGCATGCCGGCATAGGAGAACACGCCCACGAAGCCCGAATTGTTGGTCTGCCTATGGATCGTCATGATCTTGTCATGGACCTGCTCGGGCGTGCCGTAGACCTGCAGGTCGGCGAAGAACTCGATGGCCTTCCGGTCGCCGTAGACCGCGAGCTTCTCGTTCATCTTGGCGTAGTATTCATAGCCGCGCTGGTTCTTCATGTGCGCAGCCCCGAACTGGTAGTGATCGAGCACGGTGCGGTAATAGCCGCCGATGTACTTCATCGCCATCTCGCGCGCCCGCTCGGCGCTGGGATCGACGAAGATCCAGCCGGCCGAGATCGGCTGCGGCGCGTCGGTGCCGTTTATCTCGCGGTAGAGCGAGTTGTACTCGGCCAGCTCCTTCTCGACCTCGCGCCACGGCTTCTGCGGGATGATGAGGAGTCCCACCCCCAGCCGCGCCATGATGCGCGCGCTTTCGGGGCTGACGGCGGCGGCATAGGTGCGGCCGCGGAAGGATTTGAAGGGCGCGGGCCGGATCTCGACGGGCGCCTGTAGTGCTTGCCGTCGTATTGCATCACGCCGGTCTCGAGGCCGCGCAGCAGCGCCTCGCCATATTCGACGAACAGGTCGCGGCTGTCGCCCATGTCGAGGCGGAAGCCGTCGAACTCGACCTTGCCGGCGCCGCGTCCGAGGCCAAGGATCATGCGGCCCCCCGAGAGCTGGTCGAGCATCGAGATCTGCTCGGCCACGCGCATCGGGTCGTGCCACGGCAGCACCACCACCATCGAGCCCAGGCGCACGGTTTTCGTGCGCCCCGCCATATAGGAAAGGAACTGAACGACGTCCGGGCACATTGTGTAGTCGGTGAAATGATGCTCGACCGACCAGATCGATTCGAAGCCCAACGGTTCGGCCATGTCGGCGAGCGCCAGCTCGTTCAGGTAAACCTGCCGGTCGCTGATCCGGCGGCCGGTGTTCTGGAAGACGGCGGCCATTCCGACGTGCATGGGACGTTCCTCAGGCTGGTTCAGCCCATGGTAAACGGCCGTTCACATCGTTGGGAAGGCCGTTCTTGATTAAGCCCAAATCGCCGCCCATAGGAAACATATGCGCTCCTTCATCTCCGCCCTTCTCGCCGCCTCGCTGTCGCTGCTCGCGGCGACCGCCGCCCCCGCCCAGACCGGCGTTCCCGAGGTCGAGAGATACATCAACTCGATCCGCACCTTTCAGGCGCGCTTCATCCAGACCAGTCCCAACGGCTCGATCGTCCAGGGCGACCTCTATGTCCGCCGGCCGGGTCGCATGCGCTTCGCCTACGATGCGCCGTCGCAGCTCAAGGTCGTGGCCGACGGCACCCAGGTCACCATGTGGGATCCGCAGACGAAGGACTTCGGCCAGTGGCCGCTCGGCTGGACGGCGGCGTCGTTCCTCGTCAAGGAGCCGTTCCTGCTGAGCGGCGACATCACGGTCGAATCCATGCAGCGCGCCAACAACGAGCTTCAGCTCACCCTCGTCCAGACCCGCAAGCCGCAGGAGGGTAAGGTGATCGTGCGCCTGTCGGAGAACCCGATGCAGCTGCGCGGCTGGACGATCGTCGACAACCGCGGCAACCGGGTCGCGGTGTCGCTCGCCGAGTTCAAGTCGGGCCAGCCGCTGGCCGATTCGCTGTTCAAGTTCGACGGCGTCGACCCGTCGCTGCTGCGCCAACGCAACTGACGCCGTAGGATCGCGCGAGGAACTTGCGGGGAGCGGGACTTGAGCGATCTCATCGTGCGGGCGTCGAGCGAAGCGGATGTGGCGCGCTGCGCGGAAATCTACCAGCATCACGTGCTGCACGGCACTGCCTCCTTCGAGGTCGATCCGCCCGACCTCGCCGAGATGGCAAGGCGCCGCGCCGCCGTCCTTGATCTCGGCCTGCCGCATCTCGTGGCCGAGCGTGACGGCCGCGTGGTGGGCTATGCCTATGCCGGCAACTGGCACCCGCGCCCGGCCTACAAATTCTCCGTCGAGGATTCGATCTACATCGACAAGGATGCGGTGGGCCAGGGCGTCGGCAAGGCACTGCTGCCGGTGCTGATCGAGCGCTGCACGGCGGCCGGCAAGCGCCAGATGGTGGCGGTGATCGGCGACAGCGCGCAGACGCCCTCGATCCGGCTCCATGCCTCCTGCGGCTTCGAGATGGTGGGGACCCTCAAGAGCATCGGCTTCAAGTTCGGCCGCTGGCTCGACAGTGTCCTCATGCAGCGGTCGCTGGGCACGGGCGATGCGGCGCCTCCGCAGTA
>CANIRG010000056.1 GCA_947469635.1 Rhodospirillales bacterium | reverse complement strand
TCCATCGGCATGTTCAGCACGGCCAGGTGATCGGCCATGAAGAAGGCGTCGAACTTGCCGCGTTCCAGCGTCTGGGCGTAGCCGATCAGCGCCTTGAGATTGAAATTGGCGTCCGGCGTGCCGCCGGGATAGCGCCAGGCGGCGGTGTGGATGCTCACCGGGCGCATGAAGGCGCCGAGGCGGAGTTGGCGTTTCTGGGTCATGTCCTACATCTTGCGCCGCGCGGGCCGCTTCGCAAGGCGTGCCGGACGACAAGAACTAATTCGACGGATTAGGCCAAGCGGTCGGAACGCTACCGACCTCTTGAGGCAAGTCAATGACGATGGGTGCGAAGTGGCGCATATTTACTTGTATGCGTGTGCCTCGTTTCATCCAGACGTTGTCGCTCAGCCGTCGTGGCAAGGGCGTGATCGCCGTCGGACTGTTGGCCACGGCGTTGGTGGGTGCCGGTTCAGCGCTGATGCTCTGGCACACGCGCCAAACCGAGATCGCGGAGTGGAAGGCTAACCTCTACCACAGCTCGATCATGCTGGCCGAGCACAGCCGACAGGCGATGAAAGCGGCCGATCTCGTGCTCAAGGCCATCATCGATCGCGTGCAGGAGGTCGGTATCGAGACCGATGCCGACTTGCGACTGGCACTCGGCACGCGCGAGATCTTCGACATCCTGCGCAACAAATCGAGCAGCGTCCCGCAAATCGATGTGGCGACCATCGTCGGCGCGGACGGGCAGGTGATCAACTTCACGCGAAGCTTCCCGCCGCCGCCGATCAACCTGGCGGATCGCGACTATTTCATCGCCCATATGGCGGACGCCACCCTCGACGTCTTCCTGAGCGCCCCGGTCCGCAACCGCGGCACCGGCACATGGACGTTCTATCTGGCGCGCAAGATCAAGAGCCGTTCCGGGGCAACGCTCGGCCTGGTGCTGACCGGTCTGGACAGCAGCTTCTTCCAGGAATTCTTCAAGGCCGTGAACATCAGCGAGGATAGTGCGATCTCGCTGTTCCGCTCGGACGGCATCCTGCTCGCCCGCTATCCCGAGCGCGAGAACCTGATGGGCAGGTCGTTCATCGATCAGGCGGTGTTCCGCGATATCATTGCCCGCGGCAATGCCGCCGGAGCCGTGGTGACCGAGACGCCGCGGCTGGCCGACGGCATGACGGAGATGCGCATCGTGGCGCCGCGATCGCTCAAGGACTATCCGCTCGTCGTCAACATAACGGCGACCGACAGCCTGATCCTGGCGCTGTGGCGATCGACAGCCGCCTTCGTCGGGGGCGGCACGGCCCTGATGGTGCTCCTGCTGCTCGGCCTGACGGGCTGGATTGCCACCCTCCTGACCCGGCAGGAGACCACCGTCGTCGACCTTCGGCGCGCACGCCGGGATGCCGAGCAGGCCGCCGACGCGAAGGCGGAATTCCTGGCGATGATGAGCCACGAGATTCGGACGCCGATGAACGCCGTGATCGGCATGTCGAGCCTTCTGGCCGAGTCCTCCCTGGACCCCGAGCAGCAGCGCTCCGTGCGGATCATCGAGGACTCCGCCACCCATCTGCTCACCATCATCAACGACATCCTGGATTTTTCGCGGCTCGAGGCAGGGCATTTCGACCCCGAGCAAAGCACCTTCAACATCCGCGAGCTCGCCGAGAGTGCCGTGCAGATCGCCCAGAGCGTACCGGGTGGAACGCGCCTCACGGTCACCACGGCGGTGGAAGCGGCAGTTCCCGAATTCCTGCGAGGCGATTCCGGGCAACTGAGCCAGCTGTTCCTCAATTTCCTGGGCAATGCCGTGAAGTACACGGAACAGGGCGCGGTCGTCCTCGCCATCAAGGTCGTCGAATGGCACACGGGAAGTGCCCGCATGCGCTTCTCGGTGACGGATACCGGCGTCGGTATCAGTCCCGAAATGCAGAGCCGCTTGTTCCTTCCCTTCGAGCGCGGCGACAATCATGTCGCGCGCCGCAAGAGCGGAACCGGATTGGGTCTTGCGATCTGCAAGCGCATTGTGGACCTGATGGGAGGCAGCATCGGTGTTGGTTCGACGCCGGGTCATGGCACGACGTTCTGGTTCGAGCTCGAGCTCGAGGTCGCGCCGCCGGGCCAGGTCAGCGCCGCAGCAGCCCCAGAGGTACCCGTCATCGCCCGCAACCTCAGGGTCCTGGTGGCCGAGGATACGCCCGCTAACCAGATCGTCATCCGCGCCATGCTCGAAAAGCTCGAACATCGGCCGCAGATCGTGGGCAACGGCATCGAGGCGGTGGCCGCCGCCACGGCCGCCCCGTTCGACCTCATCCTCATGGACGTCCAGATGCCCGGCATGGATGGCTACGAGGCGACGCGCCGAATACGCGCACTACCGGGGGCGGCGGCCCAAACGCCGATCGTGGCGCTGACGGCGTTTGCGCAACCCTCCGACCGGGATCGCGCCCTGCGTGCAGGCATGACCGACTATCTGCCGAAGCCGATTCGCCTGTTCGAGCTCACCGCCATGATCGATCGCGTCACCGCCGGCAACGTCCCGAGGCCGGCGAGTGCGGAATCATCGCCGGTCGACGGCGCCGCGCTCGCCGAACTGCGCACCGCGGTAGGAATCGAGATATTCGGCGGGCTTCTGGCCCGGTTCGTGGCCGACGCGACGAGCAGCCTCGATGAGGTGAAATCGGCTGGTGGCGCCGAGGATCTCTCCAGGGCACGGGCGGCAGCGCATCGCCTGACCGGCCTCTTCGCGCAATTCGGCGCGTCCCGAGCCGGTGTCGCCGCACGGGCCGTCGAACAGGCCGGCAGCGACGATCTTGCTGCCCGCATAGAGGAGTTGCTTGCCATCGGAGCCAGCGCGGTCGTCGGCGTAAGGAATTTCGAGCTGCCGGCGCGAGAGAGCGCCTGATGCCGGGACGCGGACACGTCTTGATCGTGGAGGATGTGCCCGCCCTGGCGGAGACCTATGCCGCGTTCCTTCGGACCGATGGCTGTCACGTCGATATCGCCGGCAGTGGACGCCAGGCGTTGGCCGCCCTTGCCATCCGCCCTCCCGAGGTCATGGTGCTCGACGTCAATCTGCCCGATGTGAACGGCCTGGCGATACTGCGCGAGATTCGCGACCGGCAGCTGCCGACGGACGTGATCGTCGTCACCAGCCAGGTCTCGATAAGCCTTGCCGTCACGGCCATGCAGCAGGGCGCCTTCGACTATCTGACCAAGCCGTTTACCGCCGACCGATTGCGCGTGACGGTGCGCAACGCGCTCGAGCGCCGTCGGCTCGAAACGCAAGTGGCCGCCGTACAGGACGAGGTCGGGCGCGATCAATTCTGCGGCTTCATCGGCCGATCGATGGCGATGCAGTCCATCTACCGTATCCTGACCAATGCGGCCGCGAGCAGTGCCGCTGTGCTGGTGACGGGCGAGCGCGGCACCGGCAAGCGGCTGTGCGGGCAGGCATTGCACAAGCTCAGCCGTCGTCGGCAAAAGCCATTCGTGGAGGTGGATTGTGCCGCGCTATCGCAGGACCAGCTCGACGCGGAAATCTTCGGCCGGTGGGCGCGAGTCGCCACCGCCGATCGCGAAGGCGCGCTGCTGAGGGCCAACGGCGGCACGCTGTTCCTCGACGAGGTGTGCGACCTCGGGCTCGCGCTGCAAGACAAGCTCCTGGGCTTCCTGCAGACGGGCTCGGTCCAGCGCATTGACGAGGACAGGCCGCGCCCGGTCGACGTGCGGTTGGTGTGCGCGACCGCTCGCGACCCGCGTGCGGAAATCGCCGCGGGGCGGTTCAGCGAGGAGCTTCTCTACAGGCTGGAGATCATTCCCGTCAGGATGCCGCCGCTGCGCGAGCGCGACGACGACGTCCTGCTGCTGGCCCGGCATTTCCTGCGCGAGGTCGCCCTCGAGGAACGAAAGACGTTCAAGGAATTTTCGCCCGAAGCGGAAGCTGCGCTTCTGGCGCACGATTGGCCGGGCAACACGCGCGAGCTGAGGAGCGTGCTGCGCGGAATCGTCGTGCTGAACGAGGGCGAGTGGATCGAGGCCGGCATGCTGCCCGACGGGCTACGAAGGCCGGGCAGCGTCGGGGCGGGCGCCGCCCGGCTGCATTCGAACGAGCCGCTGCTCGCACAGCCTCACAGCGACGGCATCGAACCGCTCAGGAACGTCGTGCGCCGCGCGGTCGAGGAGGCGATCCGGAAATCCGGCGGTAACATTCCGCGGGCAGCAGCGGCCCTCGAGGTGACGGCGGCGTCGCTCTACCGCCACCTTCAGGCTTGGCAGGCTGAGGACTGACCCTTAGGGCGGCTATGAAGTCTTGGCCCAGGGCGGGCTCTTGAGGCCGAGCCCGTGACCACCGCCGTAGACCGCGACCGACGGCGGCTTCCAGCCCGCGAGCACGGCCTTATCGACCTCGTAGACCTCGATGCCGAGCGGCCGGCAGACCTCGAGCGGGTCGCGCGCCTCGGGGCCCCACAGCGGCACCGACAGATCGCCGCCCGGACATGTCGAGAGCGCGCATAGAAGGTCGATCTCGGCGAAGAACTCCAGGTGGTCGCCCGTGCGCGCCGGGCTCGCCCGCATGAAATACTTGTCCTGCGCATTGAGGCCGGTGCACTGGAAGACGTTCAGCACATCGTGCACATCGAGCTCGGTCAGCCCATGCGGCGCCACCGCCCGCACGAGATTCGAATGGCAGCAGAAGTCGAAATCCTCGCCGGTCAGCATGCGGTTGACGTAGGGATCGCAGCGCGTACCCAGCAGGTCGTGGATGCGCCCGCCGAATTCGTCGATGCCATAGCTCGCGAGGCTGTCGGAGGTGATGGTCGCGATCGGCCGGAGATAGGGCAGCGTCGACCACAGCCGATCGAAGACCGTCACGTGCGCGGCCTGAAGCTGGCGCGTCCGCGAGGCCCACATTCGTTCCCGTGGATTGTGCAGGCTCCAGAGGTTGAGGTCGGCCACCTGCGGCCCCTCGATCGTGACGATGCGGAAGACGTGGCCCGCCGGCACCTTCCAGGCGCGGCCGGAGCGGATCGGGATGGCGAACCTGTCGACGAGGCGGCGGCTGTCGACGGATTCGGCGATGGATCGATAGAGGTCCTTGTCCACGTCGAGCGCGGAACCGGCGGAGGCCTGGTAGGCGGCAGGAAAGTCTTTCATGCCGGCATTTTGCCCTGCTCGGCAATGTCGGCAAGCGACCACAGGAACATTCCTTCGGGTGGGGCCGTTCCTTCGGGGAAGGATATGAGGAGACCAACATGAATCGCGACGACGAGAGGCTTCGCGACGCCATAATGGATGGTTTGGCGCGTGCCGGCATCGACGCCCACGCCCTCACCATCGACGTCATCGGCGGCGCCGTGATCATCAGGGGCTCGGTCCCCACGGACGACAAGCGCCGTCGATTGGGACAGGCGGTCGCGACCGCCGTTCCGGGCCTTGCCTGGCGCATCGACGTTACGGTGCAGCCGATCGCGACGAGGGAGAGTGCGGGGGCGCGAAGCCGCAAATCCCTGCTATCCTGGCGTCATGGAGATCCTGGAACTGCTCGTCGGACTCTTTGACCTCTTTCTGCTGCTGGTCGCCGCCCCGCGCGCCATCTATCGCCTGTACCGCCGGCTGGCGCGGCCGACGGAGGAGCAGATCGCGGCATCGAATACATCAGAGATGGGTCGCTTCCGCAGAAATGTCTGGCTGGTCTTTCTGGGCTGGCTCGCCCTCTCGATCGGCACCGCCTGGGCATTCGACAGCCCGTGGGGTGGGGTCATCGCTTTCGCGATCGGCCTGCTCCTCCTGCCGGGCATCATCGAATCCCGTTACGACCGGCTTCTCGCGAAGCTGCGCCCGCCCGCCTGATCAGCCGATCGGCGGATGCTTCCTGTCGACGCCCGACGCCTGTTCCCAGGCTCGCGCGACGCGGAACAGCATCGCTTCGTCGAAGTAGCGGCCGACGAACTGCACCGACAGCGGCAGGCCGCCCGAGGAGAGGCCGGACATCATCGCCAACGCCGGATGGCCGGTAACATTGAAGGGCGTGCGGGCCTGGCGCGGATAGGTGCGCTCGACGTCGGACGAATTGTCGATGCGGCAGGCCGGGTCCATCGAGCTGGCGCAGAGCAGCACATCGACATCGGCCAGGGCCGCGTTGACCCCGGCGATCATCTCGGCGCGGCGCTTGTTGGCCAGCACATAGTCGCCAGCGCCCAGGAAGGCGCCCGGCATGAGACGGCGGCGCGCCAGCTTGCCGTAGTCGCCCGGCCGCTCGCGCAGCCACGGGGCATGGATCGACCAAGCCTCGCTTTGCAGGATGACGCGGTTCACCGCGGCGAACTCGCCCAGCGTCGGCAGATGGATGTCGCGCACGTCGGCGCCGGCCATCTGCAGGGTGCGCATGACATGCTCCAGGGCGGCCGTGACCTCGGGGTCGGCCGGCATGTCGATCTCATGGAAATGGCGGACGAAGCCGACGCGCAGGCCGCGCGCGCCGCGGTCGAGGGCGGCAGCGTAGTGGCCGCGCGGTACCGCGGCGCTGCCGGGATCGAGCGGATCGTGGCCGGCGATGCAGTCGAGCATCAGCGCGTTGTCCTCGACGGTACGCGTCATCGGCCCAATGTGGTCGAGGGTGAAGGAGAGCGGGAAGACGCCGCGGCGCGACACCAGCCCGTAGGTGGGCTTCAGCCCGACGATGCCGCAGCAGCTCGCCGGATTGCGCACGCTGCCGCCGGTGTCGGTGCCCAGCGCCATCGGGAACAGGCCGGCGGCGACGCCGGAGCCCGAACCCGAGGAAGAACCGCCAGGATGATGATCGGGGTTCCACGGATTGCGCGCCGGCGGCCACGGCAGGTCGAAGCTCGGGCCTCCGATGGCGAACTCGTGCGTCGACAGCTTGCCCACCACGATCGCGCCGGCCTGACGAAGCTTGCTCACGCACACCGCGTCCGACTCGGCGAGATTGTCCTGGAGCACCCTGGAGTGGCAGGTCGTCGGCAGGCCGGCGACGTCGATGATGTCTTTGATCCCGACCGGTATGCCGTGCAGAGGCCCGCGCAGGCGGCCGGCCGACGCCTCGGCCTCGGCCACGCGCGCGGCGGCGAGCGCTGCGTCGCCGTCGAGCTGGATGAAGGCGTTGAGCCGGGGATCGAGCCGCTCGATTCGGTCGAGATGGGCCTGCATCAGCTCGACGGGCGAAAGGTCGCCCGCGGCGATGGCGTGCGAGGCCTCGGAAACGGAGGTCCAGTGCAGGCGACCCTGGGTCGCGTCGGCGTCGGCGTTCACAGCCCCTCTCCCGCCCGCATGGCGGGCCACGGTTCGGCGCGGGGATCGGCCGGCGCCTTGATCTTGGCAGCGACATTCGCGGCTTGGGCGGCAGCGGCCGCGACGTCCTCGGGGAATTCCGCCAGCGCCTTGTCGAGGCCGGCGCGGCGCGCCAGCTCGGCTACGAGTGTCTTGTCCATTGGATCGATTCCCTAACGCTTCTCCCGCCGCAACGTCAGCACGAATCGCGCCAGTGCGTCCATGGAAAGACCTCACCCTGAGGAGGCCGCGTAGCGGCCGTCTCGAAGGGTGGGCAGCGAGCGGGGTGCTTAGCCCATGCTTCGAGACGCGCCCTGCGGGCGCTCCTCAGCATGAGGTTGCCTTTTGTCGGCCGCCGCCGCCGGGTGTAGCCTTCGCGCAAAATGGGAAGGAAACGACGTGCGGCATTCCATGACGGTGGCGGCGCTGCTGCTTGCGGTGCTGCCGGCTACGGTCGGTGCGGCCGATCCGGACTTCAAGCCCGAGGGTCCGGTGAAGATCGTCGTCGGCTTCCAGCCGGGCGGCATCGGCGACACGGTGGCACGGCTGTTCTCCGACGCCGTGCAGAAGCAGATGAACCAGCGCGTCATCGTCGAGAACAAGAGCGGCGCCAACGGCATGATCGCCTTTGAAGCAGCAGCGCGCGGCAAGGCCGATGGCGTCGCACTGGTGCAATGCACGACCGGGCCGATGGGCGTGAGCCCGGTCCTGCCGGGACTCGTTCTGCCGATCGACATGAACAAGGACCTGCAGCCGATCGCGCGCTTCCTGCAGGCGAACTGGGGCATCGCTGTCCCCAAGAATTCACCCTATGCGACGCTGGCCGACCTGATCGCCGACGCCAAGGCCAAGCCCGGCAAGCTCAACTACGGCCATTCCGGCGTGGGCTCGCTGCAGCAGCTCGCGGCCGAGTGGCTCGCGGTCAAGGCCGGCATCACGATGCAGGGCATCGCCTATCGCGGCACCGGCCCCGCTGTGCTCGAGCTGATGGGCGGGCGGCTCGATCTCGTGGTCACGAGCCTGGGCGATTTTTCCGGACAGGCGAAGGCGGGTGAGCTGCGCGTGCTCACGCTGATCGACGACGTGGGCTCGCCGCAGTTCCCCAACGCCCCGCAGGCCTCGGCCACACTGCCGGGCTATGCCGTCACCGGCTGGATCGGCGTCTGCGGGCCGCGGGGGCTGCCGGCCTCGGCGATCCGTTGGTGGGAGAATGCGACCGTACAGGCGCTGAAGGATCCCGACCTGCACAAGCGCCTGCCCGACTATGGCCTGTCGCCGGGCTACGAGGACGCCGCGACCTTCGGCAAGACGATCATGGCCGAGCAGGCGCGCTGGAAGGCCGTGATCGACGCCAGCAACATCAAGGCGGAGTAGGACCATGCGCAACAGCCGTATCGAAGTGCGTCCCCTCTCCGGCGCCGGCGGCGCGGAAATCTTTGGCGTCGACGTGGCGCAGGATCTCGACGACGGCACGGTGGGCGAGATTCGCGACGCGCTGAACGAGCATTGCGTCGTCTTCTTCCGCGAGCAGGAGCTCGACGTCGCCAGACAAAAAGCCTTCGCGCGGAAATTCGGCGAGATCTTCATCCATCCCAACTTCAGGGGCATGGGCGAGGATCCGGAGATCGTCATGGTGCGGCGCGAGCCCGGCGACACCTCCTATGTCGGCGAGGACTGGCATGCCGACACCACCATGTGGCCCGAGCCGCCGATGGGCGCCATCCTCTACGGCATCGATGTGCCGCCCTATGGCGGCGACACGATGTTCGCCAACCAGTATCTCGCCTACGAGGCGTTGTCGGCCGGCATGAAGCGGATGCTGGCCGGGATGCGCGCCGTGCACAGCGACATCATGGTGGCGGGTCCGCAGGCCGGGAAGAACAAGGGCCGTTCGACCAAGCATCGCGACGGCGCCGACTGGCGCGAGACGCAGAGCCTCCATCCGGTGGTGCGCACCAATCCCGAAACAGGCCGCAAGATGCTGTTCGTGAACAAGTCCTACACCATCGGCTTCGAGGACATGACCGCGGCCGAGAGCAAGCCGCTGCTCGATTTCCTGCTCGAGCACGGCAACCGGCCGGAATTCACCTTCCGCTTCCGCTGGCAGAAGGGCTCGATCGCCTTCTGGGACAACCGCAGCGCCAAGCACATCGCGCTCGGCGATACCGGCCCCTTCCGCCGCCTGATGCGCCGCGTGCAGATCTGCGGGCCGGTGCCGGTTTAGGTTTCGACGAAGAATAAAGGTCCCTCGCTGCGCTCAGGATGACACCGGCTTTTTTGGTCGGCGTACTGCGCCGACCCGGAATAATTGTCATCCCGAGCGCAGCGAGGGACCTTTCGTTTTCTAGTTCAACCGTTCGAGCTTGGTGATCTCCTGCGGCGGCAGCTCCGACAGGTAGAGGTTGCCCTCGGCATCTCCCGCCATGCCATGCGCACCGTTGATGGCGCCGCGGCAACGGCCGATCAGCTTGCCGTCTGGCGACAGGAGGCTGATGCGCGGGATCTGGTCGGTGACGAAGATGTAGCCGCGGTCGTCGATCCAGATCTGCATGGGGTGGTAGAAGTCGCCCCATTCGGCGAGGAAGGTGCCCTCGCGATCGAACACCTGGATGCGGTTGTTTTCGCGGTCGCCCACCAGCACGCGGCCCTCGCGGTCGACGGCGACGGCGTGCGGCGTCGTGAAAGTGCCCGGCCCGACTCCAGGACCGCCCCAGGTACGCAGCAGCGTGCCGTCGGCGGAGAAGCGATGGACGCTGGAATTGCCGTAGCCGTCGGCGACATAGATATCGCCGTCCGGTGCATCGGCCGCCGCCGTCGGATGGTTGAAGGGCGCATCGAGCGACGGCCAGTGACGCCTGCCCAATGCCTGCACGACGTTTCCCTTGCCGTCGAAGCGCAACACCTGATGGGCATCGCGGTCGGCCACCAGGATCGAGCCGTCGCGGCCCGGATTGAGGTAGTGCGGCTCGGCCAGCACGCCCTCGCCCCAGCTGCCCGACAGCCTGCCGTCGCGCTCGAACACCAGCACCGGCCGGTCGGTGCCGCGCTGCGCCACATGCACACGTCCCGCATCGTCGACCATCAGGTCGGAGAGGAAGCCGAAGCTCTCGCCCGCCGGCAGCCTCGCCCACTTGCGATGGATGGCGTAGCGGCGGTCGCCCAGGATGACGGTGTAATTTTCGTCGGACATCGGCGGCTCTGCTATTTCGGCGGTTGTGGGCCGCGCTTGTTGGAGGCGTAGAGGTAGCTGCGGATCTTCCACACGCCGCTCTCCTTGCGGAAGACGACCAGCGTATGGAACGATTCGTCGGTCTCCTTGCCGGTCGCCAGCACCTTGACCTTGCCTGTGGAGACGGCGCGCAGCCACGCCATGTCGCCGGCTTCCTCGGCCTCATCGACCGTGAACTGCAGGTTGAGCTTCAGGGCGGTGAAGATGTCGCGATAGGACGCGCGGAGCGCCGGGATGCCGACCACGGCCGGCAGATCCTCGCGCATGAACACGCCCTTTGAGCTGTAGAAATTCACCAGCGTGTCGGCGTCGTTGGAGTTCAGCGCCGCGGCGTATCTCGACATGATCTGGCCGAGTTCCACCGGGATCGCGGCGCCCGGTGCTTGCGCCGATGCGGCCGAGACGAAGGCCATCGCACCGGCGATCGCAAGCAAAACGCGACGCAAGATCACAGCGAGCATGCAATTTCTCCTGGCAGTGTCGCACCCATTAGGCAGCCAGGGCGGCAACGGGCAAGATGGAACTGCAGGAGACACGCATGATTGATGCCGAACGCCTCGTCCTCCACGGAAGCTTCACGTCCAGTTCCAGCTACAAGCCCATGCTGTTCCTCGCGCTCAGCGGGCTGCCCTTCTCCTTCCGCACCGTAAACCTCAAGAACGGCGTGCAGAAGCAGCCGGCGCATCTGGCGCTCAACCGCTATGGCCAGGTGCCGGTGCTGCAGCACCGCGGGCTCACGCTGGTGATGTCCAACACCATCCTCGATTATCTCGCGCGGGCGACGGGCAGGTTCGAAGCGGCGAGCGAGCAGGACAAATGGCACGCGCGCGAATGGCTCTCATGGGAGAACGACGCCATCACCAACGTAGCGCGCGTCCGCCACTTCGCGCGCTTCCGGCCGGACGTCGATCCGATGATCGTGAACTACTTCCGTCCCTCGGCCGAAGCGGCGCTCGACACGATCGACCGGTCGCTGGAGGGTCGGCAGTGGCTGGTCGGCGAGAGCTGCACCATCGCAGACATCGGCTGCTGGGGCCGCATGGTGTTCATGGCCGAAGGCGGCCTCTCGCTCGACAACCGTCCGAACGCGCGCGCCTGGCGCGACCGGTTGATGGCGATGCCGGGTTTCGCCCTGCCCTACGATCTGATCCCCAAGAAGGACACCGAGATCGCGGGCCGGTCCTAGAGTTCAAGGCTTTCCTCCCTGCGCGAAGCGCGGGGAGGTGGCGCCGTCATACGGCGACGGAGGAGTCAGAGGCTCGATTTGGCGCTCGATGGAGGTTCGCTGAAGAACTTCAGAACAGGCGGAACAGCCAGTAGCCCTCGGGATCGCCGGAACAGTCGATCGGGCCGCACAGCACGAAGCTGTTGATCGCATTGGCCAGCGTCATGACGATCAGGAACCAGGCGGCGAAGCGGGCAAAGCCGGCAAACTGCGCCTCGGCCAGCGCGTCGCTGCGCGGATGGTCGAAGCGGCCGGAGCCGGCCACGAGCATCAGCACGGTGACACCGGCGATCACCGCCAGGAACAGCAGCAGCGCCCAGGTGTAATAGTGCATGCCGAAGATCGACGAGCCGTAGGCGCCGGTGCCCGGCACGATGTGCAGCAGCACCTGTCGGCCCGACGCGGCGAGGCCGAACAACGCGCCCAGCAGGGTGATGCCGTAATGGGCCGGCTGAGCGCCGTAACGCAGGTTCAACAAAAAGCCGAAGCCGCACAGGACGAAGGCGATGCGCTGGAGGTTGCAGAGAGGGCACGGCAGCTCCCTCAGCAGGAACTGCAGAACCAGGGCGATCAGCAGAACCAAGGCCAGGCCGGCCGCCCCGAGGGCGTTGCCGAAACGGATCAGTGCGGTCATGCCTCGTCCTAGAGCGATAGCGCGAGGGGATCGGTCATGTGGTGATAGAGCCACAGGACCGAGGCGATGAAGCTCACGCTCAGCAAGGCGACCGCGATGTCGCGCCGCCCGGCGACGGCGATGATCATGGCAACGGCGGCAACAAGGAATATCGCTGCGGTCATGGGGCCTCCCAGTGGCGCAACAGTCTATCCGACGCGCAAAAGACGCAAGCGCGGATCGAGCAGGTCCCGCAAGCCATCGCCCAGCATATTGAGCCCCAGGACGACCGAGGCGATGGCGAGCCCCGGCCAGATCGCAAGCTCCGGCGCCTGGAAGATATAGGTTTGCGCATCGCGCAGCATGCGGCCCCACGACGGCAGCGGCGGCTGGGCGCCGAGGCCGAGATAGGAGAGGCCGGCCTCGGCCAGGATCGCCACCGCGAACTGGATGGTGGCCTGCACGATCAGGACGCTCACGATATTGGGCAGCACATGGTGGAGCGTGATGCCGAACGGTCCCCGACCCATCGCCGTTGCAGCGCGAATGAAATCGCGCCCCCAGAGAGTCAGTGCGGCACCACGTGTGACGCGAGCGAACACCGGCACGTTGAAGAGGGCGATGGCGAGGACGGCGTTCTGGGCGCTGGCGCCCAGCACCGAGGTGATCAGGATGGCGATCAGCACCGCGGGGAAGGCGAAGATCAGGTCGGATGCACGTGACAGCGCTTCATCGACCCAGCTGCCCCGCGCCGCCGCCCAGGCACCCAGCGCCACGCCTGCCGACATCCCCAATGCAACAGCAATGAGCCCGACGGCGATGGAGGTGCGGGCGCCCACCATGAGACGCGAGAGGACGTCGCGGCCGAGATGATCGGTGCCGAGGAAATATGTCGACGACGACGGCAGCAGCTTGGCCCGCATCTGCAGCTCGTCGTAGGGATGGGGTGTCCATACGAGCGACACGAGCGCCGTGCCGACGAACAGCAGCAGCAGCACGGCACCAAGCTGGAAGGCGACATGGCGGCGGGCGCGGACGAGGAAAGGGTTCATGCAGAGACACGCGGCCGCGGATCGAGCAGCACATAGGCGAGGTCGACCAGCAGGTTGACCAGCAGCACCAGCAGGGTGAACAGGATCACCACGTTCTTGATCACGACGAGATCGCGGTTGTTGATCGAGTCGTAGACGAGCTGGCCGGCGCCAGGCAGGCGGAACACGCTTTCGATGATGACGGCGCCGGCGATCAGGAAGCCCGCGATCAGGCCGGCTACCGTCGCGACGGGGATCAGTGCGTTGCGCAGCGCATGGCCGAACAGCACCCTAGACTCGGACAGGCCCTTGGCGCGCGCCGTGCGCACGTAGTCCTCGCGCAGCGTGTCGAGCATGGCCGAGCGCGTGACCCGCGTCAGGATCGCGATCTCGCCCAACGACAGCGACAGTGCCGGCAGGATCAGCGCATGCAACGCATTGAGCGGCTCCTGCCAGCCCGGAAAGCCACCGGCCGGGAAGACCTGCCAGGTCACGGCGAACAGCAGCACCAGCACGATGCCGAACCAGAAATTGGGAACCGAGAGGCCGATCTGCGCGAACCCCATCACGCCCCAGTCGCCCGGGCCGCCATGTTTCCAGGCCGCGAACACGCCGAGCGGGATGGCCACCAGCAGCGCCCAGGAGAGGGCGAGCGCGCCGAGCGGCAGGGTCACCATCAGCCGATCGCCGATGAGCTTGCCCACCGGCGTGCCATAGGCGTGGCTCGCGCCGAGATCGAAGCTCGCGAGGCCGGCGATCCAGCGCCCGTAGCGCACCGGCAGCGGCTGGTCGAAGCCATATTGCGCGCGCAACGCCGCCAGCGTGTCGGGCCGCGCGTCGGTGCCCAGCATGACCAGCGCCGGATCGCCCGGCAGCACCTCGACGACAGTGAACACCACGACCGTGGCCAGCGCGAGCGTCACCAGCGCGGCGGCGAAGCGGCGGGTGAGGAAGTCGATCACGCCTGCGGCCCACCCTTCGCGACGGCGCTCCGCGCCTCCTCAGGGTGGGGTCCTTTTTGTCGAACGACCTCCAAACGAAACCACCTCACCCTGAGGAGGCGCGAAGCGCCGTCTCGAAGGGTGGGCAACCGCATCGGTCTATCTCCAGTGAACGCCGCTGAGATCCACCGACGGCGTCGGCGAATTCTCCCACATGCCTATCAAATCCTTCTTCCACACGCCGATCTTGGCGAGCTGGTAGAGGTAACCGTTCACGGCATCGCGCGCGATGATGCGCTGGCAGTCCTTCAGGAGCTCGTCGCGCCTGGCGAAGTCGGTGGCGGCCACGACCTCGCGCCACCGAGCCTTGAACTCGGCGGAGTCATAGCCCCAGTAGTAGCCGTCGCGCGCGTAGCGATCGAGATCGTTGGCCTCGGTATGGGCCACGATCGTGAGGTCATAGTTGCGCTCCTTGAACACCTCCGAGAGCCACTGCGGCCATTGCAGCTGGGTGATCGACACCTTGATGCCGATCTTGCCGAGCTGGCTTGCCAGCACCTCCCCGGCGCGTTGCGCATAGCCCACCGGCGGCAGCTTGAGGCTGGCCTCGAAACCGTTGGGATGGCCCGCTTCGGCGAGCAGCGCCTTACCCTTGGCGATGTCGAATGGGTAGGTCTTGCTCAGGTCGACATAGGCCTTGTTGTGTGGCGCGAAGTGGCTGCCGATCGGCGTGCCGAAACCCGACTCTGCGCCGATCAGCTCCTCGCGGTTGATGGCGTGCGCCATCGCCTGACGCACCTTGAGGGAGTCGAACGGCTTCTTGCCGTTGTTGGTGGCCATGATGACCTCGCCCTCGGTCGTGCCGACGACGACGGCGAAGCGCGCATCCTTGCGCAGCCGCTCGACGAGCTCGGGCGCCTGGAAGCCGGGGAAGGTGTCGACGTCCCCCGCCAGCAGCGCGTTCACCTGGGCCGACGGGTCCTTCACCACCTTGAAGACGACGGTGTCGAGCCTGATGGCGCCCGCGTCGCGATAGGTCGGCGATCTCGCCAGCGTGATCGAATCGCCCTCCTTGCGCTCCTTGAAGGTGAAGGGCCCGGTGCCGACCGGCTTCCTGTCGTTGGTCGCCGCCGACTTGGGATGCATGATCGAGGCATCGCCCAGCGACAGATTGTAGAGCAGGTAGGAGTTGGGCGACTTCAGCACGATCCTGATTGTCGCAGCGTCGACCGCCTCGACCTTGTCGATATCGGTGTAGAGCGACTTGGCCGGCACGGTGGAGTCGGCAGCGAACAGCCGGTCGAGCGAGAACTTCGCCACCGCCGCATCGAGCGCCTCGCCATCGTGGAACTTCACGCCGGTGCGCAGCTTGAAGACATATTCCTTGCCGTCGGCCGAGACCGTCCAGCTCTCGGCGAGGCCGGGCCCGACCGCGCCGGCGCGATCGATGCGGCCCAGGCTCTCGAAGATCGAGGGGCAAGCGATCTCGCGGATCGCGGCGGCGGCATTCTTGGTCGGATCGAGCACCGGCGGCTCGAGCGACATGCCGATCACCAGGCGCGTCTTCGACTGCGCCCAGGCCTCGGGTCCGAAAGCGGCGGTCGCGGCAAGCGCGCCCGCGGCGCCGATCACGTGGCGGCGAGAAAATGCGTTCACCGAATATCCTCCGTTGTTGGCGGCAGTCTATCAGCGGCCGAAGACGTCTCGCCAGCCGCGCGCCATGCCGAGCGTCGCTGCATTGTAGATGCCACGAGCCACAGCGCGGGCGAGGCAATCGGCGGCAAGCGTGCCCAGCTCGCCCAGCGCCAGCGGATCGGCGCCGAGATCGTGACGGCCGGTGGCGACGGCGAACACCGTGTCGCCATCCTGTGGCGTATGCACGGGACGGATCGCGCGCGCCAGGCCGTCCTGCGCCATCATGGCCAGGCGTTCGGCCGACGCCTTGTCGAGCCGCGCATTGGTCGCCACCACCGCGATGGTGGTGTTGGCGCGCGGGTCGCTGCGGGCGGCGTCAGCCGGGTCGTGCGTGAGATCGGCACGGGCGTGCGACACCGGCAGTGTGAGGCCGTGCGCCGGCGGCGGCAGGCCACCGAACTCGCCCTGCTGCTCCAGCGCCCAGGCCCAGAATTGCGGCATGTCGCCCATGGTCGTGTAGCCCCGCGCATTCACCGCGACGAGCGCACCGACTTGCAAGCCGCTCGCGGGATCGACAGCCGAGGCGCTGCCCAATCCGCCCTTGAGGTTGCCGGCCTTCGCCCCCATGCCAGCGCCGACATTGCCGAGCGAAAAGTCGCGTCCGGCTTCGCCGGTGGCCTCGTAGGCCAGCTCGCGATAGGGCGGCCAGTCCCAGTGCTTGTCGCCGCCGTTCAGCAGATCGAACAGGATCGCCGTCGGTACGATCGGCACCACGACATCGGCAATGGCAATGCCGCGACCGCGCTCGCGCAGCCAGCGCATCACGCCGTCGGCGGCGGACAGCCCAAACGCCGAGCCCCCCGAGAGACAAATCGCATCGACGCAATCGACCCGGCACGACGGATCGAGCAAATCCGTGTCGCGCGTGCCCGGCGCGCCGCCGCGCACATCGACCGAGGCGACCGAGGGCGTCTCGCACAGCACGACACTGACGCCGGAGCGCAGCGCCGGGTCCTGGGTGTTGCCGACCAGGATGCCGTCGACGTCGGTGATCAGGTTGCGCGGGCCGGGTTTCAGCATGGTCAGTCGAGCTGGAGGGTGAGCGCCTTGAGGTAGGCCGATTCGGGCAGGCCGGGATGCACCGGATGATCGAGCGCCGCGCCCGAGGTGCGCAGGATGCGCGCGACGCGCCCGGCATCGTGCAGGCCGCGGCGCACCTGGTCGGCGAAGGGCGGCGGATCGACCAGATGCGAGCAGGAGGCGGCGAACAGGAATCCGCCCGGCGCCACCAGCGGCGCTGCCAGACGCACCATCTTGCGATAGCCCTGGATGCCGATCTTGAGATCCTTGCGGCTCTTCACGAAAGCCGGCGGATCGCAGACCACGACACCGAACTGCTGGCCCGCGGCGCCCATCTTCTCGAGCGCATCGAAGACCTCGCTCTTCTCGAAGGAAACCTTGCCCGTGACGCCGTTCAGCTCGGCCGCCCGCTGCGCCACGTTGAGCGCCGGCTGCGAGCGATCGATGCAGAGCGCCGACTTCGCGCCTTCCTTGGCCGCGAGCACGCCGAAGCCGCCACTGTAGCAATAGACGTCGAGCACCGTTGAATCGCGCGCCAGCTCGGCCACGAAGCGGCGGTTGTCGCGTTGGTCGTAGAACCAGCCGGTCTTCTGGCCGCCCGACAGGTCGGCCATGAAGCGCGCGCCGTTCTCGATCAGCTCGATCGGTCCGCCGGCCTCGCCCTTGGCGACCACGACCTCGCGCTTCAGCCCTTCGAGCTCGCGCACCGGCGAATCGTTCTTGAGCAGGATCGTCTTGGGCGACAGCTCCGCGTCGAGCGCCTCCAGCAGGATCGGCGTGAGCCGGTCCATGCCGGCGCTGTTGACCTGGACCACCAGCGCGTCGCCGAAGCGGTCGACGACCAGTCCCGGCAGGCCGTCGGCCTCGGCATGGATCAGCCGATAATAGGGAACGCCCACCAGCCGGTCGCGCAACGCCGCGGCGCGCGCCAACCGGCGTCCGAGGAACAGCGCATCGACCACGGTCGCCGGATCGGGCGAAAGGATGCGCGCGGCGATCAGGGAATGCGGGTTGAAGGTTACAAGTCCCAGCGCATCGCCGCCCGGCGCGCGCAGCACCGCCAGCGAGCCCGCGGGCAGCGCCTTGGTCTCGGCATCCATCAGGATCTCGTTGGAGAAAGCCCACGGGTGACCGGCGCGCACGCGACGATCCTCGCCAGCGCGCATCAGCACGCTGGGCAGCTTCTTGTCGGCCAAATCTACTCTCCTCGGGCGGTGCCGTCGCGTCGCGGGTCGGCGCCGCCTTCCCATCCGCCATCGATCCGGCGGATGGCGCTGAGCCCACCGCCATGCCGGGCGACTTGTACTTGATGGCCGAGCGCGCGCAAGCCGTCCGCCTGGGCCGGCAGGGCGCCGCGATCCTCGAGCTCGGTCGGTCCGTTGAGGTTGAGGACGCGGGGCTGGTCGAGCGCCGCCTGCGCCGAGAGGTTCCAGTCGAGCATGCCGATCAGCGCATGCAGCGTGTCGCCGATGATGCGTGCCCCGCCCGCCGAGCCCACGGCGAGCACCAGGCGGCGGTCGCGGTCGAGCACGAAGGTGGGCGACATCGAGGAGCGCGGCCGCTTGCCGCCCTCGACCTTGTTGGCGACCTGCCGGCCGTCGATGTCAGGCCGTGCGGTGAAGTCGGTCAGCTCGTTGTTGAGCGGAAAGCCACCGACCATCATCTGGGAGCCGAACGGCGCCTCGATGGTGGTGGTGAAGCTGACGGCATCGCCCCAGCGGTCGACGATGGTGATGTGGGTGGTGCCGCGCTCGACGTAGCCCGCAGCAGCGGCGCCTACCCGGCCCATGCTCTGTTCCAGCGAGATCATCTTGCGCCGCTCCGCGAGGTAGGACGGCGACAGGAGGCCGGTCACCGGCACCGCCACAAAGCCGGGATCGGCGAGGTAGCGGGCGCGGTCGGCGAAGGCGAGGCGGCTCGCCTCGGCGATGAGATGCAGCGACCGGAGATCGTTCGAACGGCCCTGGGAAAGCTGGAACGGCTCCAGCAACCCCAGCATCTGCAGGATGGCGACACCGCCCGACGACGGCGGCGGCATGCTGCAGACCTGCCACACGCGATAGGGGCCGCAGAGCGCATCGCGCTTCACCGGCCGATAGTTCGCGAGGTCGGTGAGCGCCAGGCTGCCCGGCCGGACATGCGACTGCACACGCGCCACGATCTGCTCGGCGAGCGGTCCCTCCTGCAAGGGACGTGCGCCCTGCTCGGCGACGAGCTTCATCGTGTCGGCCAGCGCCGGATTGGTCACGCGGTCGCCCTGCTTCTTGGGGCTGCCGTCCTCGGTGTAATACATCTCGCGCAGCGCGGGCTCGTCGCGCAGCGTCTTGATGAGGTTGAGCCAGCCCTCGAGACGGGGCGATACGATGAAACCGTTGCGCGCCAGCTCGATCGCGGGCGTGAACAATTGGCCCCACGCGAGCTTGCCGTGCTCCCTGTGGGCCATCTCCAGCATGGCGACCACGCCGGGAACGCCAACCGAAATGCCCGACGCAATGGCGTCGCGGAAATCGAGCGGCTTGCCATCGGCGTCGAGGAACATCGTGGCGCTTGCCGTCGCCGGCGCGGTCTCGCGGCCGTCATAGACAGCAATCGCACGGGTCGCGGCATCGTAGTGGAGCAGGAAGCCACCGCCACCCAGGCCCGAGGCCTGCGGCTCGACCACGCCCAGCACCATCTGAACCGCTACGGCAGCATCGACCGCCGATCCTCCGCGCCGCAGGACCTCGAGCCCGGCCTCGACCGCGAGCGGATGGGCGGCGGCGACCATCGATTGCGGCGCCGCAAACGCTGCCTCGACACGGCACGCGCCCAGCAGCGCCAGCGCGATGCAGAAGGCGCGGCGCATCATGCGCGTCGCGCCACGATGAAGAGACGGCGGAAGGGAAAGAGGGTGATGCCGTCGGCGCGTGTCGGATAGGCCTCGGCGAGCAGCCGGGCATAGGTCTCGTAGAAGGCCTTGCCCTCGGTCTCGTCGAGCACCGCCATGTAGGGCCGCAGGCCCGTGCCGGCGGTGTATTGCGCCACCGGATCCTTGCCGGTGAGGGGCTGCTGATAGATCGACTCCCAGATCTCGAGGTCCGAGCAGAGCGGCTTCAGCACGTCGTAGTAGCGCGCCGGCTCGGAGACCGGACCGATGCCGCGCACCTGGTCGAGCTTGGTCTTCCAAGGTCCGGCTTGGGCTGCCTCACGCATCAGCGCGTGCGACGGCGCCTCATGGTTGCGCGGCATCTGGATCGCGAGCTGGCCGCCGGACGGCAGCAGCTTCAGCAGGCCGGGGAACATGTCGATATGGCCGGCGAGCCAGTGATAGGCGGCGTTGCTGTAGAGGATGCCAGGCGGCGCGTCGGGCTTGAAATGGGCGAGATCGCCCTTGGTGAAGGTCACCCGCGGGTCGGCGGTCTGCGTGCGCGCCTTGGCGAGCATCTCCTCCGAGGAATCGATGCCAACGACGGCGCTCTGGGTGAAGCGTTCCGACAGGATGCGGGTGATGTTGCCCGCACCGCAGCCGAGATCGTAGATCGCATGGCCCGGCCGGGCGCCGTTGGCGGGATCGATCCGGCCCATGAGGTCGAGCGCCGGCCGCAGGCGCGCGTCGGCGAACTTGAGATAGAGATTGGCGTCCCAGGCCGCCTGCTTCGGGCTCTCCACGATCATTCCTCTTCGAAGGCTGCGTCGACCGGCACGCGATAGGCGCCGGCGATCTTGTTGCCCTGTTGCGCGGCCAGCACGACGGCCATGAACTCCTCATGCATCTCGGGCGTCATGCCCTTCCTGGCAGCCATGGCGCCATGCGAGGCGATGCAATAGTCGCACTGGTTGGTGACGCTGACGGCGAGATAGATCAGCTCCTTGGTGAGCGCGTCGAGCTTGCCCGGCGCCATGACCACGCTCATCTGCTCGGCGAAGCGCTCCATCACGGCGGGATGGCGCGCCAGCGCCTTCCACACATTGTTGATCCTGGCCGGATCGACGTTACGCCCCTTGGCGATGCCTTCGACCACCGCCTTGGCGCGCGGGGTCATGTCCTTGTATTCGGTCAGCTTCGCCATGACGCACCTCAATACATGTGTTGCCCGCCGTTGATCGACAGGGTCGAGCCGGTGATGAAGCCGGCATCGTCGGCCACCAGGAACAGCACGCCCCGCG
>CANIRG010000055.1 GCA_947469635.1 Rhodospirillales bacterium | reverse complement strand
GATGGGCAACACCAAGACTGGGGCCCACCACTAGCGCGGGGGTTACCCCGCGCTTAGGTGGGAACGCAACGGATGCTGCAACCTCGGCTTTTCCACGACCTCGCCCGTGGTCCATCCTTCGAGACGCTCGCTGCGCTCGCTCCTCAGGATGAGGTTGTCTTTGGAAGAAGCGTTAAGGTTAGCGCCTATGAGTGGCGCGCTCCCAGCAAAGATTCTCGACAGGGTAAGCAGGAAAGCCTTGAGGCCATGCGTCTGCCGTCGCGGCGCACCCGCACCACGGCGTGGCTGCAAGCCGAGCAGCCGTCGATCTCGAAGTCGATGCAGTGCGTGGGTCCCCCGCAACCCTCGCACGGCAGGCCGCGGCGCGAGTCGATATGGCCGAAGCCCGGCGCCGTGCACCTGGGGCAGAGCCTGCCGAGGCGTCTGGCGAGCTTCCCTCCCAAGGCTCGCAGCACCTTCATGCGCATTGGGTTCCGATGGGCGCGCATGTCGGCGATCATCAGAGCAAGCCTGTCATCGGAACGCGCGGCCTCGCGATCCACGGCGGCCGTGACCTGCTCCAGAGTCTCGAGCCCCTTCACCGGCTCGCTATAGTCGGAATTGCGCATCACGAAGACGCCGTGCTCGGGAAAGCCCAGCGCTCGCGCGGCCATCGGCAGCGATGGATCGCGGGGCCGGAAGCGCCACATGCGCCAGTTGGTGCGATGGGTCGACATCGTCTCCACAAGGCGCAGGCCGCGCCGGCGGTCGATGAAGGCCATGATCTCGACGCCGCCTGCCTGGAGCGGCACGCGATCGATCGGCCCGTAGCTGCCTTCGCTCGCCATGGCGCAGTCGACGTCGAGCGTGTCGAAGGCGAGCTCGGCTTTCATCAGCGCGGTTTCGACCAGCCCGTCCTTGCGTGGGATCTCGCCCGAGAAGGTGCCGAGGCTATCGGTGTCGACCCCAGGGGCGACGACGATCTCGGCCGCCAGCAGCCGCCGGAACGGCGGGGCCAACGCCCGCTCCTTGGCATGAATAGTCGCCAGGCCGATCCTCTGATGCGCGTAGGGATGGCCCGGCAGACGCCCTACTCCGCGGCTTGCGGCACGGCCTGGCGCGCGAGCTGCTGCTCCACGAGGGTCGCCCAGTAGGACGCGCCGATCGGCAGGATCTCGTCGTTGAAGTCGTAGCCCGGATTGTGGACCATGCAGCTGCCTTCACCGTCGCCGTTGCCGATCCAGATGTAGCAGCCGGGCCGCTTCAGCAGCATCCAGGCGAAATCCTCGCTGCCCATGGCGGGCGTCGGGTTGCGGTTGACGTTCTCCAGCCCGACCAGCGCGCTCGCCGCATGGGCCGCGAACTCCGTCTCCTGCGCGCTGTTGACGGTCGCCGGATAGCGCCGCTCGTAGCGCCACTTCGTGACCTCGGCGCCGAAGCCCGCCGCGACATTGCGCGCGATCTGCTCGATCCTGCGCTCGATCATGTCCTGAACCGGCTTCTTGAAGGTCCGCACCGTGCCGCGCAGCACGCATTCCTGCGGGATGACGTTCCAGGCATCGCCGGCGTGGATCTGCGTCGTCGAGACGACGGCGGTGTCCATCGGGTCGACATTGCGCGCGACGATCGACTGCAGGGCCGTCACGATATGCGCGCTCACCACAACCGGATCGATCGTATGCTGCGGCATGGCGCCGTGGCCGCCGACGCCCTTCACCACGACCTCGAAGATGTCGTAGGCAGCCATCATCGGACCGGGCCGCACGGCGAAGCGGCCGACCGGGATGCCCGGGATATTGTGCATGCCGTAGACGCCATCGACCGGAAACTTGTCGAACAGCCCCTCCTCCACCATGACGCGGCCGCCGCCCTCGTTCTCCTCGGCGGGCTGGAAGATGAAGTAGACCGTGCCGTCGAAGTTCTTCGTCTCGGCGAGGTACTTGGCCGCGCCCAGCAGCATCACCGTATGACCGTCATGGCCACAGGCATGCATCTTTCCCGGGATGGTCGAGGCATGGTCGAACTCGTTGGTCTCGTGCACGTCGAGCGCGTCCATGTCGGCGCGCAACCCGATGGCGCGCCCCGACTTGCCCGAACGCAGCACGCCCACGACACCCGTCTTGGCGAGGCCGCGATGCACTTCCAGGCCGAACGACTTCAGCTTCTCGGCCACCACGTCAGCCGTCCGCACTTCCTCGAAGGCCGTCTCGGGATGACTGTGGATATCGTGTCGCCACGCCGTCATATCCCTGTGAAACGAGGCAATGCGGTTGATGACCGGCATGAAATCTCTCCGCTGAACCAATGATTGAGAAGGATCGTACGGGAGCCTCGCTAGGGGTCAAGCACGGTCAGGCGAGCGGCGGCCTGCTGCCCTTTTCCTGCCCCCCGACGCAGGGCCGGGCTCGTCGTTCATCGCGTCGCCCATCCTTCGAGACGCTCGCTGCGCTCGCTCCTCAGGATGAGGGTTTTCCGGTTTCCCACCAACCTCATCCTGAGGAGCGCCCGAAGGGCGCATCTCGAAGGATGGGAACGAAATGCCCTCTCAACCCGCTCTTTTCGCCAATGAGCGAAGCGATTCGAAATCACCCCGGATCAAGGCCTCTTTCTTGGCTCTCGACCATCCTTTGATCTGCCGTTCCACGGCAATCGCATCCGTGATGTCGAGAAAATGCTCTGACCAGACGAGTTCGACGGGCAGGCGCTTCGACGTGTAGCCGCCGTAGGTTCCGCTGTTGTGTTCCGACAGCCGTCGCTCCAATCCAAGGCGTGCCGAGCCGATGTAGTAACTGCCGTGGGCGCAACGAAGCATGTAGATGTGCGCACCGGGTTCGTCGTTCATTGGTTGCCCATCCTTCGAGACGCTCGCTGCGCTCGCTCCTCAGGATGAGGTTTTCTCGATTCGGCCAAGCGTACAGGTATGAGCATTGGGCTCGTCAGCCGCTCCTCAAGCTGAGGGCTTCTCGCCGTAGCTCCGCTCCTCGACCCCAAGCCTTCGCTCCTCGATGGCGTGGCAGGCGACCATTCCGTCTTCGCTGGCCAGAAGCTCGGGCACCTCGGCCTTGCAGCGGTCGTTGGCGAAGGGGCAGCGGGGGTGGAAGGTGCAGCCGGTCGGCGGGTTGATCGGGCTCGGCACCTCGCCGGCCATGGGCGCGCGCTGGCGGCCGGTCATTTCGAGGTCGGGGATCGTGTCGAGCAGCATCCGCGTATAGGGATGCTTGGGCCGCCGGAACAGCGAATCGGTCGGCGCCACCTCGACCAGGCGGCCGAGGTACATCACGCCGACGCGGGTGGAGATGTGATAGACGACCGCCAGATTGTGCGAGATGAACAGGTAGGTGAGCCGCAGCCGGCGCTGCAGGTCCATCATCAGGTTGAGGATCTGGGCCTGCACCGAGACGTCGAGCGCCGAGGTCGGCTCGTCGCACACCAGGAACTCGGGTTCGCTCGCGAGCGCGCGGGCGATGGAGATGCGCTGGCGCTGGCCGCCCGAGAATTCGTGCGGATACTTGCGGCCGTCGGCCGGCGTCAGCCGCACTTGCCGCAAAAGATCGCCCACCCGCTTCTCCAGATCGGCCTTGTCGGAGGACAGGCCGAAGGCGCGGATCGGCTCGGCGATGATGTCGAACACGCGCCAGCGCGGATTGAGGCTGGCGAACGGGTCCTGGAAGATCATCTGCATCCGCCGCCGCAGCGCCGACATGTCGTTCTGGTTGCGCCGGACTGACATGTCGTGGCCGTCGAACTCGATCTTGCCCGCGGTCGGCGGGTAGAGGCCGACCACCAGCCGCGCCACCGTCGACTTGCCACAGCCCGATTCGCCCACCAGCGAGAAGGTCTCGCCCTTGGCGATCGAGATATCGATGCCGTCGACGGCGCGCACGATCTGGCGCGGCTTGCCCTCGATGGCGCGCACCAGCCACGGCGGCGACACGTCGAAGTAACGCTTCAGGCCGGCGAGATGGACGAAGGGAGCCTCAGGCATCGACCGGCTCCTGCTTGGCCACCGGGGCACCGACGCCGGCCTTGTCGTGCAGCCAGCAGGCGGCACGGCTCGCCCCGGCGGCCATCAGGTTCGGCCGCTCCACGAGGCAACGCTCGCCCCGCGCGAGGCAGCGCGGATTGAAGGCGCAGCCGTTGGGGATCTCGGTGAGGCGCGGCATGGCGCCGTCGATCTGGACCAGCCGCTCGCTGCGCACGCCGAGGCTGGGGATCGAGCCCATGAGGCCCTTCGTGTAGGGATGCTGCGCGTGCTTGATGACGTCGCGCACAGGGCCGATCTCGGCGACGCGGCCGGCATACATCACGGCCACCCGGTCGGCCGTCTCGGCGATCACGCCCATGTCGTGGGTGACCAGCATCACGGCCGTGCCATGCTCGCGGCAGAGTCGCTTCAGAAGCGCGATGATCTGGGCCTGGATGGAAACGTCGAGTGCCGTCGTCGGCTCGTCGGCCACGATCAGGCGCGGGCCGGCGCAGAGGGCGAGCGCAATCACCACGCGCTGCCGCATGCCGCCGGAGAATTGGTGCGGGTAATGGTCGAGGCGCTGCTCGGCGGCGGGAATGCCGACCTCCTTCAGGAGATCGAGCGCGCGCTGCCGGGCTTTGGCAGCCGACAGCGGCAGATGGGTCTGGATGGTCTCGACGAGCTGGCGGCCGACCGAATAGAGCGGATTGAGGCTGGTCAGCGGATCCTGGAAGATGGCGCCGATCCGGGCGCCGCGGATCTTGCGCATCTCCTCGTAGGGAAGGTTGTCGATGCGCCGCCCTTCGAGGCGGATCTCGCCCGCCGCAATGCGGCCGGGCGGCTCGAGCAGGCCGATGATCGCATTGCCGGTCAGCGACTTGCCTGCGCCCGATTCACCCACCACGCCCAGCACCTCGCCGGGCGCGATGTCGAACGAGACATCGTCGACCGCGAGCAGCGTGCCGCGACGCGTCGGGAATTCGATCCGGAGGTTCCGGACCTCGAGCAGCGGCGGATTGTTCGAGGCGGTCATCATCCGCGCTCCACCGTCATCCTCAAGGTGCAATTCAGGTGCCCTCGTCTTACGAGGGCGGAGGGGTCATGAGCGCCAAATGGAACCTCAGACCCCTCCGTCAGCGTAAGACGCTGACACCTCCCCGCGCTTCGCGCAGGGAGGGAAGGCGTCGCCAGGCAGCCGACCATGCTCATCGCAGCTTCGGGTTCAGCGCGTCGCGCAGCCAGTCGCCCAGCAGGTTCACCGCCAGCACCAGAGCGGCCAGCGTGGCGCCGGGGAAGACGGTGATCCACCAGTCGCCGGACTGCAGCACCTCGTTGCCGAGCCGGATCAGCGTGCCGAGCGAGGGCTCCGTCGAGGGCAGGCCGACGCCGAGGAACGACAGCGTCGCCTCGGAGATGATGGCGAGGCCAAGATTGAGGGTGGCGATGACCAGCACTGGCCCGGTGACGTTGGGCAGGACGTGGCGGACCATGATGAGGAGCGGTGACAGGCCGATCACGCGGGCGGCCTGCACATATTCCTTATTCTTCTCGACCAAGACCGAGCTGCGCACGGTGCGGGCGTACTGGACCCAGAAGGAGAGGCCAATGGCACCGACGATGACGTAGATCGCGATCTCGTCGTGGCGCTGCACCGAGATCAGGCCGCGCACGACGCCGTCGATCAGCAGCGCCACGAGGATGGCCGGAAAGGTGAGCTGCACGTCGGCGACACGCATGATCACCGCATCGAGCATGCCGCCGAGATAGCCGCTCAGCAGGCCCAGCGTTATGCCCAGCACCATGGCCACGACCACCGAGGCGAAGCCCACCAGCAGCGACAGGCGCGTGCCGTACATGATGGAGGACAGCACGTCCCTGCCCTGGTCGTCGGTGCCGAGCGGAAAGGTCCAGTCGCCGTCGGCCGACCAGAACACCGGCGGCTTCAACCCGTCGCTGAGGCTGAGCGTGGCGGGGTCGAAGGGTGTGTGTGGCGCCAGCAGCGGCGACAGCAAGGCGATGGCGATGATCAGCAGGGTCGCCCCGGCCGCCACGATGGTGAGGGTGGAGGATTTGAAGCTCCACCAGACGTCGCTGTCGGCGGCGCGGGCAAGCCAGGCCTTCACGTCAGTGTCCGCCCACACGGGCCGCGCCGCCCTGTGAGCGCAGGCGCGGATCGACGACGAAATAAAGCAGGTCGACGACAAGATTGATGATCACGAACAGGAAGCCGATCAGCATCAGGTAGGCCGCCATTACCGGAATGTCGGAGAACTGCACCGACTGGATGAAGAGCTGGCCCACGCCCGGCCAGGCAAAGACCGTCTCGGTGACGATGGCGAAGGCGATCAGCGCGCCGAGCTGGAGGCCGGCGACGGTGATGACCGGCATCAGCGTGTTCTTGAGCGCATGGCCGAAGTTCACCGCCCGGTTGGTGAGGCCGCGGGCGCGCGCGAACTTGATGTAGTCGGTGCGCATGACCTCGAGCATCTCCGAGCGCACCAGCCGCATGATCAGGGTGAGCTGGAAGAGGCCGAGCGTGATCGAGGGCAGGATCAGCGCCTTGATCCCTTCCCAGGACAGGAAATTCGTCGTCCACCAGCCGAGGTTGACGGTGCCGCTGCCGCGTCCGAACGACGGCAGCCACCGCAGGACGACCGCGAACAGCAGGATCAGGAGAATGCCGATGAGGAACGGCGGCAGCGACACACCGACCAGCGACACCGCCTGCAGCAGCCGGCTCGACCAATGGCGCGGGTAGAGCCCGGTATAGACGCCCATCGGGATGCCCAGCACCATGACGAACAGCGACGCGCAGATCGACAGCTCGAGCGTCGCCGGCATGCGCTCCAGGATCAAGCGGCCCACCGGCTCGGAGGTGCGATAGCTGAGGCCGAACTTGCCCTGGGCGGCATTGCCGATGAAACGCAGGAACTGGAGGGGCGCCGGATCGCTGAGGCCGAGCTTGTCGCGCAGCGCCGCACGTTCCTCCATGGAGGTGTCCTGGCCGACCATGGCGTTGATCGGATCACCGACGTACCGGAACAAAGAGAAGGCAACCACGCCGACCGTCAGCAGCACGGCGATGGATTGCAGGATGCGTCTCAGGATGAAAGCAAGCATCGGTGGATTGAATCAGCCCCTGCAGGAGGCCTAGCAGGATTGGCACCAAAACGGAACCGGCCCCGGCCGCAAAAGCGGTCGGGGCCGGTCGTTCGAGAGGCGCGCCCCCTACTTTACGGTCACGAAGCGCAGCGGGAAGGTGTTGTCCGCCGGCTGGACCAGCTCGATGTTCTTGCGCGCTGCCCAGACCACCGCCTGCTGGTGCAGGGGGATATAGGCATAGTCGTCGACATAGAGCTTGGTCGCCTGCTTGATCATCTCGTTGCGCTTGGCCTTGTCGGTCTCCTGCTCCAGCGCGTCGGCGAGCTTGTCGAGCGCCGGGTTGGAGTAGCCGCCGGCATTGAACATGCCCTTCTTGGAGGCGGCGTTCGGGGTCTGGATCAGCGCCTCGAAGACGTTGTGCACGTCGTAGGTCTGGGCCGGCGACCAGCCGAGCATGTAGAAGCTCGTCTCGCCCGGCTTGCCGTCGGCCTTGCGCAGGATCTTGGCAAAGTAGAGGTTGCGGGTCTGCGCCCGCAGATTCACCTTCACGCCGATCTTGGCCAGCATCGCGACCACGGCCTGGCAGATCTTCTCGTCGTTGACGTAGCGGTCGTTGGGGCAATCCATGCCGACCTCGAAGCCGTTGGGATAGCCAGCAGCGGCCAGCAGCTTCTTGGCCTCCTCGGGCTTCAGCAGCGCCGGCCGCTTGTCGAGCTCCTTCATGTAGCCGTTGATGCCCGGCGCAACCATCAGGTCAGTCGGGAACGACTGGCCGCGCATCACGGTGCGCTTGATCGCCTCGACATCGACCGAGCGATGGAACGCCTCACGGACGCGCTTGTCCTTGAAGGGGTTCTTGCCCTTGATGTTGGACTCGAGGAGCTCGTCGCGCTCCTGGTCCATGCCAAGATAGACGACGCGCGTCTCGGGGCCTTCCAGCACCTTGATATTGGCTTCCTTCTTCAGCGTCTCGGTGTCGGCCGGCGGCACCTCGTACATCATGTCGATGTCGCCTGCCTTGAGCGCCGCGACGCGGGTCGCCGGGTTGGCGACGGGCGTGAAGATGACCTCGGTCAGGTTATGCGTCGGCTTGTCCCACCAGCCGGGGTTCGGCACCAGGATGGTCTTCTCACCGGCCTTGCGCTCCTTCAGCATGAAGGGGCCCGTGCCCATGGCGTTGCGGGTCGAGTAGTTCTCCTCGTTCTTGGTCATGTCGGCCGAGTTGACCGCGTTGTTCTTCTCGGCCCACGCCTTGGACATCATGCCGAGCGCGGCCCATTTGTCGGCCAGCAGCGGGTCGGGATACTTGGTGGTGACCTCCACCCGGAAGTCGCTGACCTTCTTGATCTCCTTCACCGAGGCGAAGTTGCTGCCCATGTTGGAGCCGGGCCCGTTGGCCCGGTTGAGCGAGAACACCACGTCGTCCGCCGTGAACGGCGTGCCGTCGGTGAACTTCACGCCCTGGCGCAGATCGAAGAACCAGGTGTTCTTGTCGGTCTGGCCCCACTTCACGGCGAGCGCCGGCTCGAGCTTCAGAGCCTTGTCGCGGCGCACAAGCCCCTCGTAGATGTTCGCCGTGAAGGTGAGCAGGAAGGTCTCCTGCCGCGCGTAGGGGTCCATCGAGCTGACGTCGCCCGAGTTGGCCCACTTGAACGTTTTGGCGTCCGCCGTCGTCGCCGTCGCAAGGCCTGCGCACACCAGCGCCGCCACCGACATGGAATGCCTGAAGTCGAATTTCACACCTGATCCCTCCTGGAGCCCCGCGCGCAACACTGCGCTATGCACGGGCGTACATCGCTTTCACGTTGCACTGCCTCTGTGGGGCCGTCAATTCCACAAGAATTTGCACAGGCCGGGACACGGCCGGCACGTTGGACAGGGCCTAGGCTGGCTCGCTATCTTGGCCGATCAGGGTCTTTTTTCGAGGGCGCATCCATGAACGACATCTCACGTAGCTTCCGCGGCAATTCCAACGCCTCGCGGGATATTGCGCACCATCTGCATCCCTACACCAACTTCAAGAAGCACGAGGCCACCGGGCCGGTGACGATCGTGCGCGGCCGTGGCGTCTACGTCATGGACGACGACGGCAAGGAATATATCGAGGGCATGGCCGGCCTGTGGTCGGCGGCGCTGGGCTTCAGCAACGAACGGCTGGCGACGGTCGCCTACGAGCAGATGAAGCAGCTGCCGTTCTATCACGCCTTCAACCAGCGCTCCCATGAGCCCGCCATCAACCTTGCCGAGAAGGTGAAGTCGATGGCGCCCGTCGAGATGTCGAAGGTGTTCTTCGCCAACTCCGGCTCCGAGGCCAACGACACCGTCATCAAGATGGTGTGGTACATGAACAATGCGCTGGGCCGGCCGCTGAAGAAGAAGATCGTCTCGCGCATCAAGGGCTATCACGGCGTCACCGTGGCCTCCGCGAGCCTCACCGGCCTGCCGACCAACCATCGCTCGTTCGACCTGCCGATCGCCGGCATCCTGCACACGAGCTGCCCACACTATTACCGCTTCCACACCGAGGGCGAGACCGAGGAGCAGTTCGCGACGCGCTGCGCCGAGGAGCTGGAGCAGCTGATCATCAAGGAAGGCGGCGCCGAGCAGGTCGCGGCCATGATCTGCGAGCCCGTCATGGGCGCGGGCGGCGTCATCGTGCCGCCCAAGGGCTACTACGAGAAGATCCAGGCCGTCTGCAAGAAGTACGACATGCTGTTCATCGCCGACGAGGTGATCTGCGGCTTCGGGCGGACCGGCAATGTCTGGGGCTGCCAGACCATGAACATCAAGCCGGACATCCTGACCTGCGCCAAGGCGCTGTCGGCGTCGTTCCTGCCGATCTCGGCGGTGATGATCAACGACAAGGTCTACCAGGCGCTGATGAGCGAGAGCGACAAGATCGGCACCTGGGGCCACGGCTTCACCTACTCCGGCCATCCGGTGGCGGCGGCCGTCGCGCTCGAGGCGCAGAAGATCTACGACGAGATCGACCTGTTCGGCCACGCCAAGCGCATGAGCCCGATCTTCCAGAAGCACATCCAGGCGTTCGCCGATCACCCGCTGGTGGGCGAGGCGATGGGCGTCGGCATGGTGGGCGCCATCGAGATCGTGGCCGACAAGAAGACTCGCGCGTCGTTCGACCTCGCCACGGTCGGCGCCGGCCTCAAGGTCGCCAACCATGCCCAGGCGCGCGGCCTGTTCGTGCGCAACATGGGCGACCGCGTCGCCATCTGCCCGCCGCTGATCATCAACGAAACCGAGCTCGACGACCTGTTCGGCCGCCTGCACCAGTCGTTCGATGCGGCCCTCGCCGACCTCAAGTCGGAAGGCCACTTCACGGGCTGAGGTCACTCATGTCGCCGGACCGCGGACCTCCAGGTCCGCATCATGATCATGGGCGGGCCTGGAGGCCCGCGGTCCGGGCATGACCTCTCCACCGTTCGGCACGAGCCAACGCATCCGCGTCAGGGCGATCTGGGCCGTCGCTCTGTTCGCCGCGTCGGTGCCTCCTGCAGTGGTCGGGCTCGGCATCGCCGCGGCGCCTGCGGATCAGGCGAGCGTCGCCATGCCGCTCGCCTTCGGCTTCTGGCTTCTGGCAGCACTTCTGGCTCTTTGGGCGGCCGTTCCGACCCTCCGTTATTGGGAGGGCTTACCCGACCAGGTCCGCTGGCTGGGCGCGCTGCCCATGCTGTCGGTGTCGCTGCTCCTGAGCATCGCGCTCGTCGCATCGCTCATCGCCTGATACGGCTGCGAAGCATTCGCAAACACAGCTTCGTGTTTCTGCCGCGACCATAATGCCCGTACCTTGTGCCGGCTGGCCGACTAAAATCGCCAGCCAAAAGAGGCAGGGATGGATTACGAGGCATTCTTCACCGGTCATCTGAACCGGTTGCACATCGAGGGCCGCTATCGCGTGTTCGCCGAGCTGGAGCGGATCGCGGGCGCGTTCCCGCGCGCGCGCTATCATCTCGACGGCAAGGTGCGCGACGTCACGGTGTGGTGCAGCAACGACTATCTCGCCATGGGCCAGCATCCGACCGTCATCGAGGCCATGCAGGACGCGATCGGCGCGCAGGGCTCCGGCGCGGGGGGCACGCGCAACATCTCCGGCACCAACACGCTGCATGCCGCCCTCGAGCGCGAGCTGGCGGCGCTGCACGACAAGCCCGCCGCCCTCGTCTTCACCTCGGGCTACGTCGCAAACGAGACCACGCTGCAGACACTTGGTGCGATGCTGCCGGGCTGCGAGCTCTATTCAGACGCGTCGAACCATGCCTCCATGATCGCCGGCATCCGCCACTCCGGCGCCGTGCGAAAGATATTCCAGCACAACGATGTCGCCCACCTCGAGCGGCTTCTCGCCGCTGCCGATCCGGCGACGCCCAAGATCGTGGCCTTCGAATCGGTCTATTCGATGGACGGCGACACCTCGCCGATCGGCGAGATCTGCGACGTGGCGCATCGCCATGGCGCCCTCACCTATCTCGACGAGGTCCATGCCGTCGGCATGTACGGCGATCACGGCGGCGGCGTGGCCGAGCGCGAGGGCGTGCTCGACAAGGTCGACATTCTGCAGGGCACGCTCGCCAAGGCCTTCGGCGTGGTCGGCGGCTACATTGCCGCGAGCGAGGCGACGGTCGATTTCGTGCGCTCCTGCGGCTCGGGCTTCATCTTCACCACCTCGCTGCCGCCGGCTATCGCCGCCGCTTCCTTGGCCAGCATCCGCCACGTCCGCAGCCACCCCGAGCTGCGGGTGCGCCATCAGGAGCGCGCCGCCACGCTGAAGCGCCGCCTCGCCGCCGCCGGCCTGCCGGTGATGCCCTCGACGACGCATATCGTGCCTTTGTCGGTCGACGATGCGGCGCTGTGCAAGCAGGCGAGCGACCTGCTCCTCGAGCGCCACGCGATCTACGTCCAGCCGATCAACTATCCGACGGTGCCGCGCGGCACCGAACGGCTGCGCCTCACGCCGACGCCGCTGCACAGTGACGACGACATGACCCGCCTGATCGCCGCCCTGCAGGACGTCTGGGCAACGCTGGGCCTCGGCCTGCGGCAGGCCGCGGAGTAGCTATCCGGCCGTCCGCATCGACCAGATGCGGGAGAAGAACAGCACGAAGCCGATCATCACGGCCATCGTCACCGCCGGCAGCACCAGCGCTGCCTGCAGCCCCCAGAGGGCGGCAATCCCGCCGGCGAGAAAGGCCCCGATCGGCCCGCCGCCGCCCAGCCCGAGCTGGAACAGCGACATCAGCCGGGCCCGATGGGTGGCGGGCGCCACGATCTGGATCACGGTCCGGCTCTGGGTCATGGTGACGCCCGCGCCCAGCCCCCAGATGAAGCAGAGCGCCGCGAGCGCAAGGAAGGACGGCAGCGTCGCCATGGTCGCCAGCACCAGCGTGCCCACGCTGACGGCGAGCGCCACCAGCCGGCCGCGCAACGACACGCGGCGCGAGAGGCCGGCCAGCGCCACCGCGGCGATGATCGTGCCTGCCCAGAAGGCGAGGTTCACATAGGCGAGCTCGGCCGCGCCGCCGCGATACACGTCGCGCACGATCAGCGGCAGGATCGCCATGAAGGGCCCGACGTAGAACACGCCGACACCGAAGTTGAGCAGCAGCACCGGCCAGATCTGGTCGGAGCGCAGGGCCTCGGTGACGCCGTCGCCGACGCTGCGCCAGTAGCTGGGATGAACCACCGGCGGATGCGGCGGCGGATCGGGCAGCGCTGCCACGGCGATGCAGCCCAGCAGCACCAGGGCTGCATTCAGCACCAGCAGCGGCGGCGCGCCGACATGGTCGGCCGACGAGGCGAGCGCGATGCCGGCGAGCTGTCCCAGGAACTGCAGCGCCGTCGCCAGCGCCACGGCGCGCGGCAGGTTGTCCTTGGCGACCGACGGCAGCAGCGCGTCGCGCGTCGGCACGGCGAAGGCGCCGATCGATCCCGCCACCAGCCCGTAGGCGATCAGCAGCGGGTAGCTGAGGCCACCCATCATGAGGACAACGGCCAGCGCCAGCGGCGGCAGCGCATAGAGCACATGATAGCGCAGCAGCAGCCGGCGCGGGTTGCCGCGGTCCACCACCAGCCCGCCCAGCGGCAGGAACAGGATCGAGGGCGCCATCAGTGCCATCTGGGCAATCCCCACGGCAAAGGCGTCCATATGCAGGACGACGGCGACCAGCCAGGGGAAGAGAACCATCTGGATGCCCAGAGGGACGAACCAGCTGCCGAGGCCCATGAGATAGTTGGTGAAGAGGGACGCTCTAAGAGCCATTAAATTGTCTATATTTTGTAGTTAGTTAGAGTACAATACTCATCTGATAGATTACGATGGAGCCGCCGATGGCGACTTTCAACCGCGCCACCCTGGCGAAAGTCCTGGAGATCCTCGACAGCAACAATGCCGGCGAGGCGCTTGCCGCCGCCAAGCTCGCTTCCTCGATGGTACGCGAAGCGGGCCTCAGCTGGGACGACGTTCTCGCCCCGGAGATCGAGCCGCGCGCCGAGGCTCAGGCGCCCGGCACCGGCCGGCCCCCGGGCACCGGTCCCTTCGGCTATCGCCGCGAGCGCGAGCTCTCGGCCTACGAGCAGTTCTTCATGGTGCTGCTGAGCCCGCGCACCCCCGCCGACATCAAGCGCAAGCTGCGCGGCTGGGAAGGCCGCGTGCTCGACGGCGACATCACCCCGCAGGAATCGCAGGACCTGCGTTTCATGTACCAGAGCTTCGTGGCCTGAGATCAGGCCGCGAGCAGGATGCTCTGCTCGCGCTCCAGCACCCGCTTCACCGCCGGCCGCGCCAGCATGCGCTCCTTCCAGGCGGTGTAGTTCGCAAGCTCGGCCATCGGCAGGCCGATGCGCTTGCCCCAGCCGTAGAAGATCAGCGCATAGCCGTCGACGACGCTGAACTCCTCGCCCAGGATCCACGTCTTGCCCGCCAGCAGCCCGTCGATCTCCTTGAGATTGGCATGGAAGTTCTCGCGGCCGGTGGCCTTGAGATGGTCGTGCACGGCGGTGTCGGTGGCGAAGCGCTCGGGCCGGCCGATGTGCGTGAAGTTCGGATGCACCGTGTTGGAGAACCAGGCCATCAGCGAGAGGGCACGGGCGCGCTGGATCGCATATTTGGGCATGAGATGCGGAGCGAAGCGGCCGGCGACGTAGTCGAGGATCGCCGTGTTCTCGACGATGACGCCCTCGTCCACGACCAGCGCCGGCACGCGGCCACGCGGGTTGATCTTGAGGTATTCGGGCGTCCTCTGCTCGTTGTTGGCAAAAGAGATTGGCGCCAGCTCGTACGCGGCGCCGCTTTCCTCGAGACCGATGTGCGACGCCGTCGAGCAGACGCCGGGCATGTAATAGAGCTTAAGCATGGTGACTCCTAAAGCGGATGGCTGCTGCCAGTGGGCCGCGCGCGGTGCAGGAACTCGCGGCCGATCTTCACGCGCTTCACGCCATCGTATTCGACGATGTCGGCGGTGGCGTAGGTCTCCGTCCAGTTCGACGGCAGGAACGAGCCCGTGCCCACCACGTCGATCGGCGCTTCGGCTTCGGCCATGACGCGGCACTTGGCCGGGCTGAAGCCCGAGGAGGCCACGATCTTCACGGCGTTGAACCCTGCCTTGTTGAGCTCGGCCCGCAGATGGAAGATCGCCGCCGCCGAGACGCCGGTGCCCACGAGATAGCGCAGCTCCTCCTCGCTGCGATAGCCGCGGATCGACTCGGGCGAGAAGCGCTCCAGCACCGCGTAGGACGTGGCCGGATCGAGCCCTTCGACATAGCGGCCGCCGGTGGTGTCGAGGCGGAACGACAGCATGCCCTTGGCCGCAAGCTCGGGAAACCGGCGGCAGACCTCGAGCGAGTCCGAAACCTCGCGGGCGAAGTAATCGACCAGCACGGTGATCGCCTCGTCGGGAAAGGTCTCGTGGAACATCTCGGCGGCGCGCAGCGTCGAACCGGCATAGCCGATCAGCGCGTGCGGCATGGTGCCGAGCCCCTGCTCGCGGCCGAAGAAATGCGCCGTGGCGTGGGTGGCGTTGCCGATGAAGCCCACGGCTCCCACCTTGCGCTTGGCGCGCGCCGAGCCGACCGAGGCGGCATAGGCCATCATCTCGGCCATCTCCTGGCCCGCGCAATGCCTCGCATCCATGGCGAGGAACGCCGTCTTCGGCATGTCGGCGCACATCGTCCAGGCATTGTACGCGGCCACGCAGGCGGGCCCCAGCTTCTGCAGGAAGATCGTCTCGAGGTCGACGAGATGGAAGAACGAGCCGCTGATGTACATCATCGGCTCGCCGGCGCCGACCCACTTGCCCTCGATATAGCGCTGGTCGATCTCGATCTCGGTGTTGCGCGAACGGCCGAGCTCCCTCAGCCAGTCGAGCGCGAGGCGCGGCGCGAACACCACCGGCCGGCGCATGAAGATGGCGTAGGTCACGCGGCAATCGCCGAACCGGCCGATCACCCGCTTGGTGCGGTTGAAGTAGTGATCGGTGTAACGCTCGATCTCGCTACTGTCTGGATGCGTCATTGGCTCCCCCCGGGCGCCTGCGCCAGCGTCCTCTTTCGATCAGGCCGCCGGCTGCGCCCGCTGCACGCTCAAACGCTCCGCCTTGAGCTGCTCGGCGAGCAGGAAGGCAAGCTCCAGCGCCTGGCTGGCGTTGAGACGCGGATCGCATTGCGTTTCGTAGCGCTCGTTCAGGTTCTCGACCGTGATGTCGGTCGACCCGCCGATGCATTCCGTCACTTCCTGGCCGGTCATCTCGAAATGCACGCCGCCGGGATGGGTGCCCTCGGCGCGATGCACGGCGAAGAAGTCCTTCACCTCGCTCAGGATGTTGTTGAAATGGCGGGTCTTGCGGCCGTTCGACGCATTCTCGGTGTTGCCGTGCATCGGGTCGCACGACCATACGACCGAGTAGCCGGACCGCTTCACGGCGCGCACCAGCGGCGGCAGCTTCTCGGCCACGTTGGCGGCACCCATGCGCACGATCATGACGATGCGGCCGGCCTCGTTTGCGGGGTTGAGCGTCTCTATCAGACGCAGCGTGTCATCGATCGACAGCGACGGGCCGGCCTTGAAGCCCAGCGGGTTGCGCACGCCGCGCAGGAACTCGACATGGGCGCCGTCGGGCTGGCGGGTGCGGTCGCCGATCCAAAGCATATGGGCCGAGCAGTCGTACCAGTCGCCGGAGGTCGAATCGACGCGGGTCAGCGCCTCTTCGTAGGGCAGCAGCAACGCCTCGTGGCTGGTGAAGAAATCGGTCTCGGCGATCTGCGGTGTCGTGGCCGAGGTGAGGCCGCACGCCGCCATGAAGTTCAGCGTCTCGTCGAGCCGCGCCGCCAGATCCTGATACTTGGCCGAAGCCGGCGAGTTGCGCACGAAGTCGAGGTTCCAGCGGTTGACCTCATGCAGGTCGGCGTAGCCGCCCTGGGCGAAGGCGCGCAGCAGGTTGAGCGTGGCGGCCGACTGATTGTAGGCCTGCACCATGCGCTCGGGATCGGGCTTGCGCGCCTCCGGCGTGAACTCGAAGCCGTTGACGTTGTCACCGCGATAGGACGGCAGCTCGACGCCGTTCAGCTTCTCGACGTTGGACGAGCGCGGCTTGGCGAACTGGCCAGCCATGCGGCCGAGCTTCACGACGGGCACGCCGGCGCCGTAGGTCAGCACGACGGCCATCTGCAGCAGGACGCGGAAGGTGTCGCGAATATTGTTGGCGCTGAAATCGACGAAGCTCTCGGCGCAATCGCCGCCCTGCAGCAGGAAGGCCTCGCCGTTGGCGACCTTGCCCAGCGCGGTCTTGAGCTTGCGCGCCTCGCCGGCGAAGACCAGCGGCGGATAGCGCCGCAGACGCGTCTCGGCATGGGCCAGCGCCGCTGTATCGGTATAGACCGGCATCTGCAGGGCCGGGCGGCCACGCCAGCTCGTCGGCGTCCAGTCGCTGGCGCTCGAGCTGCGGGACTGCGTTTTCGCGGCCGTGCGCGACGGATCCTGAATCGCCGTCATCTTCTCCTCCTGAACCCCGCCATCCAAACCTGCAGCCATTCGGCCTTTCGGGGCGGGTGAACCTATACGCGCGGTGGATAAAACGCCAGCCGCCTCAGGGAGCAGCGGAGGTGCGTAAATGGCGCAATTTCGCACCGGCGATTTCCCGCCCTCTACCGCACTACCGGAAATACCGGAAAGTCCCCTGAGCACCGCTGGGTAGCGTCGGGAGGTCCAAGACGAGAAATCGCGGAGCACATTTCCTGGATGTCGGCAGCGGTACCGGCACTTTCAAGAACGCATTACTGCTTCATTGCCCAGCGTTGCGTCTGTGCCACAACCTCGCGTCTTGCCAATCCGCAACTATATGCCCGTCTTGCGATCAATTCAGGAAGTCTCGGCATTTGTTCCGTCGGCAGCCTAGGCAACTCCGTCTGGTCGCTGCTTTATCAGAGACTCTGCTGGAATGCCGAGACCCGTATGGAGGCGCCAGACCATCTTGAGCGTCAGCGGTCGCCTATGGTTGAGTACCTCATACACACGGTTGCGGCTGCCGACGAAAGGGATGAGATCGCGCGGAGCCAACCCTTTCTGCTCCATGTGATATCTGAGCGCCGACACCGGATCCGGGAGATCGAGGGAATAGTGCTTGGCTTCCCACGCTTCCACCAGGGTGACCAGGATATCGAGACGATCGCCTTCCGGGGTGCCGCGCCTGGCCATCATGAGGCCCTCGATTTCCTTCAGGGTTCGGCGATAGTCGCGCGCAGTCTTGATCGGTTGGATCTCCATGCCATTCACCTCAAACCGTTTGGGCGTCGATGGAGTCGTACTGCCCATGTGTTCCGACAAAGCGGATGTACACGACCCGGTAGGGATAGTTGATCCAGACGACGATTCGATACTTGTTGCCAGCGATGTTGAAGACAGCCCGCCCATCCTTCAGCACGCTCGCGGAGGCAATCTCCCGCTTCACCTCGGCGGGCGTGGCCCAATCCGCCGCCCTGGCTTGCCGGTACCACGCCATCAGCGGTTCCCGAGCGTCGGCGTAAGCCGGACTTCGCACGAGAAAAGCCTTGATGGTTCCGAGCGCTATGATCCGCACGACTGATTTTTAGCATGATCCCAATCTGGGACCAAGCGCCACCTCTTTGACCATGTGCCGGCAAAGGCTCGTGTCACGATATCAAGGCGCGGCCTGTCATTCCGGTGCCGCGAGAGAAAGCCAGGCCATCGCCAGAATGCCGCAGCCTTTTCGTCGACGGCGTTGACCATGAGCGCACGGCCACCGACAAACGACGCCGCGGCGACGCAGCCCGCAGATAAATCGGACAACATCGTGCGCCGCGGCCGACGGCTCGGGTGCCGAGAGAGCCAAGGCTCAGCTTTTCGCGACGTAGCCAGCTTCCGAAGGGGCAGGACGTTTCACCACTTCCACGATCTCAGGCACCGGTGCTGGAGGGCCGGCAAGAATCGCCACGAATTCGCAAAAAGCCTTCCCGGCTCATGCGAATCATCCGGTTTTCCATCAGCACATCTTTAGCCGCGCGAACCGCTGCTTCCCGTAGTGCATGCTGCAAGGCCGCCTCGACCAAGGATCAAGGTAGTCTCCTAACTTGATCTAAGAATCCATCGCTTGGCCTCTATCGAGGCGAGCACGTCACGGACCGTGAAGCTTTTGTACTGCTTCTTCCCAAAGCCCAACAGCTTCCTCGCGCTATTCCACAAGCCAGCCAGAGGATCCGTCACTTCGGGCGGCCCGCAGGCCCCAATATCAACGGTTCCCTGAATCTCGAATTCCTTGCTCGCCCACCAGATCAGCTCCGCCATATCCATCCCATAGATATGCAGGTCACGATAAATTTCTGTCTCGGGAGTGAGATTGGCTTGGTATCTCCAATGGCCAATTTGAGAAAGCTTCTCGGCAACTCGCCGGAAGGCATCGCAATCGATCATTCGCACGATGCTGGGCCACGACAGCAGCCCGTAGCGCGTCCAGCGGCGACCGGATGCCGCCCAGGCGCAGCATCGCAAAGAACCGGCGCTTGCCGCTGCCCTCCCCTGGAGACGACCCATGCATAGGCCCTAGCGGCGCTGGGATAGCCCTCTAGGCTGAGCACGTGAACCACCCCCCACACTGCTTGCGGCTACTCCGCCGCAGCCTTCTTGGGCGTGGGCTCGGCGCGCGCGGTGCGCATGGTGACGAATTCCTCGCCTGCCGTCGGGTGAATGCCGACCGTCGCATCGAACTGCGCCTTGGTGGCGCCGGCCTTGATCGCGATCGCCAGGCCCTGGACCAGCTCGGCGGCATCGTCTCCCACCATGTGCACGCCCACGACCTTGTCGGTCGCGGCCTCGACGATCAGCTTCATGAAGGTGCGCTGCTTGCGGCCGGCAATCGTGTACTTCATCGGCGTGAAGGCCGAGGTATAGACGCGCAGCTCGCCCAGCCGCAGCCGCGCCTCCTCCTCCGTCAGGCCGACATTGGCCATCTCAGGTTGGCAGAAGACCGCCGACGGCACGTCGCGATGATCGGCCTTGCGCGGCTTCTTGCCGAACTCGGTGTCGGCGAAGCAATGCCCCTCCATAAGCGCCACCGGCGTGAGCGCGATGCGGTCGGTCACATCGCCCACCGCCCAGATATTGTCGGCGGTGGTCTTGGACCATTCATCGACGGCGACAGCACCGGCCTTGTCGAGCTGCACGCCCACCTTCTCCAGGCCCATGCCGGTGGTGTTGGGCGAGCGACCGGTCGCGTACATCACCAGATCGGTCTCGAACATGCCGCCCAGCGGCGTGTGCACGCGATACGGTCCCTTGCCGCCCTTCGCATCGGTGGTGGCTTCGATACGGGAGATCTCCATCTCGGTGCGCATCTTGATGCCGCTGTGCACCAGCGCCTCGTGCACGAAGGTGCGGCACTCCTCGTCGAAGCCGCGCAGCACGCGGTCACGCCGCAGCACCATGTCGACGTGGCTGCCCAGCCCATTGAAGATGCCGGCGAACTCTACGGAGATATAGCCGCCGCCGACGATGGCGATGCGCTTGGGCAGCTCGGGCAGATGGAACGCCTCGTTCGAGGTGATCGCGAATTCGTGGCCCGGGATCGGCGGCACGACCGGCTGGCCGCCGGTCGCGATCAGGATCTTGTCGGCGGTGACCAGTCTCTCGCCGACCTCGACCGTGTGCCGATCGAGCAGGCGGCCACGGCCCATATGCAGCGTGACACCGGCGCCTTCGAGCAGGCGGATATAGAGGGCGTTCAGCCGGTCGACTTCCCGGGCGACGTTGTCGCGCAGGATCGGCCATGAATGCGGCGGCCGTGCCGATTCCCACCCGAAGCCGACGGCGTCCTCGAACTCGTGGGCGAACTTCGAGGCGTAGACCATCAGCTTCTTGGGCACGCAGCCGCGGATCACGCAGGTGCCGCCGACGCGGAAATCCTCGCAGATGCCGACGCGCGCGCCGTGGGTCGCGGCGATTCGCGAGGCGCGCACGCCGCCCGATCCGGCACCGATGACGAAGAGGTCGTAGTCATATGCCATGGTGGAAGACTCCGAGAACAAAACCTCAACACGGCCACAATTCGGTCCCGCGGCCGACTATATCGGCCGTTAATCGGACGGGTAAGGGGAGCGGGGCGAGCATTTTCGTTCTCCGATACAACTAATAGGAGAGACGAGATGATGAAATTCTTCATTGCCGCGAGCGCCTTGCTGGTTGTCGCAGCGGCCCCTGCCCTTGCCCAGGACCGGACCAACCGCGGCATGATGCGTTACGACGCCAACGGCGACGGCTTCGTCGACCGCGCGGAATGGGCGGCAGGCCAGGAAGCCCGATTCCGCCAGCTCGACACCGACAAGGACGGCAAGCTGAGCCAGGACGAGCTGTTCGCCCGCACCCCGGCAGCTGGCCGCAACGTCGTGCCGGACGACCGGCAGGTGCAGCGCCAGGCGCGGTTTTTCCGCGAGCTCGACACCGACAAGGACGGCTTCGTGAGCAAGGCCGAATTCCTTGCCCAGACCGAACGCAACTTCGCGCGCTGCGACCTCGACAAGGACGGCCGCATCAACACCGCCGAGTGCCGGCAGGCGCTGCAGCGCCGGCCCGCCGACAAGGCTCGCCTGGAGCGTTGACATGAAAGAGGCCGCCGGAACCCGGCGGCCTTTTGTCTTGGCTCTTCGCTGGGAGCGCGCCACTCCAGTGGCGCTCTTCTCTTTGCTCGACAAAT
>CANIRG010000054.1 GCA_947469635.1 Rhodospirillales bacterium | reverse complement strand
TGCGCATGGTCGCCGGGCTGGAGCGCATCACCGGCGGCGAGGTGGCGATCGGCGACCGCGTGGTCAACAACCTGGAGCCCAAGGATCGCGACATCGCGATGGTGTTCCAGAACTACGCGCTCTATCCGCACATGACCGTCTACAACAACATGGCCTATGGCCTGAAGATCCAGAAGCGGTCCAAGGAGGACATCGACGCGCGCGTGCAGAAGGCGGCCAAGACGCTGGAGCTTCAGCCGCTGCTCGACCGCCTGCCGCGCCAGCTCTCGGGCGGCCAGCGCCAGCGCGTCGCCATGGGCCGCGCCATCGTGCGCGAGCCTGCGGTGTTCCTGTTCGACGAGCCGCTCTCCAACCTCGACGCCAAGCTGCGCGTGCAGATGCGGCTGGAGATCAAGCGGCTGCAGCGCGAATTGAACGTCACCTCGATCTACGTCACGCACGACCAGGTCGAGGCCATGACGCTGGCCGACCGGCTGATCGTGATGAACGCCGGCATCGCCGACCAGATCGGCACGCCGATGGACGTCTATGACAAGCCGGCCTCGGTGTTCGTCGCGGGCTTCATCGGCTCGCCGGCCATGAACTTCCTCGCCGGCAAGGTGTCCGACGGCAGCCAGTCGGTCGAGCTCGTGGGCCCGGGCGGGTTGCGCATCAACCTGCCGATCGCGGGCGTCACCTCGGCGGCGCCCGGCACGGCGGTGGCGATCGGCTTGCGGCCCGAGCATCTGGTGCCGGCCGCCAACGGCGCGCTCGAGCTGGCGCTGGAGCTGGCCGAGCCGCTCGGCGCCGACACGCTGCTGCATGGCCGCTTCGGTGACACACGCGATCTTATGACGGTGCGCCAGGCCGGCCATGTGCTGGCCAAGCCCGGCGAGAAGCGCCGCTTCAACATCCACGCCGCGCACGTCCATCTGTTCGACGCGCAAACCGGGCGGCGCATTCCCGGCCTCTGACGAGAGCGAGGCACGGGACGCCAGCTATTCGGTCGATGACGGCTCCCGCTGCAGGGGCTGCCATTCCTCGCCGATCAGCTTGAAATGCCTGGGGCCAGTCCTCTCGCCCTGATTCGGCGTCTGCGTTGTCGCGGACGCGGGTTGATCTTCCTTCGGCTCCGGATCCTGCATCGTGCTCCCCCGTCTTTCCCCGGGGAGAGGATGTTCCAGATCTCGTTCGCGCGGTAGTGCTCCTTACCAATGATACACTCTCGTGCAGGCCTCGCAGCGGAACCGCGTGATCGTCGCCGAGCGCTTCCAGCCTATCGGTGCGGCTTGGTGCGGTAGTGCTCGGCCAGCGCGTCGGTGCCGAAGTCCGAGGCGAGATCGCGCCACACCGAATGGATGTGGTTGGCGTTGTTCTGGGTGTTGTCGTGCTCGATCAGCGTCGCCGGCCCGTGCACGCGGAAGTAATGCGCCTCGCCCGGTCCGAGCGGGCCGGCCCAGGCGAAGCGGAAGCGGGCGAGCTCCTGCTCCATGACGCGGCGTTTCTGCGCGGCGGCAAGATCGGGGGCGAGGGCGCCGACGAAACGGTCGACCAGCGCTTCCACGAGGTTGCGCGCGGCGCCGTCGAGCTGGCCGATCTCCAACCCGCGCGGGCTGCCGAGGTCGCGCTCGCGCTGCGGGCTGGCGACGATCTCGCCGAAAGAGCGGTCGGCGATCGTCGCGGTGCGCCGCTGCTGCTCGCCCAGCGACGACATGAGCTGGCGGGCGAGATCTTCAGCCGGTCCCAGAGGGCGCAGGCCCTTGTGCGGTCCGTCGCGCACGGTGGCGGGATGGGAGCCGAGGAAGAACGGGGTCACCGAGATGCGGCCGGCCGCGGGCAGCGCCACGTTGAACGACAGGTGATGGCCCTCGAAGCGCCAGCCCCAGGGGAAGGTGCCGGGCGTGCCGAACACCGAGACGTAGTAGCGGTCGGGATCGCGGAAGCTGCCCTGGCTCTCGCGCAGCACACCCTCGACGATGCGGACATTGTCGAGCGCCTGCAGGCCGCGCTCGTTCAGCACCGAGGCGAACAGCGCGCGCGCGGCCTCGGCCTGCGGCGGCTTCATGGCGCCGAGCGCCAGGCCCTGGCGGCTGCGCGGAATATAGTGCCAGTCGAGGCGGTTCTCGGAGTCGAAGGCGATGATCGCCTGCTTGCGCTGGGCTTCGTCGAGAAGGCCGAGAAAGCGCGTGGCGGCGTCGGCGATGCGTCGGGCCGGGTCTATCGTCTGGGCGGCAGCCCCGAACGGCAGGAACGTGGCCGCCGCCAGCACCATCCGGCGGCCTGGATGACGATCACCGGGATGGTGGTGGCGGTGTTCATCGTGCTCATGCCCGGGCGCGTGACCGTGCCCGGGGGGATGCCAACCGTCGTGCGGCATCAGGTCGAGGTGCGCGGATACTTCAGCGTGCAGCCGTAGGGGCGGGTCGAGGAGTCCGCCACCTGCTTGCCGCCCAGCACCTGGTCGAGGGCGACGCGGACATACTGCGTGGCCTTGGCGATGTCGGCCACGTCGGACGACGGGATCGAGTCGATGCCGCCCTTGTAGACCAGCATGCCCGCCGCATCGATGATGTACATGTGCGGCGTCACCGTGGCGCCATAGGCGCGCGCGATCTTGCTTTGCGGATCGAGCAGCACGCCGGCGGGCGATGCGTTGCGGCTCCTGGTCAGCTCGTTGGCCTGCGCGGCCGTGACATGGCCCTGCTCGCCGGTGGCGGAGGAGGCGACGGTGAGCCAGACCACGCCCTTGGCGGCGGCTTCGCGTTGCTGGGTCTGCATGTTGGTCGAGATGTAGTGCTTGCGGACGTAGGGGCAGTCGTGATTCGTCGTCTCGAGCACCACGACCTTGCCCTTGAGCTCGGCCAGCGACCAGGCCTTGCCGTTGCTGTCGGTCGCGCTGAAGGCGGGAGCTGCCTTGCCGAGATCGGAGCTCGGCCAGGCGACTGCAGGAACCATCGCCACGGCAGCGCTGCCCAGGATCAACGAACGGCGATGCACGGTGAAGTTCGACATGAGTGCCTCCTAGCGTTTGGCTTGCTGGATCGACGACAGTTCGGAAACGATGGCCGCTTCGGTCAGGACCTGCGGCAGGATCTTGGGGCGGTCGGCGCCCGGCGGCCAGAAAAGATACAACGGCACGCCGGCCCGGCCCAGCTCCTTCAGGAGCGCGCTGATCTCGGGATCGCGATTGGTCCAGTCGCCCTTGAGTTTCACGGTCCCCGTCTGTTCAAAGGCGCGGCGTGTGGCGGGCGTCTCCAGCGCAACCCGCTCGTTCACCAGGCAGGTGATGCACCAGGCGGCGGTGAAGTCGACGAACACCGGCTTGCCGGCCGCGACGGCTTCCGTCATGCGCGCACGGGAAAAGCGCTCCCAGCCGTCGAAGCTGACGCCGGTGCTGGCGCCGCCCGACGGCGAGGAAGAGGCGGTGGCCGAGCCCTCCTCGATCTTCACCACGGCGGCCAGCGCCAGCGCGATCGAGGCGATGGCCGTGCCGCGCCTGAGCCAGCCCGCCAGCGTCTCGGCCGGCCCGAAGCGCAGCAGCCAGATGGCGAAGCCGATCAGCACCATGCCGCCCAGCGCATAGAGCACGCCGTCGGCGCCGGTCTGCTGGACCAGCACCCAGACCATCCAGATGGCGGAGGCATACATCGGGAAGGCGAGAAGCTGGCGCAGCCGGTCCATCCAGAGGCCGGGCCGCGGCAGGCGGCGCTGCAGGGCCGGCGTGAGGGAGAGCACGAGATAGGGCAGCGCGAGGCCGAGGCCCATGGCCAGCAGCACGGCCACGGTCTTGGGGCCGGGCTGGCTCAGCGCAAAGCCTAGCGCCGCCGCCATGAAGGGCGCGGTGCAGGGCGTGGCCACGATCACCGCCAGCACGCCGGTGAAGAAGGCGCCGGTCGTGCCACCGCGTCCCACCAGTCCCTGGCCCATGCCGGTGAAGCGGCCGCTGATCTCGAACAGGCCCGACAGGTTGAGGCCGACCGTGAAGAAGAGATAGGCCACCAGCAGCGAGAAGACCGGCGACTGGAACTGGAAGCCCCAGCTCACCTCGCCGACGCTGGCGCGGATCGCCAGGACGATCGCGGCCATGGCGCCAAACGACGCCAGCACGCCCGCGGTATAGGCAAGCCCGTCGCGCCTGATCTCGCCCGGTGCGGTGCCTGCGAGCCGCGCGAAGGCCGCGGCCTTCATCGCCAGCACCGGAAACACGCACGGCATGAGGTTCAGGATCAGCCCGCCCACCAGCGCGAACAGCAGCGCCTCGAACAGGGTGAGCTGTTCGTCGGTGGCAAGGGCGGCCAGCGGCATCGGCGCGGGCACGAACGCCGGGTCGAATTTGGCCGAGACGTTGAAGGCTTGGCGCTGGTTGCCGTCGGCTGTCTTCTCGGTCAGCACCAGCACGCCGGCCAGCGTCTGCGGCACGGCGGCCTTGGCGTCGCCCTTCTTCAGCGGCACGCGGATGCCTTCGGCGGTGACGACCGCGGCATGCTTCGGCGAATGGGCGACGAAGCCCCATTCGGCCGGGAAGAAATAGACGTCGCGCACGGTCTCGGGCTTCAGCCCCTTGGCCTCGACGATCAGCGTCGGGTCGCCGGTCTTGTCGCCCGCCGCCTTCGCGACGCCGAAGCGGGCCGGCCACGGGCTGTCGGTCGGCACCTGGCGGCGGGCCTTGTCGAACAGCGCCAGCGTCGCCGCGGTGGCGGGCTTGGCTGCGGGTCCGACCGGCAGGTCGAGCGCGAACTTGCCTTCCTCGGGAATGCAGACGTCGTTGCACACCAGCCACTCGGCGGCCGCTTCGAGCCGCAGCGTGCCCGTCGCCGGGCCGGCCGGGGGCGTGATGCGCACCAGCAGCATCGCCTCGTCGCTGAAGCCGTAATTGATCACTCCGCCCACATCGATGACGGCGGGCACCGGCCAGACGATGGCCTCGGCCGTGGCGCCGGCCGGCAGGGTCCATTTGATGTCCGTCGCCTGGCCGGCATCGCCGGGGTTCTTCCAGTAGGTGTGCCAGTGCGGCTTCATGGTCTGGCGCAGCGCCACCCAGAAGGGCTCGCCCGGCTTGACCGTGGCGGCTTCCGAGATCAGCTCGGCACGCACATTGTCGGTCGTGACGACGGCCTGGCCGAAGGCGGGGCCGGCGACCAGCAGGGTGAACAGAATGGAGAGGATACGGAACATGCAGGCCTAGTAAGTGACCATCCCTTTACGCGGGCGCAAGGCAAACCGGATCACCGCGACGTGATAGGCTGGGGCATGACGACCCTCTCCAAAGACCATCTTCTGGGCAATATCGCGGCGCTCGCCCAGATCGGCGCCATCGACGGCGGCGGCTGCGCGCGGCTTGCCCTCACCGACGAGGACAAATCAGGCCGCGACCTGGTCGTAAGCTGGATGAAGGAGCTGGGGCTGGCCGTCCGGATCGACGCCATCGGCAATGTGATCGGGGTGCGTGCGGGCCGCGAGAACCTGCCGCCGGTCATGACCGGGAGCCATATCGACACGGTGCGCACCGGCGGCCGCTACGACGGCAACTACGGCGTGCTGGCCGGCCTCGAGGTCGTGCGGGCCCTGAACGAGGCGGGTACGACCACGCGCCGGCCGATCGCGGTCGCCTTCTTCACCAACGAGGAGGGCGCGCGCTTCCAGCCCGACATGCTGGGGAGCCTGGTCTATGCCGGCGGCCTCGGTCTCGACGAAGCCTACGCCGCTTCGGACAAGGACGGGCTGTCGGTCGGCGACGAGCTGCGCCGCATCGGCTATCTCGGGCCTGCCGAGCCGGGCTTCGTCATCCCGCATGCCTTCGTCGAGCTGCATATCGAGCAGGGCCCGATCCTCGACGAGGAGAAGGTGCAGATCGGCGTCGTCGAGAGCGTGCAGGGGATTTCCTGGACCGAGTACACTGTCACCGGCGTCTCCAACCATGTCGGCACGACGCCGATGCGCCTGCGCCGAGATGCAGGCTATCTCGCGGCCTCGGTCAACCTGTTCGCGCGCAAGCTGGCGCTCGACATGGGCGGCAACCAGGTCGCCACCGTGGGCCAGCTCGCGCTCAGGCCCAACCTGATCAACGTGGTGCCCAACCGCGCCGTCTTCGCCGTCGACCTGCGCAACACCGACGAGGCGCGCTTGAAAGAGGCCGAGGCCCAGGTCGCCGCCCATATCGCCGATACAGCCGCCGCCGAACGTGTCGAGGTCGAGACCAAGGTGCTGGTGCGTTTCGAACCGGTGATCTTCGATGGCGGCCTGGTCGATCGCGTCGAGCATCATGCCAAGGCGCTCGGCCTCAGCACGCGGCGCATGCCCTCCGGCGCCGGCCACGACGCGCAGATGATGCAGCGGCTCTGCCCGACGGCGATGATCTTCGTGCCCTCGGTCGAGGGCCTCAGCCACAATGTGAGAGAACATACCGAGGCCACCGATCTCGCCGCCGGCGCCGAGGTGCTGCTGCGGCTGATGCTGGAGCTGGCGGAGGGTTAGAGGACGGGAAAGGTCCCTCGGCTACGCTCGGGATGACACCGGCCCTGGATCGACGCACCGCGCCAAACCCAGCACCTTTGTCATCCCGAGCGTAGCCGAGGGGCCTTTGCGCTCCTCGGGATCAGCAACCCTTTTTCCCTCTCGGCGTTAGCCGGTTCGGCAGCAATTTTGCCGACGTGAAAGGGCGGAGAGAGCGATGGCGGGGGCCGACAAAGCGAGCATGGGCGTTCCAGGGCTCGACGATATTTTGTCAGGCGGACTTACGCCGGGGCGATTGTTCCTGCTCGAAGGCAGCCCCGGCACCGGCAAGACGACGATGGCCTTGCGCTTCCTGCTCGAAGGCGTGCGCAAGGGCGAGAAATGCCTCTACGTCACCCTGTCCGAGACCGACGAGGAGCTGCGTGACGCCGCCCTTTCGTATGGCTGGGAATTGCCGCCGGGGCTGGAGATCTTCGAGCTCGTGCCGCCGGAGAGCCTCCTCGATGCCGACCAGCAGCAGAGCCTGCTTTATTCCTCCGACCTGGAGCTGGGGGAGACGACCAAGCTCATCTTCGAGGCCGTCGAGCGCTTCACGCCCACCCGCATCGTCCTCGATTCCCTGTCCGAGATTCGCCTCCTGGCACAAAGCTCGCTGCGCTACCGCCGCCAGGTCCTGGCGCTGAAGCATTATTTCGCCCGCCGCAGCGCCACCGTGCTGATGCTCGACGATCTCACCACCGAGGCCCTCGACAAGACGGTGCACAGCGTCGCCCACGGCGTCATCCGGCTGGAGGAGCTGGCGCCCGACTACGGGCCGGAGCGGCGGCGGATGCGCGTCATCAAGTATCGCGGCCAGGCTTTTCGTGGCGGCTACCACGACTTCGTCATCAAGAGCGACGGCGCGCGGGTCTTTCCCCGCCTGGTCTCGGCCGAGCATCGCACCGCCTTCGAGCGCAAGCGTCTCGGCACCGGCGTTTCCGGCCTCGACGCGCTGCTGGGCGGCGGGGTCGAGCAGGGGTCGAGCACGCTGCTGCTGGGGCCCGCCGGCTCGGGCAAGAGCCTGCTCACGTTGCAGCTGGTGAAGGCCACCATCGAGCGTGGCGACAATGCCGCCATGTTCATCTTCGACGAGGAGCTGGGGCTGCTGTTCGATCGCGCCAAGCCGCTGGGCTACGACCTCGAAGCCTATCGTGACTCCGGCAAGCTCGCGATCGCGCAGCTCGACGCCGCCGAGCTCTCGCCCGGCGAGTTCGCCCATCGCGTCCGCAGCGCCGTCGTCCGCGCCAAGGCCCAGACCGTGGTGATCGACAGCCTGAACGGCTACCAGACCTCGATGCCGCAGGAGAACTCGCTGATCCTGCACATGCACGAGCTGCTGCAGTTCCTCAATCGCCAGGGCGCCGCGACCTTCCTCACGGTGGCCCAGCACGGGCTGCTGGGCACCGACATGAAGGCGCCGGTCGACATCACCTACCTCGCCGACTCGGTCATCCTGCTGCGCTACTTCGAGGTCCGCAGCGCCGTGAAGCGCGCCATCTCGGTGATCAAGAAGCGCACCGGCCGGCACGAGGACACGATCCGCGAGTACGTCATCGACGGCGGCATCCGTGTCGGCGAGCCGCTGCTCGGCTTCCATGGCGTGCTGCGCGGCACGCCCGAGATCGTTGACGACGGGGCGGGGCGGGGCGGGGCCGCGCGGGGCGGGGCGGGAACGAGCGGGAAGTGAACGCCGGACCTCCCTTGTCGAGGCTTCGTGCGCTCGTGCTGGCGCCGCGCGGTCGCGATGCGGCGATCGCAGCGTCGTTGATCGGTCAGTCCGATGTCGCCTGCGAGATTTGCGCCAACCTGCGCGATCTCGTGCCGGCGCTGGGGCCCGACGTCGCCTTCGTGCTCATCACCGAGGACGCCGTGCGCAGCGCCGACCTCAAGCCGCTGGTGGAATGGATCGGCGACCAGCCGACCTGGTCCGACCTGCCCTTCATCCTGGTCACCGACCATGGCGGCGGACCCGAGCGCAACCCGATGGCCTCGCGCTGGCTCGAGGCGCTGGGCAACGTCTCCTTCATCGAGCGGCCGTTCCATCCCACGACCCTGGCCAGCATCGCGCGCACCGCGCTCAAGGGCCGGCGCCGCCAGTACCAGACGCGGCTGCTGTTCGAGGACCTGCGCGAGGGCGAGGTGCGGCTGCGCACGGCCCTCAAGGCCGGCAACCTCGGGCCGTGGGAATTCGACTTCGCGACCGGCATGCTCAGCCTGTCGGAGGACTTCCAGAATGCCTACGGGCCGGGGCCCGAGCTCACGCTGGAGGCATTTCTGGAGAGCGTCCATCCCGACGACCGCGAGCGTATCGTCTCGGCCTTCCGTCAGAGCAGCACGGCCGGCGAAGACTATGCCGTCGAGTTCCGCCGCCACGGACCGGACGGCACCGTCCAATGGATCGACGCGCGCGCCCGCATGGTGCGCGACGAGCTGGGCGCGCCGCTGCAGCTGGTCGGCCTCTCGTCGGACATCACCGAGCGCAAGGCCGTGGCCGCGGCGCTGCAGCAGTCCAACGACCGGCTCGAGCGGCGGGTGCAGGAGCGCACCGCCCAGCTCCAGCACGCCAATGACGAGCTGCTGTCGCAGGCGGCCGAACGGGAACGGACGGAGGAGCAGCTGCGCCACATGCAGAAGCTCGAATCGATCGGCGAGCTCACGGGCGGGGTGGCGCACGACTTCAACAACCTGCTGACGGCGGTGATCGGCAACCTCGAGCTTCTGCAGAAGCGCACCGTGTCCGATCCCGGCATGGGCCGGCTGGTCGACGGCGCGCTGCAGGGCGCCCAGCGCGGCGCGGCGCTGACGCAGCGGCTGCTGGCCTTTGCCCGCCGCCAGGCGCTCGATCCCCGTCCGGTCGACCTCGCCGGCCTCGTGCAGGGCATGGTCAACCTGCTGCGCCGCTCGATCGGGCCCGCGATGGAGATGGACCTCGACCTGCCCGAGGCACTGCCCGCCGTGCTGGTCGATCCCAACCAGATCGAGCTCGCGCTGCTCAACCTCGTGCTCAATGCGCGCGACGCCATGCCCGAAGGCGGCAAGATGACGATCGGGCTGCGCCGTTGCGAGGTGACGGTGACCTCGCCCGACCTCGCGGCCGGGCACTATGTCTGCCTCAGCGTTTCCGATGCCGGCGTCGGCATGGACGCCGGCACGCTGAAGCGGGCGATCGAGCCCTTCTTCTCCACAAAGGGCATCGGCAAGGGGACTGGTCTGGGCCTGTCGATGGTGCATGGTGTGGCGCAGCAGCTGAAGGGGGCCCTGCGGCTCGCCAGCGAGCCCGACCGCGGCACGGTGGCCGAGCTATGGCTCCCGGTCGCCGCGGATCAGGCCGTCGACGTTCCCCCCGCAATAGAAAACCGGAAGGACTCCATGGGTGCCACCTTGCTGCTGGTCGACGACGACTTCCTGATCAACCTCAGCACCAAGGCGCTGCTGGAGGATCTGGGCCACACCGTGTTCGACGCCAATTCCGGGGCCAAGGCCCTGGAGGTGCTGAAGGCGGAGAGCTCGATCGAGCTGATGATCACCGACTATGCCATGCCCGGCATGACCGGCGTGCAGCTGGCCGAGGCCGCGCGCGCGCTGCGGCCCGACCTGCCGATCCTGCTCGCGACCGGCTATGCCGAGCTGCCGGCCGGCAAGGCCTTCGACCTGCCGCGCCTCTCCAAGCCCTACCTCCAGAGCCAGCTCGCCGAGCAGATCGCAGCCCTGCTCGCGCCGGCCTCGTCTTGACTTTCTTCCCCCGTCATCGGCTACGGCGTTGACGCACCATTTGAATGGGGAGGAAATCGCAGGCTGGAACTTGCCGCCGATGTCGCGTTCTAAAGTTGTCTGACAACTTTCGAAGCGCTAGCATCCGGCGCCCATGATCGACAAGCGCCCCCCGGCCAATCTCGCGGAGCAGGTGACGGCCCATCTCTCGGCCGACATCCGCAGCGGCCGTCTGCAGCCCGGCGACCGGCTGCCGACCGAGCAGGAGCTGACCTCGGCCTGGAAGGTGAGCCGCACCGTCGTGCGTGAGGCGGTCGCGGGCCTGCGCGCCGACGGGCTGGTGATCACGCGCCGTGGCTCGGGCGCCTATGTCGCGCCCAATCCCACGGCCAGCCCGTTCCGCATCCCGGCGCGTCGCCAGCCCTCGATCGGTGAGGTGCTGGAGGTCATGGAACTCAGGCTCGCCGTCGAGGTCGAGGCCGCGGCGCTCGCGGCCGAACGCGCTACCCGCCGCCAGGTCGCGGGCATCCGCACCGCGCTGCGGGCCATCGACCGTGCGCTGAAGGGCGGCGACGGCGCGGTGGCGGAGGATTTCGCCTTCCATCGCGCCATCTCCGAGGCGACCGGCAACAGCCAGTTCCCGCGTTTCCTCGCCTTCCTCGGCAGCCACGTCATCCCGCGCCAGAGCGTGCGGCTGTCGGTCGACACGCCGGCGGAGCGGCGGCGCTACCTGGAGCGCATCCAGCACGAACATGGCCGCATCGTCACCGGCATCGCCGGCGGCGACGGCGCCGAGGCGCGCCGCGCCATGCACGCCCATCTCACGCGCTCGCTCGAGCGCTATCGCAAGCTGGCTGAAGGAAAGAACAATGGCTGAAGCTCTCGACACGAACCGCCGCATCGTCTTCACCGGCGCCGCCGGTGGCGTCGGCACGATGATCCGGCCGTTGCTGGCCAAGCTCTATCCGGGCCTGGTGCTGAGCGACAAGGTCGAGCCCAAGGACCTGCTGCCGAGCGAGACCTTCGTCGCCGCCGACCTCGCCAATCCCGCCGAGGTCGCGGCGCTAGTGAAGGGCGCGCACAGTGTCATCCATCTCGGCGGCTATTCGGTCGAGGGTCCGTGGGACGCGATCCTGCAGTCCAACATCATCGGCTGCTACAACATGTTCGAGGCCGCCCGCGTGGCCGGGGTGAAGCGCCTGATCTTCGCCTCCTCCAACCACGCCGTCGGCTTCTATCCGCGCAGGCGCAAGATCGGCACCGACCTCACCGTGCGCCCGGACAGCCGCTACGGCGTCAGCAAGGCTTTCGGCGAGGCGCTGGGCGCGATGTATTCAGACAAGCACGGCATGAGCGTGACATGCCTGCGCATCGGCAATGTCGGCGAGCGCCCGCTCGACGTGCGGCGCCTGTCGATCTGGATCTCGCCGGAAGACCTCGTGCAGCTCATGCGCATCGGGCTGGAGCATCCCGACATCCGTTTCGACATCGTCTACGGCGCCTCGGACAATGCGGCATCGTGGTGGGACAATTCCCGCGCCCGCCAGCTCGGCTACCGCCCCACCGGCAAGGGCGAGGACCACCGCGTCCACGCCGTCGCCGAGCAGGAGAAGATCGGCCCCGACCCCGTCGGCGACCTCTTCCAGGGCGGCGCCTTCTGCTCGCTGGAGTTCACCAACGACGTCAAGAAGGCGGGGCCGTAGCGCATTACGCGAAGACGGCCTCGAGCCTCAAGGGAGCGCGCCACTCCAGTGGCGCGCTCCTCCGAGCAACACTCTACTGGATCACGATCTCGACGCGACGGTTCTGCGGCTCGCGGACGCCGTCCGCGGTCTGCACCAGCGGCTGGGTCTCGCCCCGGCCGATGACGGCGATGGCGGTGGGCGGCACGCCTTCGCGCACCAAAGCGTCCTTCACGGTGTTCGCCCGGCGCAGCGACAGTGCCATGTTGTAGGCCTCTGGCCCCGACTTGTCGGTATGGCCGGTCGCGGTCACGCGGGCCGAGCCCTTGGTCTTGTACTGGCCGGCCGCCTGCCTGATCGTGTTGAGCGCCTGCGCCGACAGGTTCGAACGATCCCAGTCGAAGAACACCATGAAGGACGGCGGCACCACACCGTTAACGGGTGGCGGCGGAGGAGCAGTTTCGGCCCTGCCGAACTTGAATTGCAGGCCCAGCATCACGGCGATGTTGTTGTTGGTGAAGGACACGGAGCTGCCGTCCGAGGCATCGACCATGGAAGGCGAGGTCGTTCCGTAGTAGCGGGCATCGAGGTTGATGCGGATGGCTTCGTTCACGTTGTAGCCGACGCCCACGATGCCCTGATACGCGAAGGCCGTGGCGTTCGAGGTCGCCCCGCCCGCGAAGCCGTTGAGGAAGGCGGCGCCGACACCCGCGCCGAGGTAGGGCACGAGCGTCCCGCCGGCATTGAAGTCGTAGTAGGCGTTGGCCATGACGCCCCATTGGTTGACTGTGCCCTGGGTCGAGAAGTCGATGCCGTCGCCGGGGTTGGCGTCGCGGACCGTCGTCGTGTTGCTCCTGAAGACGGCTTCGAGCTCGACGCGCGGGCCGACGAAGTCGTAGCCCACGACGGCGCCGGCGGCGAAGCCAAGGTTCGGGTAGGAAGTCGCGATGTTCCCCAGGACCGAGTCGGAGATGGTCGAGTTCAGCATCCAGCTCGCGCCGCCCTCGAGGCCGATATAGACGCCCTGACCCTGAAGCGACTGGGCGCCAGCGATGGCCGGAAGAGCGATCAACGTCGCCGAGGCGACGAGCAGTTTCCCGTTCATATCGATTCCCCAAATCGTTTTCGCCGATCGACGGCGCCGAATGCCCCGAATTGCCGGAAGCTTCCCTCAGGATAACCCTGTCGGCGACCTTTTCCAGCGCGGCACCGACCGATATCGTGAGGCGCCAAGCCAAAGGCAGTGAGCAAGCTGCGCTTGTCGCAAGTCATCTGGGGGAGACGGAGACGGATGCGTATCGCTGGAAAAACCTTCATTTCATGCGTTTCCGTCGGGCTTCTCCTGCTGGGCGGCAGCCTCGCGGCGCGCGCCGAGCCGACCCTCGCGGCAGTCAAGAAGCGCGGCCAGCTCGTGTGCGGCATCAACGGCGAGCTGCCGGGATTCTCGGTGATGAACGCGCGGAAGGAATGGGAAGGCATCGAAGTGGACCTTTGCCGCGCCATTGCCGCGGCCACCCTGGGCGACGCCGGCAAGGCGACGTTCGTTCCGCTCACCGCGGCGCGCCGCTTCGAGGCCCTCACGAAGGGCGACATCGACGTGCTGGTGCGCAACTCGACCGTGACGCTGGATCGCACGGCGAGGACCGGTGTCAGGGACGCCGGCGTCTACTTCATCGATGGCCAGTCCGTCGCGGTCGCCAAGAAGCTCGGCATCGCCAGGCTGACGGGCCTCGACAAGGGCACCGTCTGCGTCCTGCGCGGCACGCCCTACGAAAAGGACCTGCAGGACTGGTTCACCTTCCGCAAGCTTTCCGTGGTTTCCCTGATGTTCGACACCCAGACCGCGATGTACGAGGCGTTTTTTGCCGGCCGCTGCCAGGGCGTGACGCAGGATGTCTCGGCGATCGCCGGCACGGTGGTGGCCAGCGGCAAGGCCGCCGACTATCTCGTGCTGCCCGAGACTGTCGCGACCCACCCCCTCGCGCCTTTCGTGCGTGCCGGCGACGACGAATGGCTCGACGTCGTGCGATGGACGATCTACGCCATGCTCGGTGCCGAGGAGCATGGCGTCACCCGGGCGAACGTCGACGACCAGCGCAGGGCCGGGAGGGCGGCGGTGCAACGCCTGCTTGGCGTCGAGCCCGGCAGCGGCAAGTCGCTGGGGCTCGACGAGAGCTGGGCCTACGCCATCATCAAGCAGGTCGGAAACTACGGCGAGGTCTACGAGCGCAACGTCGGCGTGGCCTCGCCGCTGAAGTTCGCACGCGGCGTCAACGCGCTCTGGAGCGTCGGCGGCGCGCTCTATTCGCCGCCCTTGCACTGAGGGGCCGGCCTTCGCCGCGAACGGATCCCGATGGCATGGGCCTCGGAGGGCATCCTCATGAGGGTTCGTTTTTTTTGAGCGGTCCCCCAGGGAACGAGGCTTGGAGCTGACGCCGGCAGCGGCAATACTTGCCGCCGGAGGGTGACGATGACACGAGTTCTGACAGTGGGGGCGGCCCAGATGGGGCCGATCCAGCGCAGCCATACGCGGCGCGACGTGGTGGAGCGGCTGATCGCGCATCTGCGCGAAGCCAAGCGCATGGGCTGCGATCTCGTGGTCTTCCCCGAGCTTACCCTCACCACCTTCTTTCCACGGTGGTGGATGGCCGACCAGGCCGAGATCGATTCCTTCTTCGAGCGCGAGATGCCGACCAACGAGACGGCGCCGCTCTTCACCGAGGCTAGGCGGCTCGATCTCGGCTTCTGCCTGGGCTACGCCGAGCTCGCCAACGAGGACGGCCGCGTGCGCCGCTTCAATACTTCCATCCTCGTCGAGCGCGACGGCCGCATCGTGGCCAAGTACCGCAAGATCCACCTGCCGGGCCATTCCGAGCACGAGCCCGAGCGGCCGTTCCAGCATCTGGAGAAGCGCTACTTCGAGGTCGGCAACCTCGGCTTCGGCGTCACCAAGGCCTTCGGCGGCAACATGGGCATGTGCATCTGCAACGACCGGCGCTGGCCCGAGACCTATCGTGTGATGGGATTGCAGAACGTCGAGATGGTGCTGCTGGGCTACAACACGCCGCTGCACAATGCGCCGTCGCCCGACCACGACGAGCATTCGTGGTTCCACAACCAGCTCTCCATGCAGGCCGGCGCCTACCAGAACGGCACCTGGGTGGTGGGCGTGGCCAAGGGCGGCACCGAGGAGGGCGTGCCCTCGCTCGCCGATTCGATGATCGTGGCGCCCTCGGGCAAGGTGGTGGCGCGCGCCAACGGCGACGGCGACGAGCTGATCGTCCATCGCTGCGACCTCGATGCCGGCCGCAGCTACAAGAACACCACCTTCAACTTCGCCGTCCATCGCCAGCCCGACCAGTATCGCCGCATCGTCGATCAAAAGGGCGCGGTGGACCCGGCCCCCTGAGGCGGCGAGACATGGAGTTCCTGTTCGACGGCTCCCTGGGCGCGGCCACGCTCGCGGCCCTGATCGTGGCGCTCGCCGTGGCGCTGGCCTTCGAGTTCGTGAACGGCTTCCACGACACCGCCAATGCCGTGGCCACGGTCATCTACACAAACAGCCTCACGCCCACCCAGGCGGTGGTCTGGTCGGGCAGCTGGAACTTCATCGGCGTGCTGCTGTCCTCGGGCGCCGTGGCCTTCGGCATCGTGGCGCTGCTGCCGGTCGAGCTGATCCTGCATGTCGGCTCCGATGCCGGCTTCGCCATGATCTTCGCGCTGCTGCTCTCGGCCATCATCTGGAACCTCGGCACCTGGTATTTCGGCCTGCCGGCCTCGAGCTCGCACACGCTGATCGGCTCGATCGTGGGCGTCGGGCTGATGAACGCGCACATCAACCGCGGCGGCTTCGGCGAGGGCGTCAACTGGGGCAAGCTCACCGAGACGATGGTGGTGCTGCTGACCTCGCCGCTGATCGGCTTTGCCGCGGCGGCATTGCTGCTCGTGCTCGCCCGCAAGCTGATTCGCGACCCCGCGCTCTATCGCTCGCCCGAGGGCAAGGCGCCGCCGCCGCTCTGGATCCGCGGCCTGCTGGTGCTCACCTGCACCGGCGTGAGCTTCGCCCACGGCTCCAACGACGGGCAGAAGGGCATGGGGTTGATCATGCTGGTGCTGATCGGCCTGGTGCCCGTGGCCTTCGCGCTCCATCTGCCGCCCTCGACCGCAGGGCTGCGGCCGGTCATCGAGGCGTCGCGCGCCATCCGGCCGATCCTCGCCAGGGCGCCGTCGCCCGGCATGCTCGACGACGCGGCGGCGGATACGCATCTCTCGCGCTATCTCACGACGGGCAAGCCCGACCGCGCGACGGTCCCGGCGCTCGCCTTCAAGAACGACAGCGTCGGCGCCCTGCTGGCCGGCATCAAATCGGTCGACGACCTGTCCGCCGCCCAGCGCTCGCGGCTGCGGCGCGACATCTACCTGATCGACGGCGCCATCGGCCGCCTCATCAAGACCAACCTGGTGAACGACGCCGAGGCGGCGGCGCTGGACAATCTCCGCGCCGAGTTCGAGCCGCTGACCAACCATATCCCGCTGTGGGTCAAGGTCGCCGTCGCCGTGGCGCTGGGGCTCGGCACCATGGTGGGCTGGAAGCGCATCGTCGTGACCATCGGCGAGAAGATCGGCAAGAGCCATCTCACCTATGCCCAGGGCGCCTCGGCCGAGCTCGTCGCCATGGGCACCATCGGCTTCGCCGATTCGATCGGCGTGCCGGTCAGCACGACGCATATCCTGGCGTCGGGCATAGCCGGCACCATGTTCGCCAACCATTCGGGCCTGCAGCGCGAGACCTTGCGCAACATCCTGCTGGCCTGGGTGCTCACCGTGCCCGCCTGCATGTTGCTGGGCTCGGTGCTGTTCGCGGGCTTCCTGTTCCTGATCCTGAACGTCTTCGGATGAGCTCAGGGTCCCGTGAACTTGCCGTAGCTCTGGTCGGGCGTGCCGCGGAAAAGGGACATGTGCGTGTGGGTGGCGACGAACGGATCGCCGATGGCCTTGCGACCCAGCACCACCGTGGTGCGGCCGGGCCGGTCGAAACGGTCGCCATTGGGATGGAAGCCGTCGGACTGCCACACGCCCATGCCGACCGCCGTGAGCCGGTCGGCCGCGACGATGGCCTCGATCCTGTCGAGCTCGTAGCGGAAGTTGCGGATGCAGCCCCAGACGTTGCGCCACTGCTTCTGCTCGGCCAGCTCGCGGCCGTGCATGAAGTCGGTGAAGGTGCCGAAGGCGATCATGTCGTCGGCGAAGATCGGCCGAGCGCCCTCGTAGTCGACGGCCCGGCAGTGTTTCGACAGCGTGTCGAACCAGGTGCGGACCGCGGCGAGATCGTCGGAGGCGACAGGCGTACGCAGGTTCATCGGCTCAAATCCTCACAGTCCAAAACGCTGCCAGTGCGCCCGCTCCTCGACCGCCGCCAGCATGGCCGGCCCGATCTGCTCGATGCCGCCCCCGATGCCGCCCGGCAGGCCGCCACCGAGGCCAAATCTCTGCAGCAGGCGACGGCGCGGCCCGATCACCGGCAGATGCACCTTGTCGCCATAGCGCGCCTGCAGGGTCGCGCGCAATTCCCCCAGCCCATCGACGAGGCCAAGCTCGAGGCCGCGCTTGCCGGTCCAGAATTCGCCGGAGAACAGCGTGTCGTCGTCGCCCTTCAGCGCCGCGCCGCGCCGGCTGCGCACCCAGTTCTTGAAGTTGTCGTGGATCTCCGCCTGCAGGCTCTTCAGCCGCTCGACGTCCTCCGGGTTCTCCGGCCGGAAGGGATCGAGCATCGCCTTCTGCTTGCCGGAGGTGTGCACGCGCCGCTCGATGCCGTGGCGCTGGATCAGGTCCTGGAAGCCGAAGCCCGACGAAACCACGCCGATCGAGCCCACGATGGAGGCCGCATCGGCCAGGATCTCGTCGGCGGCGCAGGCTATCCAGTAACCGCCCGAGGCTGCCACGTCCTCGACGAAGGCGATCACCGGCAGGTTCTTCTCGCTGGCCAGCAGGCGGATGCGCTGGGCGATCAGCGCGGATTGCACGGGCGACCCGCCCGGCGAGTTGATCGACAGCACCACCGCCTTGGCCCCGCGCGTCGAGAAGGCCCGATGGAGCAGCGGGGCCGTCGATTCGATCGACAGGCCGCGCGCACCCAACATGCCGCCGCTGGCGATCACACCCGAGAGACGCACCACAGGCACGACGGGCCGGCGGCGAAAGCGATTTTTTATCCAATTGAACATGCACTCAATGTCGCGACGCCCACCCTAGAAGGCAAGGGGCTGGCCGCCGCGCAGAATTGCCTCGGCCTCCGCCGTATACCCTCCGTCGGGTCGATGCAGGACCAGCGGAGGGAGATCGCGCCGCGCAAGCGCTGCCGCGCGACGGGCGCGCAGCAGCACGCGCGCTGCCGGCGCCAGCGGCTTGATGGTGATGTCGCGCCAGCCCAGCCGCTCGAGGTGAGCGATGATCTCCTCCAGCCGGTCGCTGCGATGGATGAGGGTGAGCGTGCCCTCGGGCCCCAGCGCGCCGGTCGCGACACCCAGCCAGCGTCCGAGGTCGGCGCTCGATTCGACGGTCGCCAACGCCTTGATCGGGTTGGGCGAGGGATCGGCCACCGCTGCCGCGAGATAGGGCGGGTTGGTCGCTACATGATCGAATGGCCCGATATCTTCCGGCAGGGCGCGCGCAATATCATGCACGACAGTTCGGATGCGGTCGCCCAAGCCGTTCAGGGCGGCGTTGCGAACCGCCAAGGCCGCGAGCACCTGTTGCAGCTCGATACCGACCACAGTGCAGCGCTCGACACGCGTGGCGAGACAGAGACCCACGGCTCCCACCCCGGTGCCGAGATCGAGCACGCGCTCGTTCTCATGCACATCGACTGCAGCGGCAAGGAGAACGGCATCGACTGCCACGCGATATCCTCGCCGTGGCTGCAACAATCGCACCCGGCCTCCAAGCAGTGTGTCTTCGGTCGGCGCGTATTCCGTGCTAGAAATTTGCATCATCGTTTCACGACATCGTGTCGCAACCCTCGGGATCACGCCGGGATTATGCTCTGAACATGGCCACCGTCGTCTCCCTCGAGGGCAAGCGCAAGGTTCCCGGCCTCGAGCCGTTGCTCGCGCTGTGCGCCGATGACATGGCGCGGGTCGATCGCGAGATCCTGGCGCGCATGCGGTCGCCGGTGGCGCTGATCCCCGAGCTCGCCCAGCATCTGGTCAGTGCCGGCGGCAAGCGCCTTAGGCCTTTGCTCACGGTCGCGGCGGCCCGGCTCTGCGGCTACCCCGCCGACGACGATCGCCACATCAGGCTCGCGACCTGTGTGGAGTTCATCCATTCCGCCACCTTGCTGCACGACGACGTGGTCGATGTCAGCGTTCTCCGGCGCGGCAAGCCCACCGCCAATTCGGTATGGGGCGACAAGGCCTCGGTGCTGGTCGGCGACTTCCTCTTCACGCGCGCCTTCGAGCTGATGGTCGATGTCGGCGCGCTCGACATCCTGGGCGTGCTGAGCCGTGCCTCCTCGACGATCGCCGAGGGCGAGGTGCTGCAGCTCGTCACCCAGCGCGACATCAGCACGCCCGAGGCGACCTATCTCGAGGTCATCAAGGCCAAGACTGCCCGCCTGTTCGCCGCGTCGGCCGAGGTCGGCGCCATGGTCGCCGGCCGCAACGGCGCCGAGCGCGTGGCGCTCGAAAGCTTCGGCATGAACCTCGGCATCGCCTTCCAACTGGTCGACGATGCGCTCGACTACGCCGGCCGCGAGGCCCAGCTCGGCAAGAGCATCGGCGACGACTTCCGCGAGGGCAAGATCACGCTCCCGGTGATCCTGGCCTTCCTGCGCGGCGGCGCCGTCGATCGCGAGTTCTGGAAGCGCACCATCCAGGCGCTCGACCAGCAGCCGGCCGATCTCGCCCGGGCGCAGTGCCTGATGGAGCGCCACAACGCCGTCGGCGACACGTTCGAACGGGCCCGCCATTACGGCGCCATGGCGCGCGATGCGCTCGGCCTGTTCGGCGATTCCGCGTTGAAGGACGCGTTGCTCGAAGCGGTGGACTTCGCCATCGACCGGGCGCACTAATTTCGGCCGTAATGGCCGCCCAGCACATCCTCGCCATCGATCAGGGCACCACCAGCACCCGCGCCATCGTCTTCGACGGGCACGGCCGGCCGGTGGCGACGGCGCAGAAGGAACTGCCCCAGATTTTCCCGCAGCCCGGCTGGGTCGAGCACGACGCGGAGGAGATCTGGAGCGCCACGGTCGAGGTCTGCCGCGGGGCGCTGGCCAAGGCCGGGCTCGACGCCAAGGCGCTCGCCGGCATCGGCATCACCAACCAGCGCGAGACCACGGTCGTGTGGGACCGGGCCACCGGCAAGCCCGTGCACAACGCCATCGTCTGGCAGGACCGCCGCACGTCCGATCACTGCGCCGAGCTGAAGCGCGCCGGCCACGAGAAGATGGTGGCCGACAAGACCGGCCTGCTGCTCGATCCCTATTTCTCCGGCACCAAGATCGCCTGGATCCTCGACCATGTCGCCGGCGCCCGCGCCGCGGCGGACAGGGGCGCACTGGCGGCAGGCACGATCGAGAGCTTCCTGCTGTGGCGCCTCACAGGGGGGAAGGTGCATGCGAGCGACGCGACCAACGCCAGCCGTACGCTGCTGCTCGACATCCACAAGGGCGCCTGGGACGCCGACCTGCAGAAGATGCTGGGCGTGCCGGCCTCGATGCTGCCCAAGGTCGTGGATTGCGCCGGCGACCTCGGCGTCGCCACGGCCGACATCCTCGGTGCGCCCGTGCCGGTGCTGGGCATGGCGGGCGACCAGCAGGCCGCCACCATCGGCCAGGCCTGCATCGCGCCCGGCATGGTCAAGGCCACCTACGGCACCGGCTGCTTTGCCCTGCTCAACACCGGCGACAAGCCCGTCGCTTCGAAGAACCGATTGCTCACCACCATTGCCTATCAGCTCGCCGGCAAGCGCACCTATGCGCTGGAGGGCAGCATCTTCGTGGCCGGCGCCGCCGTGCAATGGCTGCGCGACGGGCTGAAGCTGATCGCGAAGTCACCCGACGTCGAGGCGCTGGCCAAACGCGCCAATCCCGCCCACCAGGTCTACATGGTGCCGGCCTTCGTCGGGCTGGGGGCGCCCTACTGGGATGCCGAGGCGCGCGGCGCCATCCTGGGCCTCACCCGCGATTCCGGCCCCGGCGAGATCGCCGCCGCCACGCTCGATTCGGTCTGCTACCAGACCCGCGACCTCGTCGAAGCGATGCGCGCCGACGGCGCCACCATCGCCGAGCTGCGGGTCGACGGCGGCATGGTGGCCAACGACCCGCTGATGCAGCGCCTGGCCGACACGGTCGGCGCGCCCGTGGAACGTCCCAAGGTCACGGAGACCACCGCGCTCGGCGCCGCCTTCCTGGCCGGATTGCAGGCCGGCCTCTGGCCTTCGCTCGAAGCCCTGTCCAAGACCTGGGCCCTCGACCGCGCCTTCCAGCCTGCCGAAGACGCGCCCTCCCGCGACCGCCGCTACGCCGGCTGGCAGGACGCGGTGCGAAGAGTGCGCAGTTC
>CANIRG010000053.1 GCA_947469635.1 Rhodospirillales bacterium | reverse complement strand
CTGGGAGCGCGCCACTCCAGTGGCGCTCGGAAGTCATGAGATGATGCGCCACTGGAGTGGCGCGCTCCCAGCAAAGATCAAAGAGGAGACATCAATGGCCCGCCTTCCCTATCTCGAGCCCGACCAGGTCGCGCCCGAATACCGCGACATGCTGAAACGCAACACCAACCTGCATAAGCTGTTGGTCAACAGCCCCGACATGGCGCGCGCCTTCAACGGCATCGGCGGCTTCATCCGCTTCAAGAGCAAGCTCGACCCGCGCCTGCGCGAGCTCGCCATCCTGCAGGTGGGCTGGATGGAGAAGTCGGAATACGAATTCACCCACCACGTGAAGATCGGCAAGGAGTTCGGCGTCACCGACGAGGACATCCAGGGCCTGTTCGCCGAGACCGAGGGCAAGCCCTCCAAGCTCGAGCCGCTGGCCAAGGCGATCCTCAAGGGCGCGCGCGAGATGGTGCGCGACATCGGCATGTCGGAGGCGACCTTCGCCGAGATCAAGAAGGACCTCAGCAACGAGCACATGACCGACCTCGTGCTCACCATCGCCTTCTACTGCGCGGTCGTGCGCGTGCTGGCGACCATGAAGATCGACAACGAGCCCTATTACAAAGAGGTGCTGCAGCAGTACCCGATCCCTGGAGTGAGCTGACATGCGCCTGCAAGATCGCGTCGCCATCGTCGTCGGCGCCGGCCAGAGTCCCGGCGAAGGCATGGGCAACGGCCGTGCGACGGCCCTCACCTTCGCCCGCGAAGGCGCCAAGGTCCTGTGCGTCGATCACAATCTCGCCTCGGCCCAGGAGACGGTCGATATCATCGGCAAGAATCAGGGCACGGCGGTGGCGTTCAAGGCCGACGTCACCAGCGAAGCCGACATCAAGGCCATGGTGGCCGATGCCCATGCGCGCTGGGGCCGGGTCGATATCCTGCACAACAACGTGGGCGTATCGATCTCGGGCGGCGACGCTGAGCTTCTGGACATCACCAGCGAGGCCTTCGACCGCTGCGTGGCGATCAACCTCAAGAGCTGCATCTTCGCCTGCAAGGCCGTCCTGCCGATCATGCGGGAGCAGAAGAGCGGCGCGATCGTCAACATCTCGTCGATGGCCGTGATCACCACCTATCCCTACGTCGCCTACAAGGCGACCAAGGCGGCGATGGTCTCCTTCACCGAGCAGCTCGCCTACCAGAATGCGCAATACGGCATCCGCGCCAACGTGATCCTGCCTGGCCTGATGAACACGCCGATGGCCGTCGACACCCGCGCGCGCACCTTCAAGAAGACGCGTGAGCAGGTGGAAGCCGAGCGCGATTCGAAAGTGCCGCTGCGTAGGAAGATGGGCACCGGCTGGGACGTCGCGAATGCCGCGCTGTTCCTCGTCTCGGACGACGCCAACTTCATCACGGGCGTCACCCTGCCGGTCGATGGGGGCGCCAGCGTGCAGCGAGGATAAAACTTTCCTCCCCTTCGCGGACTCCGCGAAGGGGAGGAATGTCGATCTTCAGCGCAGCAGCTCGCTTGCGTGGGCGAGGACGAAGGCGTCGATCATGACGTGGCGATCGCTCTTGAGTGCGGCGATCTGAGCCTCGCGGACGACGCGGCGCCAGGCTTCGGGCGGATCGAGGTCGCTCTTGGCGGTGAGGCCGAACTGCGAGGGCGCGCGATCGAGCTTGGGCAACGCGGCCCAGAACTGCTCGCGCGTCGTGCCGGCGGGCTGTGCCCATGAACCACCGGGCCATTCCTTGGGCGCCGCGATCTTGAAGCATTCCGCCAGCTCGCCGTCGTTCACCTGCTTGAGCGCGGGACCACCCGGCGTCTCGGTGAGCACGAAATAGCCGATCGACGGCAAGCCCGGCCGCTCGCGCAGCAAGGCCACGCCATCGCGATGGCAGACCACGCCGCCGCGCGACGATTCGAGCGTCATCGCGCCCGCGACCACGAACTGGCCGCCCGAGAACTGGCGGATGCCCATGACCTGCTTCTTGTCGTCCGGTGCCGACAGCGGCAGGCCGTAATAGAGGCCGCGCACGCAATGCTCGAACGTGGTGGGCGAGGCGCTGGTGATGCCGATCGCCACGCGGCAGGCGTTCGACATCCAGGTGATCAGCTGGGCCGCCGTCGGGCTCATCGTCACGACCTCGGCCGTGTAGCTTACCTCGGGACGGATGCCGACCACCGGCGCGGTGTATTGGCAGAAGCGCATCGTGGTGCCGGCCGGGTACTGCCGCATCCACGGCCATTCGGACGGATGGTGCGAGAAGACGCGCTTCCAAGGGGCTTGCGCGGCCCAGTTCTTTTCCTGGCCGACGACGACGGTGCCGCATGGCGCGGTCGGCGAAACCGGCGGCGCCAGCACGGAGCGCTTCATCATGTCGTCGACCTGGCCGCGCACGTCGGCAGGGATATCGTAGGCCTGGGCAGGAAGTGAAAGCAGTGCACTTGTCATGCCAGCCAGCACGGCGCCCGTGATGAAGATTTTCGCCATCCAAGACTCCAAGGCGACAATCGCCCTCGATGCCCATAACGTGATCGACGTCCAACGGTTCCCGGCCCTATCGTCGGGTCACGCGCAACAAGGAGTTTCAGCATGTTTGGACGGATCATCGCGATAGCGGCGGCGCTTGCTGTCTCGGGAATGGCTGCGGCGCAGGAGGCCGACCATCCCAAGGGCCAGAAGCTGGTCGTCGGTTCGGATTTCGGCGTGGCGCCTTGGATGGTGCGCGGCGCGGGCGGCCCTGAAGGTTTCGGCGTCGACATGATCAAGGATCTCGCCAAGCGCATCGGCCGGCCCGACGTCGAGATCGTCGACATCAATTTCTCCGGACTGTTCGCCGCGCTGTTCTCCAAGCGCATCGAGTTCACCGTCAATCCGCTCAACATCACCGCCGAGCGCGCCGAGCGCATGCTCTACACCGAGCCGTTCTTCGCCACCGGCAACGGCTTCATCATCCGCGCCGCCGACGCGATGAAGGGCTTCGAGGACCTCAAGGGCAAGCAGCTCGCGGTCAATCGCGGCACCATCTCGGACACCTGGGCCACTGCCAACGCCGAGAAGTACGGCTTCGAGGTCCAGCGCTACGACAGCTTCCCCGACTCGGTGCAGGCCGTGATCACGCGCCGCGCCTTCACGGCGCTGAACGAGATCCCGACCGCGGTGTTCGCCGCCAGCCAGAACAAGGCGATCAAGGTCGGCTTCAACGACTTCAACGGCCGCAACTTCGGCTACGCCTTCCGTCTCGAGAGCACCGAGTATCGCAACACCGTCGAGGGCGCGATCGAGTGCATGAAGAAGGACGGCACGCTCGTGAAAATGTACGAGAAGTGGTACGGCTCGAAGCCCGATGCGAGCTCGACGATCCACACGATCTTCCCCGGCTACGGCCCTCCCGGCTTCAAGGGCCACGACGCGACGCCGCACGAGGTGAAGTGCAACTGATTCAACTTTCCTCCCTGCGCGCAAGCGCGGGGAGGTGGCGCCGTCCGCGCGCTTTTCGAACGAAGTTCGAAAACGCGGAGGCGACGGAGGGGCCAGAGGCGCGATTTGGCGCTCATGACCCCTCCGCCTTCGTATGACGAGGGCACCTTCGCTGCGCGGCATCCGCACAGGAGGAAAGGTTTTGAGATGAACCCGCTCCTCGACAATTTCTTCAACGCGCAGATCCTCGCCCAGTATTTTCCATCGATCCTGGGCGGGTTCTGGCTCACCGTCGAAGTGGCGCTGCTCACCATCCTGGTGGGCGTCGGCACCGGCCTCGGGCTCGCCATCGTGCGGGCGATGCGGTGGCGGCCGGCCGACATCGCCATCACCATCTTCGTCGACATCTTCCGCACGCTGCCGCAGCTCGTGGTCATCGTGTTCATCTATTTCGGCCTGCCCTATGCCGACATCCAGCTCTCGCCCTTCGCCGCCACGGTGGTCGCTCTGGGCGCGGTGCTGGCGGCCTTCGCGACCGAGATCTTCTGGGCCGCCATCCAGGCCGTGCCGACCGGCCAGTGGGATGCCGCGCGCTCGCTGGGGCTGGGCTTCTTCCGCATCCTGTTCCTGGTGATCCTGCCGCAGGCGATCCGCATCGCCGTGCCGCTCCTCACCAACCGCGCCATCGCCATCACCAAGGGCACGGCGCTGGGCACTGCCGTCTCGCTGCCCGAGCTGCTGGGCCGCGCGCAGAGCGCCATGGCGATCGCCGCCAACCCCTCGCCGCTCACGCTGGCGGCCGCCCTCTATCTCCTGTTCTTCCTGCCGCTGGTCGTCGCCAGCCGCTGGCTCGAAGGGCTGGGGCCACGGCGGCACTGATGGAAGCCCTGAATCTCTTCCTCGACAATTTCGCCGACTGGGATTCCTTCGTCCGCATCTGGCCTCTGCTATGGCAGGGATTTCAAGTCACCTTGCTTCTGGCCGTGGTGACGCTGCCCATCGCCCTCGTCGTCGGGCTGACCCTCGCCGTGCTCTACAGCTTCCACCACAAGTGGCTGAACGTGGCGCTGCTGGTGTGGATCGACCTGTTCCGCTCCTTCCCGGTGCTGGTGCTGTTGATCCTGATCTTCTACGGCCTGCCCTTCCTCGGACTGAAGCTGCCCTCCTTCGCCGCCTGCGTCCTGGCACTGACGCTCAACAACTCGGGCTACTATGGCGAGATCTTCCGCGCCGGCATCGAATCGGTGCCGCCCGGCCAGCGCGAGGCGGCCCGCGCGCTGGGGCTGCATCCGCTGCAGGTCATCTTCCTGGTGATCCTGCCCCAGGCCATCGCGCGGGTGATGGCGCCGCTCGCCTCCAACTCGCTGGAGCTGGTGAAGACCACCTCGATCGCGGCCCTCGTGACCCTTCCGGAGCTGCTGCGTTCGGCGCGGGTCGCCCAGGAGCAGACCTACAATCCGACCCCGCTCACGGCCGCCGCCATCATCTTCTTCGTCCTGCTCTGGCCCTTCGCCCGCTGGGTCGCCAAACTGGAGCGCAACATGATCCTCAGGCAGCGATGAAAAGACTCGACGGCAAGACCGCCCTGATCACCGGCGCTTCCTCCGGCATCGGCCGCGCCATCGCGCGCAAGTTCCAGGCCGAGGGCGCGACGCTCCTGCTGATGGACATCACCGAGGCGGTGGTCGAAGGCGGCGAGCCCACGCACAAGATCCTGGACGTGCCGTTCTTTCAGGGCGACGTCTCGAGCGAAGCAGACGTCGAGGAGGCCGTGCGCCGCGCCACCCTCCCCACCGGCCGACTCGACATCGTGGTCAACGATGCCGTCATCCGCGTCGGCAAGAAGCTCACCGACACCAGCCTGGAGGAGTGGAACCGCGTCATGGCGGTGAACCTCGCCGGCGTATTCCTGATGTGCCGTGCCGCCGTCCGCCAGATGCTCACTCAGGAGATCCGCCACGAGGCACGGGGGCGCATCGTCAATATATCGTCCCAGCACGGCATGATCTCCTCGCCCGAGGACGTGTCCTACGGCACCTCGAAGGCGGGCGTGGTCTATCTCACGCGCCAGATCGCCGCCGACTACGGCCGCGACAACATCATTTGCAACGCCGTGGCGCCGGGCAAGATCCTGACCGGAAAGTCGGGCCGCGCGGTCGAGCAGCGCTGGCTCGACTATAGCCACGCCCGCACGCCCCTGCCCCGGCTCGGCCGATCGGAGGACGTTGCGAACGCGGCCCTGTTCCTCGCCTCGGACGAGGCCACGTTCATCACCGGCGAGAATCTCATGGTCGATGGCGGCTGGATGGCGGGGTAAGAAAGGCCGATGAAACGCGATCTTTCCGCCCTCCTGGCCCTGGCGCTGCTGACGACCGCGTCAGGCGCCGCAGCACAGACGGCGCCCAAGTGGGACATCCTCGACTGGAACCCCAAGACGATGGCCGACGACGTCCTCCTGCCGCTCCCCTGCGGCGGTACGATGGTCTTTCGTCCCATCGGCACCAGCCGAGCGAGCGGAACGAACAAGCGGACCTATCTCGACGACCGCGAGGTGCTGCTGGGCGGCCTCGACGAGGAGATTCCCGCGAGCGGCGCGCTGCGCACCGACTTCGTCGCGGGGCCGTTCGAGGACAAGGCGGGTGCGCGCTTCTACCTGCTGGGAAAATACGAGGTCACCAACCAGCAGTACGATGCCGTCATGGGGGCGCCGGCGTGCGGCGAGAGCAAATCGGGCCGCCCCGCGCTTCCCAAGGCGGGCGTGAGCTGGTTCGATGCGGTGGAATTCACGCGCCGCCTCAATCGCTGGATCTACGAGAACAGGCTCGACGCCCTGCCCAAGGCGTCGGGCCGGGCCGGCTTCGCCCGCCTGCCGTCGGAGGCGGAATGGGAGTTCGCCGTCCGTGGCGGATTGGCGGTAGGCGACGCCGAACGCGGCAACTCGACCTTCGTGCCGGCAAATGCCGATCTTTCCAAATATGCCTGGTTCTCCAGCCCCGGCTCGTCCGCGGGCGAGGCCCAGCCCGTGGGCCTCCTCGACCCCAATCCCCTCGGCCTGTTCGACATGCTGGGCAACGTCGAGGAGCTGGTCCTCGACCAGTTCCGGCTGAACCGCGTCGGTCGCCTGCATGGCCAGCCGGGCGGCATCGTGGTGCGCGGCGGCTCGTTCCGCACCCCCAAGGAAGGCATGCGCAGCTCGACCCGGACCGAGCTTCCCCTGTTCGACCCTTCCAGCAAGGCCGAGGTCCGCCTGAGCCAGGTCGGGTTTCGCGTCGCCGTGGGGGCGGCGGCCTTCAGCGATCTCGGCCAGGCGCAGGCCCTGCAGCGCGAATGGGAAGGCCTGCGCCGTTCAACCTCCGGCACGGCCAGCGCCAATCCGCTGCAGACGCTGGAGCGCATGCTGAAGGAGACCACCAATCCCGAGCAGCGCCGGCAGCTGCGTGACGTCATCGTCCAGATCGGCCAGGACAGCCGCGTCCGCAACGAGCTGGAGGCCCGCGCGATCAGGGGCCTGTGGGCGCATGCCGTGACGGTGCGCGGCAACGTGATCGGCTCCGCCCTGCAGCTCGATGCCTGGAAGAAGGTCATCGACGAATCCGATGCCGCGGCGACGGCCCGCAAGGCAATGGCGCGGGACAAGATGGCGACCGAGCATGCGCGCTTCGACGCCTTCCTCTCCAGCTACCTCGATCTGGTGACCCAGCTCGCCACTGGCTTCGAGGACCGCGACATCGACAGCCATGCCGCCCTCCTGCGCCGGGAGCTGGAGCCGCTGGGGGACCGCGTCCAGCTCGAACAACTCGACGAAACCGTGAAGATCGTCGCCGCCTACAAGCGCAACGGCCAGATGAGAAGCACCAAGGCCCTGCGACGGGCGGTCGTGGGGGATCGACCGTGGCTGCCCCGCTAGGGCACGATCGTCGGAACTTTTCCTGCAAGACGCCACGAATGCTCCCTTGCGCGCGGATCGTGCTCATCCTGATGGTCTGTGGACCCATGAGCCTCGTCGTGCCGACGGCGTCCCCGGCCTGGGCATAGGCTGAATTCGACGACGACGAGGCCAAGCGCAAGGCGGAGGCCGAGACCAAGCGCAAGGCCGAAGCCGACGCCCAGAAAGCGGCGGAGACCGCCGAGGCGGCGCTCGCCCTCCCATTGGCCGAACTCCGCCTCGCCGCTTCCATCAGAAGTTCCGAGATCTGCGGGCGATCGAGATGGGTCGTCGCAGCCTTGCCCTTTCGGCTCTGCCAGCGCCCGACGGCTCGATCAAGGAGCGCTTTCGATGGCTGACCGGTGCGCGGCTGGAACTGTCGGGAAACCTGCGGACCCGCGATCTGGGGGTCGCCCGCTGGGATCAGCTCTGCCGGTGGAAGCTCGTGCCGGGATGATTGAACCCGAAACAACTTGACCTATTGCAGGTCTCGAACACCTGTCCTTAAATCCCTGTCATCCTCGATCGATCCAAGCAAAATCCAGTGAGAGCTGATTATGGTCCCGCTATGAACGGTGTTGCCCATAACGGTGCGGCCAGCTGCAAGCGGACCTTGAGGCTGTTGGTCCTGCTTCTGGCAGCATGCACCCCGCTCGGTGTGATGACGGCGGCGCCTCACGCCTGGGCCCAGGCGGTTGAGTTCGACGATGCCGAGGCACAGCTTCGCGTAAGGCAGGCAGCCACCGCCGCGAGCGCGGCGGCGCGCAAGGTCGAGGCGCTACGCAAGGAGCTCGACACCGAACGGCAACGGGTCATCCAGAGCGACAGCGAGCGCGAGCTGAACCAGGCAGCCGTCAAGACGCTCGAGCAGGAACTGCGCGGCGCAGAGGCAAAGCAGCGTGAGCAGGAGGCGGCGCTCAAGGCGGCGCAGGACGCCCGCACCCAGGGTCTGGCGGCGGAGGCCCAACGGAAAAGGCTCGAGGAAAGCCGACGTCAGCAGGCTCAGCCACCGGCGCCAGCACCGCCTGCTCCTACGCCGCCTGCACCGACGCCACCGAGCATCGCCAGCCAGCCTCCCCCCGCGCCGACACCGCCCCCTCCGTCCAATGCCGTCAGCGGCCCCAGCCAGCAGCACAAGGACTGGTGCTACAAGGACGGCTTCACCGACGACCAGACCATCGCCGGCTGCACCGCGCTGATCCAGTCGGGGATCTTCGCCGGCGGCGATCTCGCGGTGGTCTATTACAATCGCGGCATCGGCTACCAGAACAAGAGCGACTTCGATCGCGCAATGAAGGACTACGACCAGGCGTTGCGGCTCAAGCCGGACTATGCGTCGGCCTACAACAATCGCGGCAACACCTATGCCAGCCTGGGCCAGCGCGAACGGGCCATCCAGGATTACGACCTGGCGATCCGAAACCTGCCGAGCATGCCCGAACCCTACAACAATCGCGGCAACGCCTATCGCCGCCTCGGCCAGTACGACAAGGCGATCCCCGATTTCGACCAGGCGATCCGGCTCAAGCCGACCTACGCCGTCGCCTTCGGCAACCGCGGCCTCGCCTACGCCGCCAAGAGCCAGTACGACCGCGCCATCCAGGACTACGACCAGGCCATCAAGCTGCTGCCCAACTATGCCGAGGCCTACAACAACCGCGGCAATGCCTGGATCAACAAGGACCAGAACGATCGGGCGATCCAGGACTACGACCAGGCCATCAGGCTGAGGCCCACCTACACCGACCCCTACGTCGGCCGCGGCTTTGCCTACCGTCGCAAGGGACAGTACGACCGCGCCATTCAGGACTACGACCAGGCGCTGAGGCTCGACCCCAAGCACGCGGTCGCCCTCAACAACCGCGGCATGGCCTATACATTCAAGAGCCAGGACAGCCGCGCGCTGCAGGACTTCGACCAGGCAATCCGGTCGGACCCCAGCTACGCCATCGCCTACATCAACCGCGCCGCAGCCCATATGCGGCTCGGCCAGCGTGATGCCGCGATCGTCGACTACAATGCGGTTCTCGGGATCGAGCCCAGGAATGCCCGCGCCCTCTACGGACGCGGCCTTGCCAAGCGCGCCAAGGGCGACGTGGCCGGCGGCATCGCCGATATGGCGGCTGGCAGGGCGATCCAGGGCGACGTCGCAGATTATTTTCCCAAGTAGGAGAGCTGTCGGAAGTGCGTACCTCGAAAATGATCGTGTCGATGCTGACGGCCTTCGGCCTCATGGCCATCTGCGCAGGCACGCTGTCGCCGGCCTGGGCGCAGGCCGCTGCCGTGCCCTTCGACGATGCCGAGGCGCAGTTGCGCGTCCGGCAGGCCTCCACCGCCGCCAGCGCCGCCGCGCGCGAGGTCGAGAGCCTGCGCAAGGAGCGGGAGGTCGAACGCCGGCGCGTCGTCCAGACCGAGAGTGAACGCGAGCTGAACCAGGCCGTCCTCAAGGGCCTGGAGAAGGACCTCAAGGCTGCCGAAACCCGGCAACGCGAGACCGACACGGCATTGAAGGCGGCGCAGGATGCACGAGCGCGCGGCCAGACGGCCGGCCGGCAGCCCGACGCGGCGCCTCCGCAGGCGACGCCAGTCCCGCCTCCACAGGTCACGCCACCGACCGCCTCGGGGCCGCCGCAAGGAGGGGGGCCGACGCAGGAAGCCTACGAAGGGGCGTCCAGGCAGTGCTTCGAGGGTCGAGGCGAGGAGATGCTGGAAGGATGCAACATCGTCATCCAGGCCAATCGCGAGACACCGCGGCGCATCGCCGGCGCGCTTCTCATGCGTGGCCTCGGATATTCTTCCAAGGGCCAATACGATCTCGCCATCGAGGACTACGAGCGCGGCCTCAGGCTCCGACCCGACGACTTCCTTTTGCTTTACGGGCGCGGCCTCGCCTATTTCCGCAAGGGACAGTACGATCTCGCGATCCAGGATCAGGACGAAGCCATCAGGCAACAGCCCGACTACGCCCCGTCGTTCGCCAACCGCGCCCTTGCCTACCTCAACCTGGGCCGGTACGACCGCGCGCTGCAGGACTACGACAAGGTCGTCCAGCTCGAGCCCAACAACGGCAGCCGCTGGAATGGCCGGTGCTGGGGCAAGGCCCTCGCCGGCCGCCCCCGCGAAGCCTTGCCGGACTGCGACCAGGCCCTTCGCCTGAAGCCCGACGACGGCAACGCTCTCGATTCACGGGCGCTGGTCCTGTTGCAGTTGGGAAGGATCGGCGAGGCCTATGCCGATTCGCGAGCCGCCGTCGACAAGGCCCCCAAGAGCGCCGGCAGGCACTATCTCCTCGGCCTCATCCTCGCCGCCAAGGGCGACGCCGCCGGCAGCCGGGCGGAACTCAACGAAGCCCGGCAGCTCGCCTCGCCGGTCGAGTTCGAACGCATTCAACGTGAGCTCGCCCGCTTCCGGCGGAACTGACGGCCGACATGGACCTCGCGAGAACCCTTCGGCTGTGCTGCCTTCTCGGCACGATGGTCATCGTCTGCCCGCCCGCCTGGGCGCAGACGGCGACCGCCGCGTTCGACGATGCCGAGGCGCAGCTTCGCATCCGCCAGGCCGCCACCGCGGCCAGTGCCGCGGCACGCGAATCGGACACGCTGCGCAAGGCGCTGGAGGCCGAGCGCAAGCGGGTCGTCCAGACCGATGGCGAGCGTGACCTCAACCAGGCGGCGATCCGGGCGCTGGAGAAGGACCTGCAGGCCGCCGAGGCCAGGCAGCGCGAGCAGGAGGCGACGCTCACGGCGGCGCAGGATTCGCGTACCCGAGGCCTCGCGCTCCGTCCGCAAGGTGGCCCCGTCACCACGCCCGTCGCCACCACGGTCCTGGCCCCACCGCAGAACTACGCCGAGCTCCGTCGCTGGTGCTTCGACCTTCGCGGCACAGACGATCGGCACGTCATGCAGGGCTGCGATGCCGTCATCCTGTCCAGTCGCGAGTCGCCGCAGGACCATGCGGTGGCGTTCTTCAACCGCGGCTTCGCCCACAAGAACCGGGGCCTGCATGATCGTGCCATCGAGGACTACGGCCAGGCCATCCGGCTGATGCCCAGCATGGGCCTGGCCTACAATGGCCGCGGCCTCGCCTTCGCCCTCAAGGGCCTGCACGAGCGCGCGATGCTGGATTTCGCCGAGGCGATCCGGCTCATGCCCGATGCGGACTTCGCCTTCGCCAATCGGGCCACCGCCGCGCTCAAGCTCGGACAGCTCGAGTCCGCGATCACCGACTACGGTGCCGCGCTCAGGATCGACCCCAGGAACGCCGGCACGCTCTACCGGCGTGGGGTCGCGCGACGGCAGAAGGGCGACGTGACGGGCGGCGACGCCGACATCGCCGCCGCCAGGGCGATCCAGGGCGACATCGCGGACTATTTCGGCCGGTAGGACTGCCCTTGCCGTGAAAGTGATTGTCGTTTACCGCCGTGCAACGACAATGTCCGCCGACGGCCAACTGGGGACGAGGCGGAAATGAATGCAGTGATCACCGTCTTCTACGACTGGTCCCGGATCGTGGCGGGCTATTTCTCCTGGGCAGCACCTCTTGCCGTCCGCATCGTGGTCGGCGGAGTGTTCATGGGCACCGGCTGGACCAAGCTGCAGAACCTTCCCGGCATCACCAGGAATTTCGCGGCGATGGGGATTCCCGCGCCGGAGATCCTCACTCCGTTCGTCTCGGGCGTGGAGTTCGTGGGCGGCATCCTGCTGCTGCTGGGCCTACTCACCCGCTTCGCCTCAGTGCCGCTGATGATCGTGATGGTCGTGGCCATCGTCGCCGCCAAGCGTAGCAATATCGACTCGCTGGAGACGCTGCTGGGCTTCGAGGAAGTCTCCTACTTCGTGATGTTCGCCTGGCTCGCCATCGCCGGCCCCGGCCCAATCTCGCTCGACCATCTCGTGCTGAAGGCTTTCCGCAAGGATCGGCCACCGTCCGACTACGGGGCCTGATCCGCGTCGCGGCTTCGCCCGCTCGACGTCTGCGAACGGTCACGGCATCCTCCCGGCAAGAACAGGGAGGAAGAACGATGCGGATATTCATTGGGCTGTTGCTGGCCGCCGCCACGCTCACGAGCGCGACAGTGGCGCACGCCCAGAAGAGCGGCGGTGTCCTGAGAATGTACTTCCAGGACAACCCACCCAGCGGCTCGATCCACGAGGAGGCGACGACCTCGACGGTCGTGCCCTTCATGGGCATCTACAACAACCTCGTCGTCTTCGACCAGCAGGTCCCGCAGAACAGCCTCGAGTCCATCCGGCCCGACCTGGCCGAAAGCTGGACCTGGAGCGCGTCACGCACCGAGCTCACCTTCAAGCTGCGCCAGGGCGTGAAGTGGCACGACGGCAAGCCCTTCACCTCCAAGGACGTGAAATGCACCTGGGACATGCTGGCCGGGACCGGCGAGGTGAAGCTGCGCAAGAACCCGCGCACGTCGTGGTACGGCAATGTCGAAAAGATCACGGTGAACGGCGATCATGAGGCGACGTTTCACCTCAAGCAGCCGCAGCCCTCGCTGCTGGTCCTGCTCGCCTCGGGCTACAGCCCTGTCTATCCCTGCCACGTTTCGGCCGCCGACATGCGGCAGCGCCCGGTTGGCACCGGCCCCTTCCGCTTCGTCGAATTCAAGCAGAAGGAATTCGTGAAGGTCGCGCGCAACAAGGACTACTTCAAGCCGGGCAAGCCTTACCTCGACGGCATCGAGTTCTCGATCGTACCCTCGCGCTCGACGGCGATCCTGGGCTTCGTCTCCAATCGCTTCGACATGACGGCGCCCTACGCCGTCACCATCCCGCTTCTGAAGGACATGAAGAGCCAGGCGCCGCAGGCGATCTGCGAGACCGCGGCGATGAACAACAGCACCAACCTGATCCTGAACCGCGACGCCCCGCCGTTCGACAATCCCGACATCCGTCGTGCGCTGCAGTTCGGCATCGACCGCAAGGGCTTCATCGACATCATCAACCAGGGCGCGGCCGACGTGGGCGGCGTCATGCTGCCTGCTCCCAACGGCGTGTGGGGCCTGCCTAGGGAGATGTACGACCAGGTGAGCGGCTACGGCCCCGACATGGCGAAGAACCGCGCCGAGGCGCGCGAGCTGATGAAGAAGCACGGCTACAGCGCCGAGAAGCCACTGAAGCTCAAGGTCGCCACGCGCAACCACCTGCTCTACCGCGACCCGTCGGTGATCCTGATCGGTCAGCTCAAGGAGGTCTACTTCGAGGGCGAGCTCGAGCTGGTCGACACCTCGCTGTGGTTCTCCAAGGTGGCGCGCAAGGACTACTCGGTCGGGCTCAACACCACCGGCAACGGCGTCGACGATCCCGACCAGACCTATTTCGAGCATTACGCCTGCAAGTCGGAGCGCAACTACACCGGCTACTGCAATCCCGAGATCGAGAAGCTCTTCCCGCTGCAGTCGAAGGAGACCGACATCGAGAAGCGCAAGAAGATCGTGTGGGAGATCGACCGCCAGCTCCTCGCGGACGGCGCGCGGCCGATCATCATGTGGAACGCCTCGGGCAGCTGCTGGCATCCCTACGTGAAGGGTTTCAGGCCAATGGTGAACAGCCTCTACAACGGCTCGCGCTATGAGGATGTCTGGCTGGACAGGTAGGAACGGGAGCGAGCCACTCCCTCTTATCGTCCTGAGCGACGCAAAGGATTCCGCGCTTCGTTCGGGTGGCAGAGCGATCCTACTGCCGCGCGCGGCGCGCCTCGTAGGCCTTGAGGTGCGCATGGGCGAGGCTCAGCATCGGCGTCGGCTTGGCACCCGCACGTTTGAGGAGGTCGCCCAGCACATGATCGGCCTCGATCGCGCGGCCGTTCTCGACATCGCGCAGCATCGAGGCGGTGAAGGGCGAGCCCGCCGCCGTCAGCATCGTCCGCGCACGCTGGGCGGCGACGGAACGCGGGGCGAAGCCCTGGCCGGCGGCGATGGCCGAGATCTCGTCGAGCAGCGCTACTGCACGGTCGGCGGCGCCCGCCGCCACGATGTCGCCGACAGCGGCGCGCATCAGGCAGGTGATGCCCGCGGCCGTGGCAATGAACACCCACTTCTCCCACATCTCCTGCTTGATGCTCTCGGTCGGCCCGCCGCTGCCGGGGCCGGCAAAGGCCTCCGCCACGGCCGCCAATCGCGACGTGTTGGTGCCATCCAGCTCGCCATAGCTCAGGCCGCAGGTGTCGTTGAGGTGCAGGATCCGGCCCTCGGGATCGAGCGTGAGCGAAACCGCGCATTGGCCGCCCAACACGGCACCCGTGCCGAATCTCGCGGCCAGGGCATCGAGATGGGCCATACCGTTCAGGAGGGGCAGGATCATCGTGCCGGGACCGACGGCTGAAGCGAAGGCGTCCATGGCGGCGGCGAGGTCGAAGGCCTTGCAGCTCACCAGCACAAGGTCGAACGGACCCGCAATCGCGTCGCTGCCGACGGTCGGTGGAGACGCGATGTCGACGTCGCCCAGCTTGCTGCGGACGATCAATCCGGTCCGGGCAAGCTCGGCGGCGCGGCGCGGCCTCACCAGAAAGGTGACGTCGCGGCCGGCGGCGAGCAGCCGTCCACCGAAATAGCCGCCGATCGCGCCGGCGCCGACCACGAGAATACGCATTGTAGATGTCCTGGGCTTTGGGGTTCCGGCGATGATAGCGACGCGATCCCTCGGCCTCGCACGACGATTCCTCGGACCAGCAAGAGGTTCTTGCCTGGAGTAGGTCAGGTCCGGCGCGCCGCCTCGACCAGGGCGCGAATCGCCCAGCGCTTCACGCGCCGCGCCTCGGCATCGTCGAGCTGCAGCACGTCCTTGAAGACCACCATCGACTCGGTGCCGACGATCAGCGCCAGCGCCTTGGCCAGAAGATCGAGCGAGGCCGGCTTGAACTGCCTGCGGGCCGGCGCCAGCGCCGCCTCGATCAGTGGGGTACGCCGGTTCTGACGGGCGGGAATGCCGCTCGCGGCGCCGTCGCCCACCTTCCGCTGCAGCGAATGCGCCAGCATCAGCCGGAAGGCCGCTTCATTGGCGGCCACGACCTCGTGCAGCACCGAATCGACCTTCTCCAGCCTCACTACCGGATCGTCGGTGCTTTTGCCCGCGAACAGCACCGCGGGCTCGGGCGTCGCGATGTCGAGCGCCGCCTCCGCCAGCAACGGCTCGACGCTGGGGAAATAGCGGTAGGCGGTGGCACGTGAGACCAGCGCCTCCTCCGCGATCTCCTCGAGGCTGGGATTGCGGCCCTGCTTCATCAAGCGGGCCGCGGCCAGCAGCAGGTCCTTGCGCGTGCGCCGCTTCTGGTTCGGCCGGCCAGCGCCTTCGCTGCTCAAGGCCTCAATCCTGCGGGAGCTGCTGGAGGATGGAAACGAGATCGATCCAGACATTCTCGCGCTTGATGTTGCCGCTGCCGGCAAACTCGATGACATGCAGCAGGCGGAATTCCAGCGGGCGCCCCCTGCCTTCGAGCCCGAACGGCCGGCCCGGCGCCCTGCCGCACCATACCGATTCGTCGACCAGGAAGTCCTCGCCATAGAGCCGCTTCACGGTGCGGACCCTGCCGTCGGACAGGTCGGAGAACAGCGACTCGTAGAACGGCCGCGCACCGGCCGGCCCATGGGTCGGGCCGGTCGGGGCGCCCACGATATCGTGCTCGACGTCGGGCGTGAGCGTGGCCAGCACGCCCTCGACATTGTCGTTGGCCTCGAAGGCGAAATGCTCGTCGATCTTGCTGTCCATCTGGTGGCGGGTAAGCGGCATGGTCGAGGTTCCTTTGGAAAGACGGGCAGCTTTTAATGAGACGATTATCTCATGTCAATAACACTGTCTTTATCACAAGAATTGACCTCACCCTGAGGAGGCCGCAAAGCGGCCGTCTCGAAGGGCGGGCAACAGGCACCGCCGGTGTGGCCCATGCTTCGAGACGCCACGCTTCGCGCGGCTCCTCAGCATGAGGCGTTTCTTTGCCCTCGCGGATCGAGTGTCAGAGTTCGACACTGACCACCCAACCCCAGGAGCACCTCATGGCAACCGATCCCGAGCATGACGAGCATTCGGCCGCCTACCAGCGCGGCATGGAGGAGCTACACAAGCACCTGGGACCCATGGCCGATTCCTACATTCGGAAGATCAAGGCGCTGGCGCCGGAGTTCGCCTGGGTGAACGTGACCTTCCCGTTCGGCGAGCTCTATGCGCGCAACGTGGTCGACGCCAAGACGCGCGAGCTTTGCACGGTGGCGGCGCTCACCGTCCAGGGTTTCGCCCTGCCGCAGCTCAAGGTGCATGTCGAGGCGGCGCTACGCTGCGGCGCCACACGCGACGAGATCGTCGAGATCATCACCCAGATGATCGCCTACTGCGGCTTTCCGGCCGCGACCAACGCCCTGATGACGGCCAAGGCGGTTTTCGACACCCAGGAAGGAGTGGTGCCTTAGCGCGGGCCGGCCACGACCTTGGCATCGTGCAGGCGGCCGATCTCGGCGGCCGGGAGGCCCAGGATGCCGGACAGGATCTCGTCGGTGTGCTGGCCCAGCGCAGGCGCCGGCGCGGGCGGCTGCCGCGAGAAGGCCCCGAATTGCAGCGGCGAGGCGGCCACCGGATAGCTCCCGATGCCGGGCTGTTCGACGACGGTGAACATCGGGTTGTCGAGCACCGTCTCCCTGTCGGCCGCAAGCTCGCGGAAGCTCTGGTAGGGCGCCCACAGCGCACCTTCCTTCTTGAGCGCGGCGCCCACTTCGGCCGCGGTGCGGTCGGCCACCCAGGGCTCGATCACGGCGCAGAGCTCGGCGCGCGCGTTCCAGCGGTCGGCCTCGAGCTTGAGATCGAGGCCCTGCTCCTGCTCGATCCTCCTGAACGCCTGGGCGAAGCCGCCGGCCTTGGCCAGCGCATCGACATGACGGTCGGAGAAGATGCAGATCATGACGTAGCGGCCGTCCTTCGTCCGGAAGTCGCGGCCAAAAGTGCCGAAGATCTCGTTGCCGTAACGCGGCCGGTCGACCTTGTTGATCGCGGCCTCGCCGAGATAGCCCAGCGCCGAGACCACGGCCAACGCCATGTCCTGCAACGGCAGCACGATCCTCTGGCCGTTGCCCGTCAGCCGCCGATGCCGCTCCGCCGCCAGGATCGCCATGGCGCCGGCATAGGCCGTCGCGAGATCCCAGGGCGGGGCGACGGCGTTCACCGGGCCGGCATGACCGACCGGCCCCGTCACCATGGGGAAGCCGGTGATCGCGTTCACCGTATAGTCGACGTGCGCCGCGCCATCGCGCGCGCCCACGATGTTGAGGGCGATCAGGTCGGCGCGCTTCTTCGAAAGCTCCTCGTAGGAGAGCCAGCCGCGCGCCGGCATGTTCGTCGTGAAGATGCCGGCATTCTCGCCCGGCGCCGTGATGAGGGCTGTGAGCAGCTCGCGGCCCCTGGGATTGCGCAGGTCGACGGCGATCGAACGCTTGCCCTTGTTGAGCCCGGCCCAATAGATCGACTTGCCGTCGTGGGTCACCGGCCAGCGGTCGCTGTCGAGGCCGCCGTGGATATCGTCGAAGCGGATCACGTCGGCGCCCATTTGCGCCAGCGTCATGCCGCCCAGAGGCGCGGCAATGAAGGCCGAGCCCTCGACGATGCGAAGGCCGGCAAGAATTCCCGTCATGTACGTTTCCTGTTTGTCTTCTTGTCTTGGTTATTTCGCGAGGTTGGCCTTCCGCTTGTCCAGCCACCAGCCATATTCCGGTGTCCACATCTCGAAGTCGCTGTCGCAGCCCAGCTCCTGCGCCGCATGCAGCGCCCAGAACGGGTCGTAGAGGGCCTGCCGCCCGATCGCGATCAGGTCGGCATCGCCTGCCTGCAGGATCGCCTCGGCCTGCGGCCCGTCGAGGATCAGCCCGACGGTCATGGTGGGGATGTCGGCCTGCCGCTTGATGGCGGCGGCGAAGGGCACCTGGAAACCGAGGCCGCGCTTCACCGGCAGCGCGGTCGACAGGCCGGTGAGGCCGCCCGACGAGGTGTCGATCACATCGATGCCGATCGCCTTCAGCTCCTTGGCGTAGGCCACCGTGTCCTCGACATCCCAGCCACCCGCACCGTCGACCGCGGAGACGCGGATGAACATCGGCTTGTGCTCGGGCCAGCCCTCGCGCACCGCCTTGGCGGCGGCGAGCGGGAAGCGCATGCGGCCGGCCCGGTCGCCGCCATACTGGTCGTTGCGCTGGTTGCTGATCGGCGACAGGAACTGCGCCAGCAGGTAGCCGTGCGCACCGTGGATCTCGATGATGTCGTAGCCCGCCGCATCGGCGCGCCGCGCCGCCTGGCCGAACTTCACGCACAGGTCGTCGAGGTCGGCCTCGGTCAGCGCCTTCGGCGTGTCGTAGCCCTCGCCTGCCGCAAGCTCAGACGGGCCCACGACCTGCCATTTCTTCCAGCCCGCTTCCTTGGGCCCCAGCTCGCCCGGCTTGTCGAAGGAGCGCGGCGTCGAGCCCTTGCGGCCGGAATGGGTGATCTGCGTCGCAGCAAGCGAGCCCTCCTGCTTGAGGAACCGCACCAGCCGCTTGTGACCCTCGATCTGGCTGTCGTCCCACATGCCGAGGTCGCCTTGCGTCACGCGTCCACGCGGCTCGACGGCGCAGTTCTCGGTGAAGACGATGCCGAACTTGCCGAGCGCAAACTTGCCGAGATGGACGATGTGGTAATCGTTCACCAAACCATCGTTGGCGCGATACTGCACCATGGGCGAGACGACGGCCCGGTTGGGCGCGGTGACGCCGCGCATTTGGAATGGCGTGAACAGAAGCGGCTTGGACAAAAATCACTCCTCGGGCAGTGGCCCTGAACATAGACCGGACCGGAGACCGGGCCTATCCTTCCCAAATGTTTGACCTCGTTATCCGAAACGGCACCGTGATCGACGGCTCCGGCGCCGCCCGCCGCATCGCCGACGTCGCTGTCCAGGACGGCAGGATCGCCGCCGTCGGCCCCGAACTCGGCGCCGGCCAACGCGAGATCGATGCCACCGGCCTGATCGTGGCCCCGGGCTTCGTCGACATCCACACCCACTACGACGGCCAGGCGACCTGGGACCCCATGGTCACACCCTCCTCGTGGCATGGCGTCACCACGACCGTGTTCGGCAATTGCGGCGTCGGCTTCGCGCCGGTGCGGCCCGGCCACTCGGCCTACCTGATCAACCTCATGGAAGGCGTCGAGGACATCCCCGGCACGGTGCTGAGCGAGGGCGTGAAGTTCAACTGGGAGAGCTTCCCCGACTATCTCGACGCGCTGGCCTCCATGGGCCGCGCCGTCGACGTGGCAGCGCAGTTGCCGCATGGCGCGCTGCGCTTCTACGTCATGGGCGACCGCGGCGCCGAGCACGACGAGGTGCCGACCGAGCGCGAGATCGAGGAGATGGCGCGGCTGACCGAGCAGGCGTTGCGCGCCGGGGCGCTGGGCTTCACCACCTCGCGCACCACCAAGCACAAGGCGCGCGACGGCCGCTTCACGCCCTCGCTCAGCGCCCGCGAGGCCGAGCTTCTGGGCATCGCCCGAGGGATGAAGCGCGCGGGCAGCGGCGTGCTGCAGGTCAACTCGGACTTCGGCCCCGGTGAGTTCGAGGCGCTGCAGGCCGCCGCCGCGCTGGCCGGCCGCCCGCTCTCCTGCCTGCTGGTCCAGGTCGACGCGCAACCGAAGCTGTGGCGCGAGACGCTCGACCAGATCCACGGCGTGCGCGCCACGGGTCGCGTGGCGAACGCCCAGGTCGGGTCGCGGCCGATCGGCGTCCTCATGGGACTGGAGACGACGGTCCATCCCTTCGTCGCCCACCCGGCATGGCGCGAGATGAGCAAGCTCCCACCGTCGGAGCGCTACGCGCGGCTTGCCAGCGATGCCGAGCTGCGCCGCCGCCTCGTCGAGCCGGCGATCGACGGCGGCCCGCGCGCCGTCATGACCGAGTCTTTCCACAAGCTGTTTCCGGTCGGCGAGCGGCCCGACTACGAGCCCGATGCGGAAAGCTCGGTGGAGGCCATCGCCCGCCGCACCGGCCGCACACCGCAGGCCGTTGCGCTGGAGGAGATGATGGCACGCGGCGGCAAGGGCCTGCTGATGCTGCCGTTCGAGAACTACGCCTACGGCAACCTCGACGTGGTGCACGAGATGATCACCGACCCGGCGACGGTGCTGGGCGTGGCCGACGGCGGCGCCCATGTCGGCGTGATCTGCGACGCCTCCTCGCCGACCTCGCTGCTGACGCTGTGGGGCCGCGACCGCACGCGCGGACCCAAGCTCGGTCTCGAGTTCCTGATCGCCAAGCAGACCCGCGGCACCGCACTGGCCTACGGCCTCGCCGACCGTGGCCTGCTCGCACCCGGCCACAAGGCAGACATCAACGTGATCGACTTCGATGCGCTGTCGCTGCGGCGTCCCGAGGTGGTCTACGATCTCCCCACGGGTGGCCGCCGCCTGATCCAGCGCGCCTCGGGCTATCGCCACACCTTCAATGCCGGGGTCGAGACGGTGCATGATGACGAGCTGACCGGCGAACGGCCGGGCCGGCTGGTGCGAGGCGCCCAGACCGGAGCTATCTAACCAACGGGACTATCTAACCGAGGAAGGTCGCCATGCCCGACGTCGCCATGCCAGCAGACTTCGCCACCATCGACATCACGCCCTGGACGGGCGAGACACCGGACGAGGTGCTGGCGGCCGGTGCCGGCGAATATTCAGTCGCCGAGGCCCGGGCGATCGTCCGGCACTTCGCCGAGGTGAGCACCTCGTGCGACATCGATGCCTTCGCGCAGGGCTTCACCGAGGATTGTGTCATCTCCTTCAACGAGCACGCGAACATCGTCGGTCATGCCGGCCTGCGCGCCTTGATGGCGCCGCGTTTCGCCCGGTTCACCGCCCCCGGCACGAGGTACCTCTGCCGTAAGGCCCTGCGCTCGCTCACCGGCAACACCTTCGGCGTCATCTGGATCAACCATTGGATCGACCCGGAGACGCACAAGACGATGCGGTCGAAGGGCGTCGAGTTCTGGTCGATGAGGGCTGGTCGGATCGCACGCTGGGACGCAGCGATCGTCGCTTGGCCCGCGTGAGCTAGGGTCTGTACCTAATCATGGTTTTGTGATTCTTTACTCGCGGGAGTAACGCGGGAGCAAGCGAGTGCGTAAGGGTTTGTTTTGGT
>CANIRG010000052.1 GCA_947469635.1 Rhodospirillales bacterium | reverse complement strand
CAGGAGACTGCCTGGACGAACTGCGCTCGACCCTGCTGACCTCAGGATCATCATTCACATCGTTGGTTTCGATTTGGTTCATGCTCGACTTCATCATGAATGCCTCCGGTTGGACAAATCGGTGTCCAAAAAATCCGGGGGCAGCTCAATTTTTGTGGTCGGCGCACCGCGCCAATCGAGAACCCGGTGTCATCCCGAGCGAAGCCGAGGAGCCTTTTCATCCCGGCCGGAGTCAGGGCAACGGCTGCGCATATTGGGCGAGGCCCATTCCGAAGGACCAGTTATCCTTCGCCACCTCCACGAGGTTGATGAAGACGTCCTCGGGCCGCACGCCGGGGCTGTCGGCCAGGCGCTCGGCAATGCGGCGGAACAGGGCCTTCTTCTGCGCCACCGAGCGCGTGTTGCTGACCGTGAACTGGATGATGACGAGATCGTCGCCGCGGGAAATGCCGAGGTAGCCCGCGCCATAGACGAAGTCGGCGGCGTCGTGCTCGGAGACCGTCATGAAGCGGTCATCCTCCGGCACGTCGAAGGTTTCGCGCATGGCTGAATAGACGCTCTCCATGATGGCCTGGCGGTAGGCGGCCGGCTTGCCGCGCCGCAGGGAGATTCGGGTCAAGGGCATGAGGGGGCTCCGTTCGTTGAATGCGGAGACGCATGTAGCGCTGGCTCATTCATTCTGTAATGCTATGAATGGATATATCTCTGATATGATTTTACGATGAAGACACTGGACATCGAGGCGGTGCAGGCCTTCGTGCTGGCGGCCGACCTGAAAAGCTTCACCAGAGCGGCCGAGGCGATGGATACGACCCAGTCGATGGTCAGCCTCAAGATCAAGCGGCTGGAGAAGGGGCTGGGCCGGCTGCTGCTCGAACGCACGCCGCGCATGGTCCGCCTCACGGGCGACGGCGCGACCTTCCTGGGCGCGGCCCGCGACCTCGTCGCGGCGCACGGCGCGGCGGCGAGTGTGCTGGCCGGCGAGAGCCGGCGCCTGGCGATCGGCATCAGCCATCATGTCGTGGGACCGGAGCTGCCGGCACTCCTGAAGCGATTGGCGGCGGCGGACCCGCATCTGATCGTGGAGATGCATATTGCCACCTCGGGCGAGGTGCTGCGGTCCTTCGATGCGGGCGATCTCGACGCCGCCATCGTGCTGCGGCCCGAGGACCGGCGGCGCGACGGCGAGACACTGGTCGAGGAGACCTTCGCCTGGTTCGGAGCGCCGGACTTCGCGCATCAGCGGGGCAGCGCGCTCCGCGTGGCGACCCAGGCCGAGCCCTGCAGCGTACGCGCCATGGCGATCAAGGCGCTGGGCAAGGCCGGCATCCCGTGGACCGAGGTCTTTGTCGGCGGCGGCATCGCCACGATCGGCGCCGCCCTCTCGGCAGGGCTCGCTGTCGCAGCGCTTGCCCGAAGGGTGGCGCCCCGCGATGTCGTCGATGTGGGCGCCAGGCTCGGGCTGCCCGCGTTGCCCCGGAAACCCCTGATGCTCTACGGCAAGCTCGCCGATCCCCGGGCACGCCAAGCGCTCAGGACCCTGGCGGCCGCCTTTCGGTCGGTCGCGGTGTAGGGCAGTGGGGGAAAGTGGGAAACTCTCCAAAAACCCTTACACCATCGACATCGAAGGCTTCCCACCCAGGTGGGAAGAATCGGGAAACCTGGTCCTAGTCTCCGACCGGATGCTTAGAAACTGGGCACGCCGGTTCTTTGTGCATTTCCAGAGCCTGCAGATCTGCCGCCAGGGTGACGATGCCGGCATCGACCGTCACGCGATCCAGGACACCCGACTCGAAGATCTTGGCGCTCATTGAAAAGAGCGGCTTCTGGTCGGCTTGGCCGTCGCGCCGGAAGGTCAGCAGGACGGGCCAGAATTGCGCCGCCGGCACGGCAACGAGCTTCGCGGTGCGCGGGGCTGGCCGCAGCGCCGCGGGATCGAGCGACTTCACATCGACCCGGAAGGCATCGCCCATGGCCTCCGCCGCATAGATGAATGTCGGGAAAGCCGCGGGCTTGGTGCGCAGACGCTCGACCAGATGACTCATGGCCGCCACCGGCATCAGGGTCGCCAGGGGAAGGGTACGCTGCGCCGGGCCGCCGGCCGAGACGATCTCGGCCCGGGTGCCGCCATCGGTTCGCGCCACCCTGCCCTGGCTCTCTCGCCGGGTGCCGTTCTCGGTCTGGACGATGCGATACTGGAAGCCGTTGCCGCTGCGCTGCTCCTCGCCCTCGAGGCGGGAGGAGAAGCTCACCTTCCACGAGGCCGTCAGGGCGACCTCGGAAGCGACGTCGCGCTTGATGCGCCAGCCCGTGCAATCCAGCGTGATGTCCTGCATCGCCGTGCCGATGCGCGAGGCATTGGTGGCAGCCCCCAGGCGCAAGGCGTATTCGGCGCGGTGCGGCTGCATCTGGGCCCAGGCGCAATGGGGCGCAAGCACCACCCATACCAGCAAGAGCCGCAGGCCTCTCCTCATGAAGATACTGTGCGGACAGCGCTCCGGCTGGTCAATCGGCCAAGCGACGCGCCGGCGGTCGGGCGAGCAGGGCCGGCCGGAACAGCAGCGTCACCAGCAGCTCGCAGCAGAGCGAGATCATGAGCAGCCGGCCCATGCTCGCTGTACCGGGATGGCTCGACAGCCACAGGGCGCCGAAGGCCGTGGCCGTGGTGAGGGCGCTGAAGACGACAGCGCGCATCAGGCTCGATTGCAGCAGCCCGGTCTCGCCCGCGCGCCACGCCAGCACGAAATAGATGTTGAAGGCGACGCCGACCCCGAACAGCAGCGGCAGGGCGATGATGTTGGCGAAGTTGAGCGGCAGGTCGAGGGCAGCGCAGACCCCGAAGGTCAGCAGGCCGCTCACCACCACCGGCAGCATGGTCAGCATCACGTCCCAGACCCGGCGCAGCGCCACCGCCAGCAGCGCCACGATGGCCACGAAGGAATAGATGCCGGCCTGCAGGAAGGCTTCGACGACGCTGTCTCCCGCGGCGCGGATGGAGATCGGCACACCGGTCGCCTCTGGCGAGATCTTCTGGATCGAGTCGGCAAAGCGGCGAAGCGATGCTTCGTCGCCCGCGGCGGCGCGCGGGAAGACCTGGATTCGCGCCCGGCCGTCGCGCGTCGTCCAGTCGGCGACGATGTCGGGCGGCAGCGTTGCGAGCGTCACGGGACCTGCCTGCAGCAACGCACGTATCTGGTCGAGCATGACGCCGAGCGGCATCACCACGGCCGCCGCCGCGCGGGCGCGAACGTCGGGCGTCGCGGCCTGCAGACGATCCAGCGAATCGGCAAGACGCCGCGCTGCCGTCGAGCCCGAGTCGGTTGCCGTCGCCGCAGCTTGCCGCAGCGCCGCTGCCGTACCGGCGAGCGCCTGTCGCACGTCGGCATCCGAAGGCGGCGGAACGTGGGGAGCATCGAGCATGGGCTTGAGGGTCCGCGCCGCCTCGGCGACCAGGGCCAGCTTCTCCTGCTGTTGCATCGGGACGAAGCTCCGAAGCGTGATCGTGTGGGCAACATCCGGGAGGCCATCGAGGCGCTGCTCTAGCGCCCCGGTGGCGCCGAGCGGCGCGAGCACGTTGATCGTGTTGGGCGTCCAGTCGGGATCGGAGGTCAGATCCCGGAGCGTGGTCATCGATTCCACCTTGGGGCTCTTGAGGTGGAGCGGGTCGAAGTCGAAACGGACCAGCGGCAGCAGCGCCGCCGACAACGCCGCCACGAGCCCTCCTACGACGAGGACGGCGCGGCGGTGCTCGACGAGGAATGCCTCGGCCCGCGCCAGCCCCGCATACCCCACCTCTTCCACCTTGCCGGCCTTGGGGCGCAAGAGGACAAGCAGGGCGGGCAGCAGCGTGATGCTGAGCCCGAAGGCGATGATCATGCCGAGGCCGGCAATGGTGCCGAGCTCGGCCACGCCGATATAGCTCGTCGGCAGAAAGGCGAAGAAGCCGACGCCGATGGCGACGGCCGCAAGCGCCAGGGCACCGCCGACGCTGGCGGCCGATGCCACCAGCGCCGCCTCGAGGTCGGGGAGGATCCGCCGCTCGGCAAGGAAGCGCACGCCGAACTGGATGCTGAAGTCGATGCCGAGCCCGACGAACAGCGGAATGAAAGCGACCGATATCAGGTTGAAGCGGCCCGTCGCGAGCAGGCCGAGGCCCGCGGTCATGATCAGGCCGAGGATCGTTGTCGCGAGGATCGCGATCACGACGCGCACCGACCGGACGGCCAGCCACAGGATGCCGAGCAGCGCCGCGACCATCGCGACGACGACGAGGTCGGCGTCTTCGGCCAGGGAGGCGAACTCCTCGTCGGCGAGCGGCACCGGACCGGTGAGATGGATCGCGACGCCATGCGCCGTGTCGAGGCCGAGCGCCTGCGCGGTCTTGCGGACCGCGTCGCCCGCCGCCGCGCCCGGCTGCAGGGCCTTGTAGTCCATCACGGGCTGCACCAGCACGATGCGCCGGGTCTCGCGCGACGCGGCGCGCTGGCCGGCGACCAACGTGCGCCAGGAGAAGAAGGCCGGCTGGCCGGCCGCCGCCTTCTCGAACGTGTCGGCGAAGGCGGTCATCGCGGGTTCGAGGTCGGCCAGCCTGCCCTGCCCGCGCTTCACGCCTTCGAGGCCCATCGAAAGCGCGGTCAGGATTCCGCGCAGGCTCGCGTCGCTGACGGCAGGCCCCAGGAAGAATTGCGCCCGCATGAGGCCCGCGATCCTTGCCCTGACCTCGTCGAGGGGCAGCAGCAGAAGCCCGTTGCGCTCGAAGAAGGTGCCGCCATCGGGGCGCCGCACGCTCCTGAACAGCTCGGGCTTCGTCGCCAGCGCCGCGCTCAGTCGCACAGCAGCGTCATCGGCCAGCTCGGGGGTCGCGCCATCGATCACCACGATGGTGACCTTCTGCAGCTGCGGAAACGCCGCCTCGTAGGCCAGCTCCTTCTGCCGCCACTCCAGCTTGGTGGAGATCAGGTCGGCGGTGTCGGTCGACATGGCGAAGTGGCGCGCCGAATAAGCCAGCGCTGCACCGGTGAGCGCCACTGCCAGCGCCAGCACGATCAGGGGATGGCTGGCGCTGATCGCAACGATGCGCGCGATCGGCGAAATCCTAAGGAGCATGGCGTTTAGTCGGCAGGTATGTCGCAGCTGTCAAGGCGCGCCGCACGAGCTGCGCTGTCGCGGTCGCCCAAGCATGGGGCAGCAATATGTCCCGCGACGGGGATCATTTGATCGAATCTTCACGCACTTTGCTGCACTGCCGAAGCGGTTTCGCTTGCGCTTCCGGCAAAGCAATCCAGAATGAAGAATTCTGCTGTAGCTTGCCCTGATGGATGGAGTGGAACTCATGCGGGTTCTCATGGCTCAGCCTCGGGGGTTCTGCGCCGGGGTGGTACGTGCGATCGAGATCGTCGAACGGTCCCTCAAGAAATTCGGCGCGCCCGTCTATGTCCGCCACGAGATCGTCCACAATCGCCATGTGGTCGAGAATCTCAAGCGCAAGGGCGCCGTCTTCGTCGAGACGCTCGATGAGATTCCCGATGGCGCCGTGACGATCTTCAGCGCCCACGGCGTTGCCCAGTCGATCATCGACGAGGCGCGGTCGCGCGGCCTGCCCGTGCTCGACGCGACCTGCCCGCTGGTCTCGAAGGTCCACATCCAGGGCAAGCGATATGTCTCCAGCGGCCGGACGCTGATCCTGATCGGCCATGCCGGCCACCCCGAGGTCGAGGGCACGATCGGACAGGTCGACGCACCGGTCCATCTCGTCTCCACCGTGGAAGACGTGGCGAAGCTCGACCTGCCCAATGACCTGCCCGTCGCCTACGTGACCCAGACCACGCTCAGCGTGGATGACACACGTGGCGTCATCGCGGCCCTGCAGGCGCGCTTCAGCGACCTCGAAGGACCGGATGTCTCGGAGATCTGCTACGCCACCCAGCATCGCCAGTCGGCGGTGCGCGACCTTTGCGAGGCAGCAGACCTGCTGCTGGTCGTCGGCAGCAGCAACAGCTCCAACTCCAACCGGTTGCGCGAGATCGGCATCGAGCAGGGCCTGCCAAGCTACCTGATCGCCGACGGCAGCGAGCTCGATCCGGCCTGGCTGGCCGGGGTGAAGACGGTGGGGCTTACAGCCGGTGCCTCGGCGCCCGAGGACCTGGTCCTCGATGTCATCGCGGCGCTCCGGCGCCTGGGCGAGGTCGAGGTCGAACAGATGGACGGCATCCGCGAGAACGTCGAGTTCCGCCTGCCGCTCGAACTCAGGACGCCGGCCCCCAGGGTCGTGGCGTCGGCCAAGTAGAGGAGCGGCGTTTTGGGAATTCCTATGATTCAGGCGGCCCGCATCGGGGCCTACCTGGTCCGTCAGCATCTGGCCGGACGCAAGCGCTATCCGCTGGTCCTCATGCTGGAGCCGTTGTTCCGCTGCAACTTGGCCTGCGCCGGTTGCGGCAAGATCGACTATCCCGCCGAGATCCTGAACCAGCGCCTGAGCTACGACGAGTGCATGACGGCGATGGACGAGTGCGGCGCGCCCGTCGTCTCCATCGCCGGCGGCGAGCCGCTGCTGCACAAGGAGCTGCCGCAGATCGTCCAGGGCTACCTTGCCCGCAAGAAATACGTGATCGTCTGCACCAATGCGCTGCTGCTGGCCAAGCGCATCGACGACTACAAGCCGCATCCCTCCTTCACCTGGTCGATCCATCTCGACGGCAACCAGGCGATGCACGACAAGTCGGTCTGCCTGCGCGGCGTCTACGACACCGCGGTCGAGGCCATCCGGCTGGCCAAGTCGAAGGGCTTCCGCGTCAGCATCAATTGCACGCTGTTCAACGACGCCGATCCCGCCCAGGTCGCCTCCTTCTTCGACGACATGAAGGAGCTGGGCCTCGACGGCATCACCGTCTCACCGGGCTATGCCTACGAGCGCGCGCCGGACCAGCAGCATTTCCTGAACCGCACCAAGATCAAGGAACTCTTCCGCGGGATCCTGTCGCGCGGCAACGGCGGGAAGAAGTGGCCGTTCAGCCAGTCGATCATGTTCCTGAACTTCCTTGCGGGGAACGAAGCCTATCACTGCACGCCCTGGGGCAACCCGACACGCACCGTGTTCGGCTGGCAAAAGCCCTGCTACCTGCTGGGCGAAGGCTATGCCAAGACCTTCAAGGAGCTGATGGACGACACCGAGTGGGACAAGTACGGCGTCGGCAACTACGAGAAGTGCGCCGACTGCATGGTCCATTCCGGCTTCGAGGCTTCGGCCGTGAAGGACATGATGCGCAATCCGCTGAAGGCGCTTGTGACCGCGGTGCGGGGCGTGCGCACCGACGGCGCGATGGCCAAGGATATCTCCGTCGAAGGCCAGCGCCCCGCGGACTTCGTCTTCTCAGGCCATGTCGAGCGGAAGCTCACCGAGATCCGGACCAACCAGTCCAGAGCCAAGACGGCGGTAGCCGCCGAGTAGGGACCGGAAGGCCCGCTCCGCCTCCAGCCCCGTGCGGATCAGCGCGGGGAGCTGGAGCGGATTGCCGAGCAACGACCGCAGCACCGCCGGCAGATCCACCCCGCCATCCGGCCGCATCCCAACGAGAGCAGCCGGCGGCAAGGTGCGGTCGGCGGCGTCGGAGACGACCCGGGCGACGGTGAACGGCAGGCGATGCCGACGCGCAACGCGAGCCGCGACGTGCGATTCCATATCGACAGCAACTGCACCCGTCGTCCGATGCAGCACAGCTTTTTGCGGCGCCTCCGACACGATGGCATCGGCACCGATCAGCAACCCCCTCCTTGCCGCGGTCAAGCATGTGGCAAGACGATTGGCCCAAGCCTGATCGGTCGGCATCTTCTCACCGTCGACGAGCACCGCGTCTGCCACGACCCAATCGCCGGGCCGTAGCCCAGGCGCGAGCGCGCCGCCAATGCCGATGCTGATGATGCCGCGCATGCCGGGCGCCAACCGGTCGAGCGTCGCTTCGAGCCGCACGCGATCACCACCGCCGACGATGACCTCGACATCTGGCCCCGCGAGGATGCGATGTTCGCGCTGAAGTCCCGTGGCGACGAGGATCGTCACATGCCGTAGCCGACGTGCGGGTCGTTCCTGCTTCTGAGGTTCCGATAGCGCGCCAGCGCCCACAGCGGAAAGAACCTCGGATAGCCGTGGTAGCGAAGATAGAAGACGCGCGGGAAGCCCGTGCCGGTATAGGAATCCTGACGCCAGAGGCCGGCCTCTTCCTGGGTCCGACGGAGATAGTCGATACCGCGATCGACGGCGGGATGGCCCACCTCGCCCGCGGCCATCAGGCCGAGCAGCGCCCACGCGGTCTGTGATGCCGTCGACGCTGCCGGCTGGTAACCGCGATAGTCGAGCCCGTAGCTCGTGCAATCCTCGCCCCATCCGCCATCGGCATTCTGGATGGAGATGAGCCAGTCCGCCGCCTTGCGCACGCTCGCCGTCGACATGTCGAGACCGGCCGCATTCAGCGCGCACAGGGCCGACCAGGTACCGTAGATATAATTGACGCCCCAGCGGCCGAACCAGCTTCCATCAGCCTCCTGCTCGCGCCCGAGATGGTCGAGCGCCGGCCGCAGCGTCGTGCCGTTGGATGCCTCACCGAGCTGGGCCAGCATGCCGATGCAGCGGGCGCCGACATCGGCCGTCGGTGGATCGAGCAGCGCGCCATGGTCGGCGAAGGGAATGTTGTTGAGATAGTAATCGACATTGTCGGCATCGAAGGCGGCCCAGCCGCCGTTGCGGCTCTGCAGCCCGACGATCCACTCGGCGCCACGCGCGATGGCGGTGTCGTAGCCGTCGCCCGCCTTGAACTCGCGCCGCGCCCGGTCCATCGCCATGACCACGACAGCGGTGTCGTCGAGGTCGGGATAGTGCGCGTTGCGATACTGGAAGGCCCAGCCGCCGGGCCGCACCTGCGGACGCCGTTCGGCCCAGTCGCCTTTCACCTCGAGCTCCTGCAGCGGCTTCAGCCACTCGAGGCCGCGCATCGCGGCGGCGGCGGCCTTCTCACTGCCCACTTCCATCATGGCATGACAGGCGAGCGCCGTATCCCAGACCGGCGAGACGCAGGGCTGGCAGTAGGCCTCGTCGTCGCCGATCACCAGCAGCTTCTCGACCGAGCGGCGGGCGATGGCCCGGTCGGGATGTTCCGGCGGATAGCCGAGAGCGTCGTACATGATCACCGAGTTGGCCATGGCGGGATAGATGGCGCCCAGCCCGTCCTCACCGTTCAGCCGCTCCGTGACGAAGCGCACGCAATGCTCGATGGCGCGGCGTCGCAGCCCCTTCGGCCATAGCGGTTCCGCCACCTTCAGCACGCGATCCAGCCCGTTGAAGAACAGCGCCCAGCTGCGCTTCTGGTGAGTCGGCGCTTTCGGCACCGGCGCGCCCGCCGGGGCCATGAGTTCCTGGATGCGAACGCCACGTGGATTGCGCGCCCGTACCCGCATCGCCGCCAATACCAGCAGCGGCACCATGACGGTGCGTGCCCAGTAGGACATGCGCGAGAGATGGACGGGGAACCAGCGCGGCAGCAGCACCAGCTCCACTGGCATGGTCGGCACGTGCTTCCACGAGAGCTCGCCGAACAGCGCCAGCAGGATGCGCGTGAAGACGTTGGTGTGGGCCAGCCCACCGCGCGCCAGGATCGCTTCTCGCGCCCGCGCCATGTGCGGCGCGTCGGGCCTGTCGCCGATCATCTTCAGGCAGAAATAGGCTTTTACCGACGCGCTGATGTCGAAGGCGCCGTCATGGAACAAAGGCCAGCCGCCGTGCCCGCCCTGGATGCGGCGAAGATAGACGCCGATCTTGCGCTCCAGCTCCAGGTCGTCCGGCTCGCCGAGATAATGGCGCAGCAGAACATACTCGGCCGGGATCGTGGCATCGGCCTCCAGCTCGAACACCCAATGCCCGTCGGCCCGCTGCTGCCGCATCAGCGCTTCCGAGGCGCGGCGGATATCGGCTTCGATGTCGTCCAACTCCAGTCGTTCCTCTGTCATGTCGGATGGGCGAGCAGAGCCGCCGCTTCGCCGGAGCGTAGCGCGCCTTCGATCGTCGCCGGCAATCCTGTATCGGTCCAGTCGCCGGCAAGGAACAGGTTTGTCCATCGTGTGCGCGCGGGCGGGCGCCGTAGTTCCTGCTCCGGTGTCGCCGCGAAAGTCGCGCGCTTCTCCTTCACGATGCGACAGGGCGGGGACGGGCAGGACAGGCCATGGACCGCAGCGACGTCGCGCCATAGCAGCGTCGTCAACGCGTCCGTATCCATCTCGAGCAATCGGTCGGCAGCACTGACGGTGACGGAGAGCCGGTCGGGAAAGGCGAAGACCCATTCGGCCGTGCCACCGGTCAGCCCGGTCATCAACGGTGCGCCAGCTGGCGGCACGATTCGGAAGTGCGCGTTGACGATGGCGCGAAAGGAATCGGGCGCCGTCACGCCAGGCAACAGCTCCTGAACCGTCCAGGGCGGCACCGCAAGGATCACGCGATCCTGCGGACCAACGGCCTCTTCACCGTCGGAGAAGGTCAGTGCGGCTATCCTGCCGTTCTCCAGCCTGACGGCAAGCAGGCGACGACTGAGCCGAACCTCCGCCTGTTGCAGCTTTTCCAGCGCTGGATTCACGAAGGCGGCGGCGAGAGTGGGCGTTGCGATGCGTGGCTGGGTCGCGCGGCCGCCTTTCGCCAGCGTCTCGCGCATGACGGCGCCGGCGAGATCGGCCGAGGCTTCTTCCGGCGCGGTGTTGAGGATGGAGACCAGCAGCGGCCGCAAGAGCTTTTCCCAAAGGACGCCGCGGCAGGCCAGAACCTCGTCGATCCGTCGACCGGGATGGCGGCGCATCAGAGCCGCCAGGGCGAGATAACTGCCGGCATGCGTTCCCGGCACACGCCGTCCGCGCACCAGTATCCACCACGGAACTGGACCGTCGTTGGGGCGCAACGTCCAGCGCTCGCCAGTGCCGAGGTCGAAGAAAGGAAACTCCGCGCGAAGCGGCCCCATCAGCCGGTCTTCCGCGCCGATCGCCTTCAGATAGCGAGCGACGGCCGGATTGCCGGAGAGGACGAGATGGTTGCCGTTGTCGATCACCATGTCGAGCACGCCGTCATGGTAGGAGCGGCAACGACCGCCGGCTTGCTTCGCGGCATCCGACAGCACGACAGGAATGCCGCGACCTGCCAGTGCCACGGCCGCCGACAATCCGGCCAGTCCCGCACCCACGACATGGACCCGCGCCGCCGCTGCAGCCGGCTGGATCATCCGAACACGCTGCAGCGCGCGACGATGAGCAGCAGCCGCAGCTTGCCGATCCGCACGCGCCGACGCGGCGGCGCCCAGCCCAGCACCAGCATGTCCTGAAGGATCGCACGATAGACCGCAGCCATCAGGCGTGGCGCCATCAGCCGGCCGCGCGGCCTTGCTCGCAGCACCCGTTCGGCGGCGGCGAAATGATCGAGCGCCTGGGCGGCGAGATCGCGGCAGACGATGTCCACGCGCGGATCGCCGATCGCGGCGAGGGGATCGGTGGTGACGATGCCGGCCTGCACCAGCGGCTCGCGTGGAAGATAGAGGCGGCCTATCGCGGCGTCCTCGTCGAGGTCGCGCAGGATGTTGGTGAGTTGCAAGGCCTGGCCCAGCCGGTCCGCCAGCTCGAGACCGGGTCCTTCCTCCATGCCGAAGATGCGCGTGGAGAGACGCCCGACCGCGACGGCCACCCGATCGCAGTAGAGGGTGAGCGTCGCGCGATCGGGCGCGCGGACATCTTCGGCAACGTCCATGTCCATGCCGTCGATCACGGCCAGGAAGTCCGCCTGACGCAGGCCGAAGTCGCGCACGGGGCCTTCGAGGAAGGCGGCCTGACCAGCGGGCCTGCGGGCATAGAGGGCGTCGAGATCGGTTCGCCATCGTTGCAGCTCGATTGCCCGCACGTCGCGCGGTCGCGTGCCATCGTCGGCGATGTCGTCGACCAGCCGGCAATAGGTGTAGATGGCGAACATCGCCGCCCGCTCCGCCTTCGGCATCAGGCGCATGGCGGTGTAGAAGGAGCTGCCGGCGATCTGCGCCTGCAGCGCCGCCGGGTCGGCCCGGGTTTGCGGGTCGACCGTCATCCCTTGCGCCTCAGCCGACCGATGGCGACGCCGAGAGCGCCCCATGCCGCCAGGCCGATCGCCTCGACGGGATGGTGATGGACGCGCTGGGACAGCGGATCGCGGCGCTCGAGCCGCTTCGCCAGGCTATCGGCCAATGCCTGGATGACGCCGACTTCCAGTGCCAATCGCCGATCCGCAATCCTGCCGGCAAATGGGCGCGACCGATCAAGCAGCGCGTTGGTGCGTCGGGCCAATCCTGAAATCACCGTCCGCAAGGCCGGTGAGGCACGCGCCTCCCGCAGGGCCTCGACGCCGATCCCCTCAGCCGCGAGAGCATCGAGAGGGACATAGACGCGGTCGATGGCGCGGTAGTCCTTGGCGCAGTCCTGCAGATGATTGATCACTTGCAAGGCGGCGCACAGCGCGTCGTTGAGAGGCCAGGTCGCTCGCGATTCGCCATGCAGGTCGAGCACGAAGCGTCCCACCGGCGCTGCCGAATAGCGGCAGTAATCCATGAGGTCCGCCCAATCGGCATAGCGCCGCCTGGTGACGTCCCGCCGGAAGGCTTCCAGCAGGTCGAGCGCATGCTGATCCGTCAGCTCGCGCGCCTGCAGCACCGCGTGCAGCGCCTCGCCCTCCGCATTGGCGCCGGCCGTGCCGCGCAACGCCGCTTCCATCCGGGCAAGCTGTTCCATCTTTTCATCCGCACCCGCCGTGGCGTGATCCGCCACATCGTCGGCCGCACGTGCGAAACGATAGAAAGCCAGAACCGGCGCGCGCAGCTCCGGCCGAACCAGGCGCGAGGCGACCGGGAAGTTCTCGTTGCGATGGCCCTTGCCCGAGGCGAAATCGGCGGCAGCGGTCATGTGCCGCGCACCATGGCCTGGGCCCGTCCCTTCCACATGCCGCCGCGGCCACGCCAGACCTGGAAAGCAGAGAGCACGGTGAACAAGGTATAGGTCATCCCAATGATCGGCAGGGCCGCGCCCCACAGCGGAGAGACACGGTAGAAGCGCAGCATGGGCTGGAACGCCAGCGCCATCAGCCCCCAGGCAGCGAGCCCCGCTGCGCGTGCCAGTCCGCCGTCGCCGAAAAGCGCCAACGCGGGCGGCACCAGATAGGTCAACACCATACCGGCAACCGTGCCGGCAAGCAGCAATAGCGAGTAGCCGAGCTGCGCGTAAGCAGAGCGCGACACCATGCGGCCGATCTCGCCCACGCTGCCATAGGGCCGCAGGCTCCTCGCCCGGCGGGTCAGGCCGAGCCAGATCGGACCTTCGGCCTTCAGCCGGCGTGCGAGCGCGCAATCGTCGATGATCTCGGCGCGGAGGGAGGGAATCCCACCGGCTCTCTCCAGCGCTTCGCGCCGTACGAGCATGCAGCCACCCGCGGCAGCCGCGAGCCGGTGATCCTTTCGCGCGACCCAGGCGAAGGGATAGAGCATCTGGAAGAAGAAGACGAAAGCCGGAACGAGAAAGCGCTCCGCCCAGTTCGTGCAGGAGAGCTGGGCCATCAGGGAGACCAGCACCCGGCCTTCTCGCTCCGCGCGCGCAACGAGCACCCGCAGATTGTCGGGAGAGTGGCCGATGTCGGCGTCGGTCAGCAGGAGATAGTCGGGACTCGCGATCGACTCGTTGGCGTGCTGGATGCCCTGCTGCATCGCCCAGAGCTTGCCGGTCCATCCCGCCGGCAGCGCCGCGCCATGCAGGATCTCCAGTCGCTTCCCGCCGTCGACGGCCGCAGCGTGCTCGGCAACGGCAGCCGTGCCGTCGTCGCTTCCGTCATCCACCAGCACGATACGGAAGGAGCCGGGATAATCCTGCTTCACCAGGCTGCCGACCGATCGGGCGATCACGTCGGCTTCGTTGCGGGCCGGCACGACGGCCACGACGCTCGGCCAATGCACGGGATCGGGAATGCCTTCAGGATCGTCTCGGTCGCGCGCCAGCCAGAAGCCGCCACGCGCCGACAGCAGGTAGAGCCAGACCGACAGCGCGACGAGGCCGAGGACCGTGCCGACGGTCATCGCAGGTAACCGGCCTCGCGAAACCAGGTGAGCGCGTCAGCCACGCCCTCCTGATAGGGGCGGCTGCGGTAGCCGAACTCACGTTCCGCCTTCGCCGAGGTGAAGAACATCCGATAGCGCGACATGCGCAGGCCATCGAGGGTCAGCATCGGCTCCTTGCCGGTGAAGCGGGCCACGGCCTCGGCGGCGAAGGCCAAAGGGAAGAGTGGTCCCCTCGGCAGCTTGATCCAGGGCGCCCGCCGACCGGTGAGGATGGCGATGGAGGTGAGGAGCTCCTGCAGCGACAGGTTCTCGCCGCCCAGGATATAGCGCTCGCCAATCCGGCCCTTCTCGAAGGCGAGAAGGTGCCCTTCCGCGATGTCGTCGACATGGGCGAAGTTCAGCCCGGTGTCGACGAAGGCCGGGATCCGGCCGTGGGCGGCCTCGAGAAGGATGCGGCCGGTCGGCGTCGGCCGGATGTCGCGCGGACCGATCGGCGTGCTGGGATTGACGATGATGGCGGGAAGATCCTTCCGTGCGATCATCTCCTCCACGACCCGCTCCGCCAGGGTCTTGCTGCGCTTGTAGGCGCCGATGGCGTCGGCCGAGTCGAGCGGCGACGTTTCGTCGACGGGGCCGGTGGCGCCCGCGACCTTCAGCGTCGCGACGCTGCTGGTGTAGACGATCCGCTCCACCTTTGCCGCCAGCGCCTCCCGCATGAGGTTGCGCGTGCCCTCGACATTCACACGAACGATCGCCGAAGGATCGCGCGCCCAAAGACGATAGTCCGCCGCGACATGGAACAGGTAGCGGACGTCGCGCATCGCCGCCGTCAAAGATCCGGAATCCGTGAGATCGCCGACGACGGTTTCGCAATCCACTCCCGCGAAATTGCCACGCGGGCTGGCGGCGCGGACGAGCGCACGCACACGCACGCCACGGGCGACCAGGGCGCGCACGACGGCAGAGCCGAGAAACCCCGAGCCACCGGTCACGAGAGCAAGATCGCCGGGACGCAGGGCGGCACTCATTCCGGCCACCTCGCTAGCCTCGCGATTCGGACTGGACCCGGGGACGGCGTCCATCTTGCGTCCAGGGCCGGGTGATCCACAGCACGAGCCTGGCGAGCCAGGGGATCGTCGTGGGACGGGCGAGACGCCGGTCGTACCCCGCGAAGCGGCGATCGTTCTCCCGAAGGCAGAGCATGATGAGGTCGCGAAAGCGAATCTCGACCGGGCTCACCGCCTGGGCGCCGGTCACGGTGAAGTTGCTGTCGCGACCGTTTCCATTGCCCTCGGCGTCGATAGACCGTGCGAGGCCAACCCGTTCCCAGGCAATGAAGAGCCAGACCGCGGCGACCCGAAGCTCGAAGCGAAGGCGCCGCCACCACGGCAGGTTCGCACGATGCCAGGCCAGCCAGTTGGCGAAGAGAAGGATGTGGCGGCACTCCTCCTGCACCACGGGCTCGAAGGTCTCGACCAGCTCCATCGGGAAGAAGCCGGATTGGCGGGCGAGCTCGAAGAGACCGAAGGCGAAGAAGCTGTCGATGCATTCGGAGTATCCGGTGACGAGATACGACCATTCGACGTCGCTCGGAGACCGGTAGGCCGGCTCGGCGGCCAGGGGGATTCCGTAAGCCGTCACCAGCTTCGACAGGACCTCCTTGTGGCGATTCTCCTCCCAGGCGTTCAGCATGATGGCCGCCCGCATCTCCGGGTCCGCCATCGAGTTCGCATAGGCGGCGAAGCGCAGGCGCGCCTTCCCCTCGGTCTGCACGGCAATGTCCCAGATCGGCAGCGACGTGACGCCATGCAGCTCCTGTGGCGTCAGCTCAGGCCAATCAATGGCCGAGGGGCGATACGGATTGAACGTCTCGCGGAACATCCGGCAGACTTCGCGCTTGTGGATCTCGGAGCCCGGGCGCCACGCGCCGACCTCGGTGCTCGTCCAATGCCGCGAAATCCGGTCCGCCACTTGCATCATCTCGGCGGTGGGACGCTCCGTCGGAACTTCAGGCGGACTGAACGCAAGCACAAGCGCTTCGATCGTGAAACGATTGTCCGGACCGCTCATGGCTGCCGCATTCCTTCCGTCCTGCCCGACCTTCGATAACCCATCGCAGGACAGTGCCGCAACGATCCAGCGCGCGGCATTTCGGACGAAGGTCGCCTCGGCCGCCGGATCAGCCGATGCCGAAGGCAATGAGAACGAGCGCGACCGCCAGGAGCATCCAGCCGGGATGACGACCCCGCGTTCCCCAGAGATTGCCGACGGCGCCAAACAGGTAGGTGCTGCCGACGAACAGGCCGGTCGCGAGCCGGGCGTCGTGTCCGAACCAGCCTGCGGCGGCAATCAAGGAGAGTCCCCCGAGAAACCAGACGATCGTGCTGAAATGCAGGAGCAGCGGCACGAGCTTTCTGATCGGGGCGCCGATCCGCCCGTTCGCGACGAGAAGCGCCTCGATCGGCCGGACCATGAGCCGTTGGGTGAGGATGCCGTGGAACACCGCCACCGAGCTTCCGATGATTCCGGCCATTGCCAATGCAGCGTCTTGCCAAACCATGACCATACACCTCTGTATGGACCCTATGGCGCACGAGCTGGCTGCCGTCAATACACTTGTGTATGGTCCGGCCATGACCGTTCATCTGACGAAGTCCGACTGGATAGCCCACGGCTTGCGGACGCTGGCCAACGAGGGGGCCAACGCCCTCAAGGTCGGCCCGATGGCGACGAAGCTGAAGGTGTCGCGTGGCAGCTTCTACTGGCACTTCCGGGACATCGGCGACTTCCAGTCGCAGCTGTTGCAAAGCTGGCAGGAGCGGTCGACCGAGCAGGTGATCCGCGAGCTCGAGGCGGGGAAGGCTCAACCGGACCGTCTCAAGCATCTGATGACCCGGGCATATTCCGCGAAGCGCGATCTCGACCGGGCCATTAGGTCCTGGGGCGTGGAAGACGAGGATGTCGCCAGGATCGTCGCGTCCGTCGATGCCCGCCGAGTGGCCTACATCGCGAAGCTGCTGGTCGCTGCAGGCGTGGAAAGCCAGAGGGCACGCCGTCGGGCGGACTTCCTGTACTGGGCCTATCTCGGCCAGGCCATTGTCATGGATCCCCGCCATTCATCGATGGCGGCATCGACCATCGACGATATCGCCGACCTGTTCGAGAAGTAGCCGCCGTTGCTTGCCCCGACCTCTCCCCTGCCGATACGATACCCGCATCAGCGCTCAGGAGCACCGCATGTCGCCTCCCAGCCTCGTGATCCGCAACGGCACCATCGTCGACGGCGCCGGCGGCGATCCGTATGAAGCCGACCTCGCCGTGATCGACGGCAGGATCGCGGCGATCGGCGGCGGCATTTCCAAGGGGGTCGAGGAGATCGACGCGCGCGGCAAGCTCGTGACGCCGGGCTTCGTCGATGTGCACACACACTACGACGCGCAGGTGACCTGGACCGATCGGTTGTCGCCGTCCTCGTGGAACGGCGCCACGACCGTCCTGTTCGGCAACTGCGGCGTCGGCTTCGCTCCCTGCCACGAAGACCAGCACGAGATGCTGATCAACCTGATGGAAGGCGTGGAGGACATTCCCGAGGTCGTGCTGACCGAAGGCCTGCCCTGGAACTGGCACAGCTTCCCCGATTTCCTCGATGCGATTGCCGCCCGTCGCTACGACGTCGATGTCGCGGCCCAGGTGCCGCATGCCGCGCTCAGGGTCTATGTCATGGGCCAGCGTGGCCTCGACCGCGAGCCCGCGACCGAGCAGGACCGGCGGCGCATGGCCGAGCTCACGGCCGAAGGCCTGCGTGCAGGCGCGCTGGGCTTCTCGACCTCGCGCACGCTCAATCACCGCTCGGCCGATGGCAAGCACATCCCGACGCTGCGCGCCGAGGAAGCGGAGCTCACCGCCATCGCCCACGCCATGCGCGATGCCGGCACCGGCTGGATGCAGATCGTCTCGGACTTCGACGACAAGGACGAGGAGATCCAGCTGTTCCGCCGGCTGGCGCGGGAATCGACACGACCCCTCACCATCACCCTGCTGCAGTCCGATGTCCGGCCGGAAGGCTGGCGCGGGGTGATGTCGCAGATCGACGAGGCCAACGCCGAGGGACTGCGCATCACCGCCCAGGTCCGCTCGCGTCCCACCAGCATCCTGCTCGGGCTCGAGCTCACGCAGAACCCGTTCATGGGCCGGCCGAGCTACAAGCGCATCGCCCATCTGCCGTTCGCCGAGCGCCTGGCCCATCTGCGCCGACCCGAGCTGCGCGCGAAGATCCTGGCCGAGGCCTTCGAGGGCAGCCGGCGCGGCCAGCGGGTCGAGCGCTGGGATCGCATGTATCCGCTGGGCGATCCGCCGGACTACGAACCCACCGCCGCAAGCAGCATCGCTGCCCAAGCGGCCCGCGAAGGCCGCTCGCCCGAGGAGCTGGCCTACGACCTGCTGATCGAGGGCGACGGCAAGGGGATGCTCTACCTGCCCGTCACCAACTATGCCGGGGGCAATCTCGATGTGGTGCGGGAGATGATCTCCGCACCCAACACGCTCATCGGCCTCGGCGACGGCGGCGCCCATGTCGGCATCATGTGCGATGCGACCGCCACCAGCTATCTGCTGACGCACTGGACCCGCGACCGCGGCCGGGGATCGCTGTTCCCCATATCCTGGGGCATCAAGCGGCTGACCGCGGACAATGCCATCGCCGTGGGCCTAAACGATCGCGGCCTGCTGCAGGTCGGCATGAAAGCCGACATCAATATCCTGGATTACGACAGGCTGCGCCTGCGCCGGCCCGAGATCGTCTACGACCTGCCGGCCGGCGGCAAACGCCTGATCCAGCGCACGGACGGCTTCGATGCGACCATCGTCTCCGGCGCCGTCGTGTATCGGCACGGAGAGGCGACCGGTGCCCTGCCCGGTCGGCTTGTCCGCGGCATGCGCGGAGCCTGAACCTCAGGCGGCGGAGCTCGCCGTCCTCCGCGTCGCAGGGTGCGGCGGCCGTTCGAGCCCGAGATGATCGCGCAAGGTCTTGCCCGCATATTCCTTCCGGAACAGGCCCCGCTCCACCAGGATCGGCACGACCCGATCGACGAACGTCTCGAAGGGCTGCGGCGAGTAGGGCGTCATGATCGCAAAGCCGTCGCAGGCGCCGCTCCTGAACCAGCTCTCGAGATCGTCGGCGACCTGCGTGGGCGTGCCCATCAGGACGCGATGTCCCGAGCTCACGGCCGCATAGTCGCGCAGCTGCCGGATGGTCAGGTTGCGGCGCCGGGCGATCGACTCGAGAACGCGGGCGTGGCCCTGCATCATGGTCGAGGGCGGCAGCTCCGGCAGGGGGCCATCGAGATCGTACTGGTTGAGATCGATGCCAACGCGATCCGACAGGACCCGCATCGCGGCGACCGGCTCGACCATGGCGCCGAGCTTCGCCACGATATCCTGGGCCTCGCGTTCCGTGTCCGCGACGATGGTCGACACGCCGAGCATGACCTTGACCGAGTCACGCGGGCGGCCGGCGGCCTCCACGCAATCGCGCAGCTTCTTGGAGAACGCGATCGCGTCTTCCTGAAATGACTGGGTGGCGAACACGACTTCCGCCGTCGCGCCCGCGAGCTCGAGCCCGCGATCGGACGCGCCGGCCTGGAAGATCACCGGGTAGCCCTGCGGCGGACGGCTGGCGTTGAGAGGGCCTTTGACCTTGAAATATTCACCGGCATGGTCGGCCACGTGCATCTTGCCGGTGTCGATGAAGAGGCCAGTCTGCCGGTCGGCGACGACCGCATTGTCCTCCCAGCTGTCCCACAGTGCCTTCGTGACCTCGATGTACTCCTCGGCCATCGCATAGCGCTCGGCGTGCGGCGGATGCCTGTCACGCGAAAAGTTCGCGGCGGCATCGGGGCTGGAGCCCGTCACGACGTTCCAGCCGACACGCCCCTGGCTGAGATGATCGAGCGACGCGAAGGCGCGCGCGACATTGTAGGGCTCGGAATAGGTCGTCGACACCGTGGCCACGAGCCCGATCCGGTCGGTCACCACCGACAGTGCGCCCAGAAGCGTGAGAGGCTCGAAGCGCACCACGAAGGTGGGCGCGGCATCGGCGCCGGTGTTCACAGCGTCGGCAAAGAAGACGAAATCGAACTTGCCGCGCTCGGCCGCGAGAACGGCACGCGCGATCGGCTCGAACCGCTCCTTGTGGGATTCGGCGCCGGGCATGCGCCATCCCGCGACATGGCCACCGACACCGTGCGACAGCGAGCCGAGATGCATCTGCCTTTGCATGGGTCCTTCTTCCGCCATCACTGGTGATCCTGGAGAAACTTCGCCAGGAATTTCCTGGTTCTCGGATCCTGGGGGCTCGTGAGCACCTCGCGCGCCGGCCCGGCCTCGATCACGACACCGTCGGCCATGATAGCGGCGACGTCGCCGACCTGGCGTGCGAACTGGATCTCGTGCGTGACGACGATCATCGTCATGCCGGCGGCGGCCAGGCTCTTGATCACGTCGAGCACCTCATCGGTCAGATGCGGATCGAGCGCCGACGTGGGCTCATCGAACAGCATCAGCTTCGGCCGCATCGCGAGCGCCCGCGCGATGGCGATGCGCTGCTGCTGCCCGCCGGACAGATGCCGGGGATAGGCCTTGGCCTTGTCCGCCAACCCGACGCGTTCGAGAAGCTCGTCGGCGCGCTGCATCGCGACAGCGCGGCTCTCGCGACGTACGCGCATCGGCGCGTCGATGATGTTCTCGAGCACCGACATGTGCGGAAAGAGGTTGAAGTTCTGGAACACCATGCCGATGTCGGCACGCTGCCGGCTGACCTCGGCTTCGGACAGGCGGATGAACCTGTCGCCCTCCTGCCGGCAGCCGATCGCCACGCCGTCGACGTAGATCATGCCGCGATCCGCCGTTTCCATCGCATTGATGCAGCGCAGAAGCGTGCTCTTGCCCGCGCCGGATGGTCCGAGCAGGCACACGACCTTGCCGCGGTCGACCGAGAGATCGACGCCCCTCAGGACGATATTGGGCCCACGCTTCTTCCAGACGTTCGAGATGCGAACGAGCGGAGCTTCCTCGGCGGGCGGGACGCCTGGAGCCGTCATGCCTGCAACGGAGCGTGGATCTCGGCCTCCCATCCCTTCAGGTAGTGCCGCTCGATGAAGAACTGAACGACGGAGAGGATGCTCACCATGATCAGGTACCAGAGCGCCGCCACGATCAGCAGCGGCATGGTCTCGAAGGTGCGGCTGTAGATCGTCTCGACCGAGTGCATCAGCTCGTGCAGCGCCACGACACTGGCGAGCGAGGTGTATTTCAGCATGCCGATGAGCTGGTTGCCGGTCGGCGGCACGATCGCCTTCATGGCCTGCGGCAGGACGATGACCCGGAAGGTCTGCCAGGGGCGGTGACCCAGCGCCTTGGAGGCCTCGGTCTG
>CANIRG010000051.1 GCA_947469635.1 Rhodospirillales bacterium | reverse complement strand
TCGGCCGACACCGGCTCCTATGCCCTGGCCGCGCTGACCGGGGCGGTGGCCGGGACCATCATCGGGCATCGCTTCATGTCGGAACGCGCGACGCGCTACGTGCTGGCAGCCATCCTGCTCGTCGCGGGCTCGAGGCTGCTCACCCGCTAGATCGTGCTCGGGGAGCGTTGCGAACGATTTCGCGCATTTTGCGAGGGGTGAGAGTCGTGAGACTTGAGACGACGCGCCAAAAAGCCTTGTGCCATCGATATCGGAGGCGTCTCAAGGCGTTTGAGACGGTTGAGACGGCCCCTGGCGGCCTCGCCGCCCTTCCAGCAGTGGCCGTTCGCGCTGGAAGAGGTCGACGACGGCGTCCAGCACGGCGCGCACGCCCGGCAGCTCGCGGAGGTCGCGGTGGACCAGCAGCCATTGGTCGGCGAAGACGTCGGGGATAATGCCGCCGACGCGCTTCAGGGCCGGATCTGGGTCGCCCAGGTAGCAGGGCAGGACGGCGAGGCCCGCGCCGGCACGCGTGGCCTCGCGCAGCACCAGCCAGTTGTTGCCGCGAACGGCGGGTCGCGCGCCTTCCAGCCGCGCCTGAAGCCATTGCTGGCCCGGCATGTAGGTGTGGTCGTCATCGAAGCCGATCCACGTCTCGGGCCTGCCGCGCGCCGACGCGAGCGACGGCGCGGCATAGACCGCATAGGCCGCGCGGCCGAGCTTGCGGGCGACCAGTCCAGCGGCGTCGGGCACCTGCTCGCGGATCAGCAGGTCGGCCTCGCGGCGCGACAGGTTGGCCAGCGTATGGCTCGCGATCAGCTCGAACTGGATCTGCGCCAGCCTTTCGCGCAATTCCGGCAGGTGGCGCGCCAGCAGCGCCGCCATCGCCTCGCCGGCCGAGAGCCGCACCACGCCGCTCACCGTATCGGTGAGGCCGGCGCTGCGACGGTCGATCGACAGGGCGGCCTTCTCCATCGCTTCGGTGTCGCCCAGAAGCTCCTCGCCGGCGGAGGTCGGCACGAAGCGGTCTGGCAGGCGCTCGAACAGGCGGGCGCCGATCTGCTTCTCCAGCGCCGCCACGCGGCGGGCCACCGTGGGATGGCTGACGCCCAGGGCTTTGGCCGCCGTGGTCAGCGTGCCCTCGCGGGCCAGCGTGAGGAAAACGCGGAGGTCGTCCCAGTTGGGAGTCATGTACAGATTTGTACAGAGGTTTTTCCAAATTGTGGACTGACGAATAAGGACGTTCGGCCTAATTTGGCACTATGCATATCGAACCTCGCCTGCTCGTCTTCACCAAGGGCGTTCGCGCCCGCATCGCCGGCACCGTGGCGCTCGGCCTTCTCTCCGTCGGCTGCGGCGTCGCGCGCCTGGGGCTGCTGGGCTGGCTGATCGGCCAGGTCTTCGCCGGCCGCGGCTTCGCCGAGCTGGAGGGGCCGATCCTCGCCATCGCCGCGGTGATGGTGCTGCGCGGTGCCGCCGAGCATTGGCGCGCGGTCGTCGCGCACGAGACGGCGGCGCGGGTGCAGAAGGCGCTGCGCCGCACGCTCTACGACAAGGTGGCGTCGCTCGGGCCGGCGACGGTCGGGCGCCAGCGCTCGGGCGGGCTCACCCTCTCGCTGATCGACGGCGTCGAGCAGCTCGAAACCTATTTCGGCCAGTTCCTGCCGCAGTTCCTGATCGCGCTGCTGTCGCCGCTGCTGATCTTCGCCGTGGTGGCCTTCATCGACCTGCCGGTGGCGCTGGTGATGCTGGCGACGGCGCTCGTCGCGCTGTTCGCGCCCGGCCTGTGGCACCGCATGGACGTGCGCAACTCGCGGCGGCGCCAGACGGCCTATGCCTCCTTCGCCGCCGAGTTCCTCGATTCGATCCAGGGGCTGGCCACGCTGAAGGCCTTCGGCCAGGGCAAGGCGCGCGCCGACAAGCTCGAGGTCGAGGCGCGCGAGCTGTTCCGCAGCACCATGTGGGTGCTGGCGACCAACTCGCTGGCCCGCGGCATCACCGACACCTCGATCGCGGGCGGCGCCGCCATCGCGCTGATCTATGGCGCGATGCGCGTCGAGTCGGGGGCGATGGCGCTCACCTCGCTGCTGGTGATCCTGATGCTGGGCATCGAGATCTTCCGGCCGATGCGCGAACTGCGGAACGTGCTGCACCAGGGCATGGTGGGGCTGGCCGCGGCGCAAGGCATCTACCGCATCCTCGACGCCAAGCCGTCGGTCGCCGACGCGCTGCCGGCCCCGCTCGACAAGGCGCTGGCGCCGGTCATCGCCTTCGAGGACGTGCGCTTCTCCTACCCCGGCACGCGACGCACCGTGCACGACGGCCTCTCCTTCCGCGCCGAGGCCGGCGAGCGGTTGGGGCTCGTGGGTCCGTCGGGCGGCGGCAAGTCGTCGATCGTGCGGCTGCTGCTGCGCTTTTACGATCCCGATCAGGGTCGCATCACGCTGGGCGGCCACGACCTGCGCGCGCTGTCGTTCGAGCAGATCCGCTCGCTGATCTCGGTCGTGAACCAGGACACGTTCCTGTTCCATGGCACGGTCGAGGACAATATCCGACTCGGCAAGCCGGGTGCGATGCAGTCCGAGGTCGAGGAAGCGGCGCGCACCGCCAACATCCACGACTTCATCAAGGGCCTGCCGCAGGGCTACGCCACGGTGATCGGCGAGAAGGGCATCAAGCTCTCCGGCGGCCAGCGGCAGCGCCTCGCCATCGCGCGCGCGCTGCTGCGCGACACGCCGATCCTGGTGCTCGACGAGGCGCTGTCGGCCGTCGATGCCGAGAACGAGGCCGTCATCCAGGAGGCGCTCGACCGGCTGATGCGCGGCCGCACGACCCTCATCCTCGCGCACCGTCTCTCCAGCGTGATCGACTGCGACCGCATCCTGGTGCTCGACGGCGGCCATGTGGTCGAGGAAGGCCGTCACCAGAAGCTGATGAGCCAGGGCGGCGTCTACGCCGGGCTGATGGCGGAGCAGGCGCGCGAGTCGAGCGCCGGCGCCGCCTCCGACAGCTTCGACACCCCGGCGCGCGCCGAGAGCGTGAGCGACACGCCCGGCGGCGCGGTGAAGACGCTGACCGAAGGCATCATCAAGGCCGATGGCCTCACCTGGTATCAGGTCGTCGCGGCGCTGATGAAGGTGATCCTGCCGTGGAAGGGCAAGCTCGCCGCCACCTTCACCTTCGGCGTGCTGCGCGTCGTGTCCTTCATCGGCGTGGGCGTGCTGTCGGCGCTGATCGTGCTGGCGCTGAAGAACGGCACGCCGTGGCGCGACCTCGCCATCGCGCTCGCGGTCGTGGCGCCGCTGGCCGGTATCCTGCACTGGTTCGAATCATGGATGGCGCACGACATGGCCTTCCGCCTCCTGGCCGAGATGCGCATCGACGCCTTCCGCAAGCTCGACGCGCTGGCGCCGGCCTATCTCGTGCGCCGCCGCACCGGCGACCTGATGGCGCTGGCCACCCACGACATCGAGCTGGTGGAGTATTTCTTTGCCCACACCGTGGCGCCGGCCTTCGTGGCCATCCTCGTGCCGGCCGCCGTGGTGGCAGCACTTGGCGTCGCCAGCCCGTGGCTGGCGCTGGCGCTGGTGCCGTTCCTGCTCGCGGTGGGCCTGAGCCCGTTCCTGATGCGCAAGCGCGTCGACCGGCTGGGCTCGCAGGCCCGTGAAGCCGCGGGCGAGCTCGGCGCCTTCGCCGTCGATTCGGTGCAGGGGCTGGGCGAGATCGTGGCCTTCCAGCAGGAGACCAACCGCGGCGAGAAGCTCGACGAGCTGTCGCAGCGCCATATCTCGCTGCGCCTGCCCTTCTTCAGCGAGCTCACGCTGCAACACGCCATCCTCGAAGGGCTGACCGGATTGGGCGGCCTCGCCATCGTGGCGGTGGGCGCGGTGCTGGCCAAGCAGGGCACGCTCGATCCCGGGCTGCTGCCGTTGATGACCATCCTCGCCATGGCGGCCTTCCTGCCTGTTTCGGAGATCGCCCAGATCGGCCGCCAGCTCGCCGATACGCTGGGCGCCACGCGCCGCGTCTATGCGCTGGCCAACGAGCCGGTGCCGGTGCGCGACGGCGCCGGCGTCGCGGCCAGGAAGGGCGCGGCCTCGATCGCGCTCGAAGGGGTGAGCTTCACGTATCCCGGCCAGACGCGGCGCGCCCTGTCGGAGGTCAACATCGCCATCCCCGCGGGCAAGACCGTGGCGCTGGTCGGCACCTCGGGTGCGGGCAAGACCACGACGGCGCAGCTGCTGATGCGGTTCTGGGATCCGGACACCGGCCGCATCGCGCTGAACGGCGTCGACCTCAAGGACTACAAGCTCGACGAGCTGCGCAAGCTGATCGCGCTGGTGGCGCAGGACACCTATCTGTTCAACGACACGCTGCGCGCCAACATCCTGATCGCCCGGCCGGAGGCAAGCGAAGCCGAGCTGCTGGCGGCCGTCGAGCATGCCTCGCTCGCCGAGCTGGTGGCAGCCCTGCCCGACGGGCTCGAGTCGGCCGTGGGCGAGCGCGGCACCAGCCTCTCCGGCGGCCAGCGCCAGCGTGTGGCCATCGCGCGGGCGTTCCTGAAGGACGCGCCGATCCTGATCCTCGACGAGGCGACCTCGCATCTCGACGCGGTGAACGAGCAGGCGGTGCGCCGCGCCCTCGACCTGTTGCAGGCCGACCGCACCACCATCGTCATCGCCCATCGCCTGTCGACGGTGCGCGACGCCGACCTGATCGTGGTGCTGGACAACGGCCGCGTGGCCGAGGCCGGCACCCACGATTCTCTGCTGGTCAAGCGCGGACTCTATGCGAGGCTGGTATCGCGCCAGCTCGCGGCGGCCTATGCTCCTGCGGCATCGTGATCCGTTCGGCATCCGGTGACGTACACAGGATGCCATGACCTCACCCTCCCGCCGTTCCCTCCTCGCCTCATCGGCCTCGGCAGTCGCTTCGTCCTTTCTGTTTCCCGCCATAGGCCATCCCCAAGCGGCCATTCCCGACAGGGCAATCCGCCTCGTTGTGGGCTTCGGCAGAGGCAACAGCATCGATCGCATGGCCCGGCTGATGGCGCCGGCGCTGGAGCAGCGCACCGGACGGCGCTGTTCGGTCGACAACCGGCTCGGCGAGGCCGGCACGGAGGCCGGCGAGGTGCTGAAGAACGGACCCAAGGACGGCTCCTTCCTCGCCTTCATGCCCGGCACGACGTTCGCCGCACGGCTGGCAATGGGTGACTATCCCTTCGATCCGCTGGTCGACCTGATGCCGGTCACGCTGATCGGCACGGCTCCCTTCGCGATCGCCGTGTCGCCCAAGCTCGGTATCTCGACCTTCCAGGAATATCTCGCCTACGTGCAGGGGAGCGCGCCGGAGAGGCTGCTGGTCGGTTCCACCGTCGAGTCCGAGTCCTTCGAGAAGGTCTATGGCAGGATGCTGGACAAGACGTTCGGCGCGGCCATGAAACTCCAGACCTACGGCACGGCGCCCGAGCTGTTCGACGACATGGACCGGGGCCAGATCCCCCGCCGCCATGTCCGACCTCCCGACACTCCTCACCGCCCATCGTGGCGACCGGGTGCGCATCGTCCTGCTCACGGGCGACCGGCCGGCGACCGCGGCCTCCCGGCTTCCGACCGCGGGGGGCCTCGGCGTGAAGGGGCTGGAACTCAGGGAGTGGTATGGCATCTTCGCCAGCGCCAAGGTGCCCCCGGCCACCGTCGACGTCTGGCGCCATCACCTGCGCAACCAGATCGAGGACGACGGCACGAGCGGCGAGCTGCGGCAGCTCGGGCTCGACGTCCAGACCTCGACGCCCGAAGAAGCATCGGCCGAGATCGTCAAGACCTTGCAGGAATGGCGGAGCCGGATGGCTGCCCTCGGCATTCCCTCCGTGAACTAGGCAGAGACACAGCATGATCCTCGATCGACGCTCCCTCCTCGCCCTCGGCACGGCCGGCGCCGGGGTCTCGCTCCTGCCATCGGCGGCCCGTGCCCAGCCCGCCATCCCCGACCGGGGGATCCGCGTGGTGGTGGGCTTCGGCACCGGCACCGGCGTCGACCTGACGGCGCGGCTGATCGCGCCGCAGCTCGAGCGCCGCACCGGGCGGCGTTTCGTCGTCGAGAACCGGCCCGGCGAGGCCGGCGCCGTAGCGGGCGAGATCCTGAAGACCGGCCCGGACGACGGCTCGACGCTGGCCGTCATTCCCGGCATGACGATCGCGGCCAAGCTCACCCTCAAGGCCTATCCGTTCGATCCGCTGACCGACCTGGCGCCGATCGCGATGATCGGGACGGTGCCGCTCGCCGTCGCGGTGTCGCCCCGGCTCAACCTCGCGAGCTTCGAGGACTATCTCGCCACCCTGAAGGGCGGCGCGCCGGAGAGCCGGCGGCTGGGCTGCACGGTCCAGTCCGACGCCTTCGTGAAGGTCTACACCCGAATGGTGGATGAAGCCTTCGGAGCCAGGATGAGCCTCGTGCCCTACCGGACGGCGGCGTCGCTGGTCTCCGACCTCGAGCAGGGCCGCATCCCGGCCGCCATTTCCAGCCTGACGACCCTGCTCTCGGCCCACCGCGGCAACAGGGTCCAGGTCGTCCTGCTGTCGGGCGACAAGCGGACGCCGGTGGCGCCCAAGCTGCCGACCGCCGCCGACCTCGGCCTCAAGGGGTTCGACCTGCGGGAATGGTGCGCCCTGTTCACCGGCGCCAAGGCCCCGCCGGCCACCGTCAATGCCTGGAACCAGCACCTGCGCAACCTGCTGGACGATCCGGGGGTGCGCGGGCAGCTGCGGCAGCTCGGGCTCGACGTCCAGAGCTCGACGCCCGAGGAAACCCGCGAGGAGGTCATCAACACCCTGCAGGACTGGAAGACGCGGATGGACGCCCTGGGCGTCGCCGCCGCCAACTGAGCCGAGCCTCCCTCTATGCTCTTCGATCGGCGTTCCCTTCTCGCGCTCGGCATGGCCGGCGCCGGGACTTCACTTCTGCCCGCGGCCAGCCGTGCCCAGCCCGCGATCCCCGACAAGGCGGTTCGCCTGCTGGTGGGCTTCGGCAGCGGCAACGGCACCGACGTCACCGCGCGGCTGCTCGCCCCGCAGCTCGAGCGCCGCATCGGCCGCCATATCGTCGTCGAGAACCGGCCGGGCGTGAGCGGCGCCACGGCGGGCGAGGCGCTCAAGAACGGGCCGACAGACGGCTCGACGCTGGCGCTGCTGCCCTCCACGACAATGGCGGGACGGCTCACCACCAGGGACTATCCGTTCCATCCCCTGGTCGACGTGACGCCCGTGACGCTGGTCGGCCGGTTTCCGCTGGCGATCGCCGTGTCGCCCAGGATCGGCGTCTCGACCTTCGAGGAATATCTCGCCTACCTGAAGGGCGGACAGCCGGAGAACCTGCGGCTGGGCTCGACGGCGCTGTCGGACGCGTTCGTCCATCTCTACGGCAGGATGATGAGCCGCGCCTTCGGCGCCGCGATGACCGTCGTGGGCTTCCGCGGCGGCAGCGCCATGATCACCGACCTCGAGCAGGGCCGCATCCCCGCCGCCTTGTCGAACCTCCCGACGCTGCTGCCCGCCCACCGCGGCGGCCGGGTGAAGATCATCCTGCTCACGGGCGACAGGCGCTCCGCCGCCGCGCCCACCCTGCCGACGGCGGCGGACCTCAAGCTGGAAGGCCTCGACCTGCGGGAATGGTATGCCTTCTTCACCTCCGCCAAGGCACCGGTCGCCGCCGTCGATGCCTGGAACAGCCAGGTGCGTTCCCTGCTCGAAGACTCCGGGCCGCGCGTCGAGCTCACCCAGCTCGGCCTCGACGTCGAAGGCTCGACGTCGGAGGAAGCGCGGGCCGCGGTCTTCGAGGCGATGAAGCAGTGGAAAGCCCGCCTGGACTCCTACGGCATCGCGTCGGTGCCTTAGAGCGACGGCCTGGAAGAAAAATAAGAAGAGCTTCCTCCCCGGTCGAGATGTGTCCACGCTGTAGGCTCGGACGGGGCCGGCATTCTTGGATAGAATGGGGCCATGTCCCTCGATCGCCGTTCGCTCCTCGCCCTCGGTATCGCTGTGGGCCCTACAGCCGGCCGTGCCCAATCGGCCATCCCCGACAAGGCGGTGCGCCTGCTGCTGGGGGCCGGCACCGGCGGCGGCATCGACCAGGTGGCGCGGCTGATCGCGCCCCAGCTCGAGCGCCGCACCGGACGCCATGTCGTGATCGAATACCGCTCCGGCAGCACCGGCGCGACCGCGGCCGAAGCGCTGAAGAACGGGCCCACCGAGGGGTCGCATCTCGCGCTCATGCCGTCGACGATGATCGCCGCCCTGCTCGCCCCCAAGGACCCCGCGTTCGATCCGCTGGTCGACCTCGCGCCGATCTCGCTGGTCGGGAGCTTCCCGCTGGCGCTGGCGGTCTCGCCCCGGATCGGCGTCGCGACGGTGGAGGAATATTTCGCCTGGCTGAAGGCCGACCCTCAGCGGGCGGCGCTGGGCACCGCGGCCACGTCCGATGCCTCGATCCAGCTCTTTGCCAGGATGTTGAGCCAGCAGCTCGGCACGACCATGAGCATCGTGGGGCTGCGCAACCCGAGCGCCATGATGACCGACCTCGAATCGGGCCGGCTGTCGGCCGCGGTCGCCGCGGTGCCGACGCTGCTCACCGCCCATCGCGGCGGGCGGCTCAGGATCCTGATGATCTCCGGCAGCAAGCCGATCAAGTCCGCGCCCAGGCTGCCGACCGGCGTCGACCTCGGTCTGAAAGGCTTCGAGCTGCGCGAATGGTACGGCTTCTTCACCTCGGCCAAGGTGCCGCGCGCGACGATCGATGCCTGGAACGAGCATATCCGCGACGTGCTGGAAGACGGCGGGCTCAAGGGCGAGCTCACCCAGCTCGGGCTTGACCTGGAAACCTCGACGCCCGAAGAAGCCCGCGCGCGCGTCACCGCCCAGATCGACGCCTGGAAGGCGGGAATGGGCACGACCGGCGACAAGCCCAAGGGCTAACCAGCGGAGGAAACATGTTCAGCCACGTCACGATCGGCACCAACGACATGGCAAAGGCGCGGAGCTTCTACGATGGCATGGTGGCGCCGCTGGGCCTCTCCCCGCTGATCGTCGTCGACGGCGGCACCGGCGACGGCCGCAAGGATGGCCGCGCGCAATTGTGGATCGTGCAGCCGCTCGACAAGCAGGGCGCCACCGCCGGCAACGGCATCACCGTCGGCCTGGAAGCGCCCGACCGCGCGTCGGTCGATTCAGCCTATGCCGCGGCGATGGCCGGCGGCGGCACGGATGAAGGCAAGCCCGGCATCCGCGCGCATTATCATCCCAACTACTACGGCGCCTATGTGCGCGATCCCGACGGCAACAAGGTCTGCCTCGTCTGCCACAAGCCGGCCTAGACATGACGACGGGCTTCGGCGTCCGTCACGAGTGGGATCGGCTGCGCGAGGCCATCGTCCTCGACGACGACGTCCTCGACGATGGCGGACTCTGCCGGGTGCTCGAACGCGAGGGCGTGATCGTCCATCGCCAACCGACGATACGGCCGCGCGATCCGTTGATCGTGGTCGGCCCGCATCTCATCGAGGCCTCCCTGCGCGGCCCCGAGCGTCAGGACGAGCGCTTCGCGCTGCGGCCGCTGGTGCAGCAGGTCGCGGCACGGCGCGGCGTGCAGTGGACGAGCGTGCCGCCGGGCTGGGCCAATGCCGTCGACGGGCCGTGGCTCGAAGGCGGCGACGTGGTGCTGAACGGGCGCGAGATCTATGTCGGCATGTCGGGCCGCGCCTCCGACATGGCCGGCATCGACTGGCTGGAGCGGCTGCTCGGCCCCGACCATCGCGTGATCCCGATGGCGATGCGCTCCAGCGTGAAGCACCTGGAAGACGTGCTGGCGCTGGTGCGGCCCGGCCTGCTGATCTGCTGCCCCGCGCTGCTGATCGACGGGCTGCCGACCGCGCTGCGCTCCTGGGACGCCATCGTCCTTTCGCCCGGCGAGGCGGAGGCCCATGCCGCGCACGTCCTCGGGCTCGACGAACGCCGCGCGTTGGTTCATAGGGGACGGGTGGCCGGCGAGCTTGGCCGCCACGGTGTCGAGACCATTGCCATCGCGGGTGGCGGCGCCCTTCGGGCCGCGCACCAGCCGCTGTGGCGGGAGACAGCAGGATGAGCGAGCCCTTCAAGGTCTTCTGGCAGCCTGGTTGAACCAGCTGCCTGAGACTCAAAGAGTTTCTATCGGTCCGTGGGATCGAATTCGTATCGGTTAATGTTCTCGAAGACCCGAACGGCACGGCCGAGCTGCAGCGGCTTGGCGTGCGCTCGGTGCCGGTGCTGTCGCGCGGCGACAAGTTCACCTTCGGCCAGAGCACCAAGCAGATCGTCGACTTCCTCGGGCTGAACGAGCGCTCCGGCCCCGAGCTCTCGACCACGGAGCTGGCGGCGCGCGTCGACAAGTACATGGGCGCCGCGCTCGAGCTGATCCCGCTGATGCCCTACGACCGGCTCGACACCTTCGTGCCCGGCCGGCCGCGCAGCTACCGCACGCTCGCCTTCCATCTGTTCCGCGTGATCCAGGCCTTCCTCGACGCCAACCAGGGCACGCAGCTCGAGCAGGCGCACTTCCGCGAGGAGCCGGCGCCCGACGCCGACACCGCCGCGCTGGTGGCCTACGGCCAGGGCGTGCGCCAGCGTTTCCAGGCGTGGTGGCAGGCGGGCGATACGGCCGCCTCCAAGTCGCTGCCGACCTACTACGGCGCGCAGACCCTGCACGAGCTGATGGAGCGCACGACCTGGCACTGCGGCCAGCATGTGCGGCAGTACATGATGCTGCTGGAGAAGGAAGGCGTCACCCACTCCACCCCGCTCAAGGCCCCCGACTTCACCAGGCTGCCGTTTCCCCAGAACGTCTGGGACGGCTGAGACCGGCGCGCAACGCAGACTCACTTGCCGTCGAGCGCGCGGCGGACGGCTGACGCGAGGTCGGCCTTGCGGAAGGGCTTGCTGAGCAGGTTGACGCCGAGGTCGTGGATGGCCGTGGAGGACACCGCGTCCTCGGGATAGCCCGACATGAACAGCACGCGCAGGCCGGGGTGGAGGGTCGCGGCCAGGGTGGCGAGCGCCTTGCCGTCCATCGCGCCCGGCATGACGACATCGGTGAGCAGAAGATCGAAGGCAGCACCACGCAGGGCCCTCAGCCCTTCCGGCCCGTTGCCGGCCTGCGCCACCGTGTAGCCGAGGCTGGTGAGCTGCTCCACGACGATCACGCGAACGTCCTCCTCGTCCTCCACGACCAGGACACGTTCCGTGCCTCGGGCCATCCGAACCTCGGGCCGGGGGGCGCGCACCGTCTCGTCGCGCGTGCTGCGCGGCAGGTGGAGCCTGATGACCGTTCCGCGCCCGACGGCGCTGTCGATCTCGATATGGCCCTTCGACTGCTTGACGAAGCCGTAGACCATGCTGAGGCCGAGGCCCGTGCCCTTGCCCACCTCCTTGGTGGTGAAGAACGGCTCGAACACGCGCGCCAGCACCTCCGGCGGCATGCCGGTGCCGGTATCGGTCACCGACAGCATCACGTAGTCGCCGGCGGCGGTCTCCGGCGTGTCGGCGACGCGGCTCGCGTCCAGCGTGACATTGCCCGTCTCGATCAGCAGCCGGCCGCCTGTCGGCATGGCATCGCGTGAATTGAGGCAGAGGTTGACCAGCGCGGCCTCGACCTGGGCGCGGTCGGTGTGGGTAGGCCAGAGGTCGCTGGCCAGCATGGCGTCGATCTCGATGTGCTCGCCCAGGGTCCGGCGCAGCATCGTGCGGGTGTTCATCACCAGCTCGTTGAGGTCCGTCCGCTTCAGCACCAGCGTCTGCTTGCGCGCGAAGGCGAGCAGCTGGCGCGTGAGCTGCGCTGCACGATTGGCCGCGCCGCTGATGCGCTGCAGATGCGGCCGGGGATCGGCGATGACGTCGTCCTCGTCGAGCAGCGCATCGACGTTGGCCAGGATGACCATCAGGATGTTGTTGAAGTCGTGCGCGACGCCGCCCGTGAGATGGCCCACCGCCTCCATCTTCTGCGACTGGCGCAGCCTCTCCTCCTCGACCTCGCGGCGCCGCTCGGCCTCGACCTGATCCGTGACGTCGGTGCCCAGCGTGACGACGCCGCCGTTGCGCGTCGGGTGATCCGACATCTGCAGCAGGCGGCCATTGGGCAGCCGGCGCACGAAGGGGACGCCGTCGGCGCGCTTGTGATGGGCGACGCGCTCGGCCAGGAACCGCTCCTCGGGCTCGTCCGGCGGGAGCTCCAGCGCGCCGCTGTCGACGATGCCGCGGATCACCTGCTCGAAGGTGTGGCCGACGACGAAGATCTTCTCGGCGTCGGGATAGTATTCCGCCCATTTGCTGGTCGCGAGCACGAGCCGGCCGTCGCGGCCGTAGAGCGTCATGCCGTGGCTGATGCTGTCGGCGGCGTCGGCCAGGTGATCGCGGGCGCGGGCCAGCGCCTCCACCGCCTCCTTGCGCGCGGAGATGTCGGTGATCAGCCCCTCGAGCCGGGTTCCCGGCGTCGATTCGATACGCAGGCGGCGGCCACGGTCGTGGACCCAGCGCCACGAGCCGTCGGCGTGGCGCACCCGGTACTCGTCGTTGAACAGATCGCCGGCCGAGAGGTCGTCGTGGACCTTTCGGCTCACGCGTTCGCGGTCCTCGGGATGGATCAGCTCGTCGTAGTGCACCGTGCCGTCGACGAGGCTCTCCGGGGCAATCCCCAGCAGCGCCCAGGTGCCCTCGCTCGCGAACTCGACCGTCCCCGCGCTGCCGAGCCGGCGGCGGTAGACGACGCCCGGCACGCTGGCCAGCAGCGAGCTCAGGAAACGCTGGTTCTCCACCAGCTCGCCGGTACGCTCGGCCACGCGCCCTTCCAGCGTTGCGTTGAGGGCCTCCAGCGCCCGCACGGCCTGCCGGCGCTCGGTGATGTCGAAATAGATCGAGACGGTGCCGCCACCCGGCAAGGAGGCGCGGCGCATCTCGAACGCGCGGCCGTTCCTACGCTCGAGCTCGATGAAATCCATCCGACCCGACCGGAAAAAACCGAGCCGGCGGTCGGCGGCGGCGACGGGATCGTAAGGCCCCAGCTCGCCCGCCTTGGCGACCGAGATCAGGATCTCGCGGGGCGTGGCGCCGACGCGGACCACGGCGGGGTCGGCGCCGATGATGTCGGCATAGCGCTCGTTCCAGGCGACCAGGCGTTCATTCTCGTCGAACACCGAGATGCCGCCCGGGAAATGGGTGAAGATGCTCTGCAGCAGCGTCGCCTGCCGCGCGAGCTCGGCCTCGTGCTGCTTGGCCTCGGTGATGTCGCGGTAGAGCGACAGGTAGCCGCGCTCGTCGAGCGGCAGCACCCGCCCCTCGATCCAGCGGCCGGTCTGGAGCTGGCGCTGGTAGACGACGCTGCCCTCGGCGTCGACCTTTCGCGTGATCGCCTCGAAGCGCTCGCGGGCCAGCGTTGCCGGGTCGCCCGGGCCGTATTCGCCGCGCGCGGCCATCTCGCGCAGGCCGTCCATCGCCGCATCCGGCCGGCCCTGAAGGTGGGGGACGCCCAGGATCTCGTAGAACTGGTCGTTGGAGATGCGCGACGTTCCCGGCTTGTCGATGACCTCGACGCCGTCGGGCATGGCGCGCAGGATGGCCTTCAGCGTCTGGCTCTGGGCCTCGAGCGCGCGCCGCGCCGCGACCTCGGCGGTGACGTCGCGGCCGACGCCGCGATAACCGAGGAAGGTGCCATCGGCGTCATAGCACGGCCCGCCGCTGATCGAGCGCCCGCGCGGCGCGCTGTCGGAGGCGAAGCGGGCGAGATAGACGAACTCGTGGAACGGCTCGCGCCGCGCGATCTTCGCCTCCAGCTCGGCCAGGCGCGCGAGATTGTCCGGCTCCTGCACCGCACCGTCGCCGCGCCGGGCGCCGATGTTGCTGTCGGCGTCGAACCCGGCCTGCGGGGTCGCCGGGGAGAAATAGGTGAAGCGGTCCTGGGCATCGGTCTCCCAGAACCAGTCGACGCCGATCCAGGCGTAGTCCTGGAAATCCCGAAGATCACTCATACGGCGCCTATTTTGCCGCATTCGTCTTCCTGCACCAGACATATCCTGCTGAAACCTTCCGGCCCCGTCGGCGTTCATTGGGCAGAGCTACCCAATTCGGCGGAGGATCTATCTATGCGCGCCAACGGCACGGCCACCATGGGCCACAAGGATCTGGTGAAGGAAATCGGGGCGCTGAAGGCCCAGCTCAAGAAGCTGTCGTCGGCCATGGAGGCCGAAGCCACCGACGGCGTGGGCAGAGCGCTCACCGCCATGGAGACCAAGAGCAAGGAAGCGATCGACGGCGCCATCGAAGCGGCCCAAGGCTTTATCGACAACTATGCCGACGGCGCACGCGATGCCGCGGCGGCGCTGTCGAAGAAGACGGCCGAGATCCGCGACTCGGCCACCGATTCCATCGTCGAGAGCATGAAGGAGCGCCCGCTGGGCACGCTGGCGGCGATCGTCGGTCTCGGCTTCGTTGCGGGGTACCTTTGTCGTCGGGCGTAAGGCAGCCCCGCCGGCTGCGGCCCAACCTGCCGCGGCCCCGCCGGCAAGGGCTCCTTCGCCGGTGGCTCCCGTGATCGGCGCGCTGCTTCAGGGGTTCGCCGCCTCCGCCGCCGTCCGCGTCGCGCGCAACGCGGCGGCCGAGGCCGGCCAGCGGCTGGCGCTCGCCGTCGCGGCCGGGCTCGCCGGGGCGGTGGCGCTGCTCTGCTTCAGCCACTCCGCGCTCACGATTCTGGAGCGGCACATGGGCCCGGCCGAATCGTGGGCGGTGATCGGCGCCGTCTATGGCATCGCGGGCGGGCTGCTCTACCTCGCCTCCACCAGGCGCCGCCGCGGCTGACGCGGCGGCCCGGGATCAGCCGTCCGGCCTGTTCCATTGAGCGGCCCGCGGTGTCACCACATCCTCCACATAGACGCCGTCCACCTTGGCGTTGCGGGTTTCGATGAGCAGCCGGCCGTTGTCCGGCATGGCGTCCCAAACCTCAGCGAGTGCTATCGATTCGCATCTCGCACGAATTGATGCCGCGTAGCGCTTCCCTATTTCATGGGCACCAGGCGCCGCCGCAGGAGACGCTGCGGGCTCGATGAACGCACGCGCGGCGGCGGCTTTGCATTGGGTCCGCCGCCGGGAATGCTGGCGTGATCGTCCGACAGCAGGACCTCGAGCCAATGCAGCGACGGCAGGTGGGACGCCACGGTGCTGACCAGGATCAGCAGCGGCACCGCGACGATGGCGCCGATGGCGCCCCACATCCAGCCCAGCAGGGCGATCGAGATGAAGACCGACGTGGTGTTGAGCGCGAAGCGGCGGCTCACCAATGCCGGGGTGACGAACTGGGATTCGATGAAATGAATCACCACCAGGGACACGGGCACGGCGACCATGTGCTGCCAGTCGTCGAAGGTGAGCACGCCGACCACCGCCACCAGCCCGATCACGACGGGCGGTCCGACGAAGGGCACGAAGGAGGCGAAGCCGAGGGCGGCGCCCCACACGATGGCGTTGGGCATGCCGAGCAGCGCCATCGCCGTCGCCGCCGTGACCGCGACGCCGAAATAGATCACCACCAGAAGGAACAGGTAGTGGCCGACCCGCTCGTTGATGTCGCGCATCACGCGCGCGAGCTGCAGGCGCGTCTCGAAGTGCTGCGGGATGCGCAGCATCTGCCGCTTATGGATATTGCGGTGGGCGAGCAGCATGAAGGCGAGCACGCCGGCATAGGCGAGCTGCAGCACCACGCCCGGCGTCGTGCTGGCGACCTCGCCCAGCAGCGAACGCTCGCGCACCACGACCTTCTCGGGCCCGGGGGCGGCGTGGTTCGCCGTGGCCGACGTCGCCTGCTCCACCCGGTTGGTGACTTCCTGCATGAAGGCCAGGGACTTGCGCAGGCCTTCCAGCCGGTGCTCCAGCGTCGCCGTCAGCAACGGCGCCTGCTCGGCCCAGCTGGAGATCGAGGGTACGGCTATCGCGAACAGCCCGATGACCAGGAGCGCCAGCAGGATCACCGAGCAGCCGGCGGCCACGCTCGGCGGCAGGCGTATCTTCTCCAGCGTGTTGGCGACCGGCGTCAGCACCAGCGCCAGCACGACGGCGCCGGCGGTCGGGACGAGGAAGTCGCGCGCCATGTAACCGATCACCCCGACGGCGCAGACCGCGAGCACGATCAACGGCCGGCGGATCGCCGAAGCGCCCCGGATATGCACGGTGGGAACTCTGTTGCGTATCGTCTCGACCACGGTTCCCGCCCCTTCGTGTAACTGACGAGAACGCGGCGGCATCGCAGGCGTTGCACGGATATCCTCAAATGGGACCGCGGACCTCCAGGTCCGCTCATCGCAGGCACGCCCCATTGGCGGTTGGCTCCGGTTCTCTGCACTCCATGCGCGATCCCGGCAAGACATGAGGCGGGCCTGGAGGCCCGCGGTCCCGCTCGAGGCCTCATTGGAAGCGCCGCTACCCCGCGTCGATCGCTCGCCGGACGGCGGTCGCCAGGTCGGCCTTGCGGAACGGCTTGCTGAGGAGCGTCGCGCCGTGGTTGAGGACACCCTTGGTGGTGATGGCATCCTCGGGGTAGCCGGACATGAACAGCACGCCGAGGCCCGGCAGCAACGCGCGGGCCGCGAGGGCGAGCGCCGCGCCGTTCATCGGGCCGGGCATCACCACGTCGGTCAGCAGAAGGTCGAAGCCCGGCCCGGTCTGCAGCAGGGCAAGGCCCGCCGACCCGTTCGCCGCCGCCGTCACGGCATAGCCGAGGGACGCGAGCTGGCGGACGACCGCGTCGCGGACCTGGTCGTCGTCCTCCACCACCAGGATCCGCTCGGTGCCGCGGGGCAGGCGCATCGCCGGCATCGCCGCCTCCGGGGCGGCCTGACGATCGACATGCGGCAGGTAGAGGGTCACCGTCGTGCCGCGCCCCATCTCGCTGTCGATCGTGACGTGGCCTTTCGACTGCTTGACGAAGCCGTAGACCATGCTGAGGCCGAGGCCGGTTCCCTTGCCCACCTCCTTGGTGGTGAAGAAGGGCTCGAACACCTTGGCCAGCACGTCGGGCGGCATACCGGTGCCGGTGTCGGTCACCGACATCATGGCATAGCAGCCCACGGCCGCTTCCGGATTGCGCCGCACATAGTCGTCATCGAGCTCGACACGCTTCGTCTCGATCAGCAGCCGGCCACCGTCGGGCATGGCGTCGCGCGCGTTGATGCACAGGTTGACCAGCGCCGCCTGGACCTGCGCGCGGTCGGTGCTGATCGGCGCCATCTCCTCGGCCAGCACCGAGTTGATCTCGATATGCTCGCCCAGGGTCCGGCGCAGCAGGGCGCCGGTCGAGACCACCAGGTCGTTGAGGTTGGTCTGCTCCATCTTCAGCGCCTGCTTGCGCGAGAAGGCGAGAAGCTGCCGCGTCAGGTTGGTCGCCCGCTCGGCCGCCTGGCCGATGCTCTCGAGGCAGCCCACCGCCTCGGGCGTCAACCCCTCGCCCTCGAGCAGCGCGTCGACGTTGGCCATGACGACCATCAGGATGTTGTTGAAGTCGTGCGCCACGCCGCCGGTGAGCTGGCCGACCGCTTCGAGGCGCTGGGCCTGGCGCAGCTGGGCCTCGACGCCGCGGCGCTGCGTGACGTCTGTCGTGATCACCAGGATTGATTTGGGATTGTTCAGCTCGTCGCGCACCAGGCTCCGCCGGCTTTCGACGACGACCATGTTGCCGCCCTTGGTGCGCTGCTCGAGCTCGCCGAACCATTCGCCGGCGGCGAGCGTCGCCTTCGTGGCTTGCTCGAACAGGGCGCGATCCTGGCCGAAGTCGTCCACCAGCGACCGGCCCATGGCCTCCGCCGCCGTCCAGCCATAGAGCCTTTCGGCGCCGCTGTTCCAGTAGAGGACCCGCGACCCGAGATCGAGCACGACGATCGAATCCCGCGCCTTGTCGAGCAGCGTCGCCTGCTCGCGAAGCCGAGCCTGTGCTTCCTTGAGTTCATGGATGTCGGTGCAGGTGCCGAACCACTTGACGACCTCGCCCGTCGCATCCTTGAGCGGCGTTCCGCGGACCAGCCACCATTTGTAGGTCCCGTCCGTGGCGCGCAGGCGGCATTCCAGGGAATAGAGGCTACCCGTCGCCGTCGCCTGCTGCCACGCCTGCCAGGCCGGCTTCCGGTCGTCGGGATGGACGGGCACGATCCGCCCATCGCGCCGCGTGTCCGCCAGGGTCAGCCCCGTGTACTCCTTCCAGTGCCTGTTGAAATAGGTCGGCGAGCCGTCGGCGCGCGTGGTCCAGACGATCTGCGGCATGGCCTCGGCCAGGTCGCGGAACTGGGCCTCGCTCGCCCGCATCGCCGCCTCGGCCCACTTGCGCGCCGTGACGTCGATATGCATGACGACGGCGCCATAGCTGCTCGATTCCGGCATCGGCGTCGCCAGCAGCTCGAACCATCGATTCTCGTCCGGCCCGCAGCAGGGATATTCGATCGCGAACATCTGCGTGGCGCCGGCGAGGAGGGACCGGATTCCGGCCGCGACGTCCCGTCCCCATTCACCCTTGCCGTCGTCGGCGAGATCGCAGAGGTCGACATAGTTCCGGCCGGTCGGATAGGCCTCTCCGGACAGTCCGGCCACGGCGGCGAAGTCCTTCCAGGCCTTGTTGACGAAGGAAATCCGGCCCGCGGGATCGAGCAGCGCGATCTGCGCCGGCAGCGCATCCAGGATCGCCGCCCTGTCGTCGGCGAACTGGCGCTGCTGGGCTTCGCTGCGCACGATCTGCCTCTGCGCGTGGGGCAGAAGGATGGGGACGGCCGACGGCAGCACCACCGCATCGACCTGGCCGCCGGTGAACTCGTCGAGCTGCCGCTGCGCTTCGACGAGGCGCGCGACGAGCATCTCCAGCGTGTCGCTCATGGCAGCGGCACGAACTCTGTCGTGGCCTCGTTCCGGTCGATCTCGCGGTCGAGCACCTGCAGAAGAACGCCAGCGTCGCTCAGGTCCCCGACGACGGTTCTCGGCGGCAGAAGCGTCACGACCACGAGCGTGGGCGTGAGCAGGACGTTGTCCGCCAGCGCCCTCTCCGGGCACTCGAAGACGTCGACGACCTCGATGCGATGACGATCGGCCAGGTAGCGCCGGCAGAAGGCGGTCAGATTGGCCAGCGCCCGCTGCGAGTTGGGAAGCTGGCCGGCGAGGTAGAGACGGAAGACGACATCGTGCTCACGCATGGACGGCGGTTCCCGCGCCGGCCTCGGCGTCGTCGGCGTGCCGCTTCTCCCGCAGGTCGATCTGCGCGCTCACCAGCTCGTCCGAGACGCTCGCCGCCGCCGCCGTCAGCCGCGCTGCTTCGGCGCGCTTGAGGACCAGCTCGCCCTGCACGACCACCGACCGGGCTTCGAGGTCGGTAAGCTCGAGCGTCACCCTCTGGCGCCGGTGATCGGTCTCCGCCAGCGCCGCCTCGCCGGCCAGGCGTTCGGTCCGCTCCTTGGCCCATCGCAGCGTGCCCATCAGCACGGCGCCGTCGGACGTATAGACGTCGGCCAGGGTGACGCCCTTCCTGTCGAGCAACAGCTCGCGCACCTGGTTGGAATGGGCGGTGCCGCGCGACTTCATGATCGACAGGCCACGATTGCGCTCGCCGGCCTGCACGAGATAGTCGAGATGGATCCAGGTGTCGGCGATCGTGGAAACCTGCAGCGGCGTCCCTTCCGACGCGGGAAGCGCGCGGTCGAGCAGGCTGCTGCAGACGGAGGTGATGCCGTTCTCCTTGGTCCAGCCGATGAAGCGCTCGGCGACGCTGTGGCCCACGCCATGGTCGCCGGCCTTCGCCAGGGCAGACAGCGGATCGACGACGATGCAGCGCGCGCCTTGCATCGTGGCCAGCTCCTTGATGCGCATGAGGTGCAATTCGGCGTTGTTGTTGCTGGCGATCGCCGACTTGATGGCCAGCATCCCCGAACCGACGAATTCCGCCAGCTCGATGCCGACCGACTTCATGTTGCGGACCAGCTCCTCGGCCGCCGAGTCGAAGCTGATGAGCAGCGTCTTCTCGCCGCGCCGGCAGGCCGCTTCGGCGAAGCTGGCGCACAAGGTGGTCTTCGCGGTGCCCGGCGAGCCGGTGAGCAGCACGCTCGCGCCCCTGTAGTAGCCGCCGCCCAGCATCGTATCGAGCCGGTCGACGCCGCTGGAGATGCGTTCGCTGGTGACGCGGGCACGCCCGGCGGCGGGATCGAGGGCGGCGGCGATCTCGAGGCCGGCCAGGCCGATCACGAACGGCGTGGCGTTCTCCTCGAAGGCGCTGCCCCTGAGCTTCGTCACGCGCAGGCTGCGCTGCGAGATCCCGTCGACGAGGTCGTGCGAGAGGGAAACCGAGCAGTCGACCATGAACTGCAGGAAATCGAGCAGCTCGATGCCGGCAACTGCGTTGTATCCGGCCGCGGACTTCCCGGTCACGATGGCGGTAAGCCCATGATCGGCCAGCCAGGTATGGAGGCGGTAGACTTCCCGCCTGACCGATCTTGGATCGTCCATCAGCGCCAGGACGACGTCGATCGCGTCGAAGGCGACGCGCCTCGCCCCCATCGCCTTCACCTTGGCTTCGAGCACGGCGAGCATGCCGGCAAGATCCACCTTGCCGGACTGGATCAGGTCGGGATTGGGCTGGGCGTCGAGGAAGAACAGGCCGTTGCGCTCCAGGCTGGGAAGATCCCAGCCGAAGCTCTCGGCGTTCGAGACGATGCGGCGGGATTGCTCCTCAAAGGCGACGAAGATGCCGGGCTCGCCGTAGCGGCGCGCGCCGTTGACCAGGAACTGAAGCGCCAGGATCGACTTTCCCGACCCCGCCCCGCCGGCGACAAGCGTCGCCCGGCCCTGCGGGAGCCCGCCCCGCGTGATGGCATCGAGACCCGGAATACCGGTCAGCGTCTTGGTCATGCGCGGCGCCTGTAGGAAATGCTCGTGAATGGGATCTTGCGAGCGGCCGACGCCCCGGATCACAGGGCGCTCTTTCCGGGTGATTGGCCAGCGGCAAACGGGTGAGCCTCGTCGCAGGGCTCGTCGGCCGCGAACAGGCAAAACGCAATACACGTGCGCACGTTGCGCGCGAATACCCTCCGGAAGCGAAAAGATTCCGTTTGACTCGAAACGAACCGGTCGGCGCGCGCCGCGTTTTCCGTTCGCAATTTCGAGGAGAACGATGTGGGGACCCGCGCAGCCAAGATTGCAACTCTCGTTGCTCTCCTCGTCGCGACGGCCGGAGCGGCCCACGCGCAGGTCCCCGAGGAGGTCGGCTTCTTCGGCAACATCGACGGACGCTGGATGTGGCTGGGCGGCGACCGCATCGTCACCACCCAGGGCGGCGCGTCGCACGGCAACGGTCCCGGCGGGCAGATGCTGATCGGCTACAAGATCGACCCGCGCTGGGACGTGGCCCTTGCCGGCGACGTGCAGGGCATGATCGGCGAGCTCACCAAGCTGCGCAACGGCACGCTGTCGGTCGACACCAACCATCAGCATATCGACCTCGAGGTCGGCTACAGCCACGGCTGGTGGCGCCTCAATGCCGGCCTGCGCGGCATCCACTACAACCAGATCGCCGGCTACAATTTCCCCGGCTTCGCGGGCTACGACCAGCGCGAGATGTACGGCATCGGCCCCAAGGTCGG
>CANIRG010000050.1 GCA_947469635.1 Rhodospirillales bacterium | reverse complement strand
GTGGTCGTCACCGCGAGCGCGCGCAGCTTGCCGCCCTTGATCTGCTGGATCGATTCCGACACCGGCGCGAAGATCACCTGCACATGGCCGGCGATCAGGTCGGCGACCGCGGGCGCGCCGCCCTTGTAGGGGACGTGGACCAGGTTCACCCCGGTCATCATCTTGAAGAGCTCGCAGGAGATGTTCTGTGGCGTGCCCTGGCCCGCCGACCCGTAGTTGATCTTGCCCGGGTTGGCCTTGGCGTAGGCGATGAGCTCGGGGAGCGTCGCGACGGGGACCGACTGGTTCACCACGACGACGTAGGCCAGCCGCGCGGAGTAGACGACCGGCGCGATGTCCCGCAGGAAGTCGAAGCTGAGATTGCTGTAGAGCGCGGCATTGATCGCATGCGGGGTCACGACCTGCAGCAGCGTGTAGCCGTCGGCGGGTGACTTGGCGACCGTCTCGGTGCCGATGTTGCCGCTGGCGCCGGGCTTGTTCTCGACGATGAATTGCTGACCGAGCCGCTCCGTCAGCCATTCGCCCATCAGGCGCGCCTGGATGTCGGTCGCACCGCCGGCGGGAAAGCCCACGACGATGCGCGCCGGCCGGGACGGATAGGCCTGCGCCCGCGCCATACGAGGCAGGGCCGGCAACGCAGCAGCACCCACGGCGAGATGCGCAAATGCACGACGGGATATTTTCATGACGCTTCCTCCACTGTTTTTTTTGAGCTACGGCGCGGATATACGATCCAACGGGACGCCGTGCGGGAACAGACTACCTCCGTCTTCCGAGGAGGTGGAAGGGGCCAATGCCTCCTCTCGGCACATCGGGTCATTTTGCTGCGCCGCGGAATTCGGTCGCTATGTGGCATGCCAGGGAGGAGCCTCACGATGACCATCACCATCACCGCCTTCGAACGCTCACCCGATGGCGGCAGGGGACTGGCGCGCGATACGCGCGTTCGCTGGGCGCTCGAGGAAGTGGGCCAACCCTACGAGGTTCGCCTCGTCTCGTTCGGGGCGATGAAGGAACCCGCGCATCTGGCGCTTCATCCGTTCGGCCAGATCCCGACCTACGAGGAAGGCGATCTCGCCCTGTTCGAGACGGGGGCGATCGTGTTCCATATTGCCGAGCGCCATGCCGGCCTGCTGCCGGGCGATGCCGATGCGCGGGCACGCGCGATCACCTGGATGTTTGCCGCGGTCAACACGGTGGAGCCGCCGATCCTCGAACTCGCAACCGCGAAGATCCTGGAGGGCGACAAGCCCTGGACCAGGGAGCGCCTGCCTCTGGTCGAGGATCGCGTCCGCGACCGCTTGAAGCAACTTTCCGCCCGCCTCGCCAGCGCCGACTGGCTCGATGGTGGGTTCAGCGCGGGCGACCTGATGATGGTGTCGGTGCTGCTCCGGCTGAAATCGTCGGGCATCCTGGACGAATATCCCAACCTGGCCGCCTATATCGCCCGCGGCGAAGCGCGGCCGGCCTACAAGCGGGCCTTCGACGCTCAATTGGCGGTTTACACGGCAAGCCGCCGACAGGCTGATTGAGCGTCAGCTCGACCTTGGACCTGCTCTCTTCCGGTCGGCCGCCTCGAAATGAGCGAGCTGGTCCGCTCGAGCCTTCTTGAACGCGGGACGATCGGTGACGCGAGCCACATAGGCCTCGGTCGCCGGTCGGTCGCCAAAGGAGCGGACCTTCGCGACGCGCAGCACATCCGCCATCAGCAGGTCCGCGACGGTGAAGCGCCCGGCGGCGAGCCATTCCTGCTCGCCCAGCACTCTTTCCATATGGCCGAGGCGCGTGCCCATCCATCCGGTGAGACCGTCGTTCTTGGCGCCGGAAATCTCCAGGAACCACCAGGGCACGGTGACCATCTCGATCGAATTGAGCGCGGCGATCGTCCATTGCACCGTTGCCGCCTCTCCCGCCGGATCGCGCGGCATCAGCCTGTCGCTCTTGCGGGCCAGATGCAGCAGCCCGGCGCCGCTCTCGAACATCTCCAGCCCTCCGTCCTCCAGGAACGGGACCTGGCCAAAGGGCTGCTGCGCCAGGTGATTGGTCTCGCGACCGTCGAAGGGGATCGTACGGACGGCGTAGGCGAGACCGGCTTCCTCACACGCCCATCTCAGCCTCAGATCGCGCACGAAACCACGAGGGCCTTCAGGAACCCAGTCGAGGGTCCAGATGGTCAGTTCGCTCATGGTAGCGCGTCCTTCCTGTGTCGATTGAGGGAACAACTCCCTATTGGGGGCGGACGTTCCACTCAAGCGATCGCTTCTGGTCGCAGGGCATGCATATCGCTTTAGCGAGGGACCTTTTCTCTTCTACTGAGGCGACATGCGATCAGCCAGCGGGATCATGGCGGCTGGTCTTCCGATGGAACGGCCGCCGGGTGAGGCGCATATCGCGACGACCACAGCCATGGATGAAGTGAATCAAATCATGCCGACGACGAAGCGCAAGCCGGCCACGGTCGGCGAGATCCTCGTGGAGGAGTTCATGCAGCCGATGAGCCTCACCCAGGCCGCGCTGGCGGCGGCGATGGGCATGCAGCGCAAGCATGTAAACGAGCTTTCAGAATCGCACTTTCTGGAGGCTCACCGATGGCTCGTCATGCGCGCGCTTCGCCGACGACACGAATACGGCCGTGCGCTCGACTCCTCGGCTTGGCTCTGACGGTGATTTCGACATCCTGGCCGAGGGCGGTCAGCAGGCGCATCAGGCGATCGCTGGAGAAGTTCGCGAGCCGTCCATTGAGGAGGGCCGACACCTTCGGCTGATCGATGCCCATGTGCGCCGCTGCCGCTACCTGGGTCAAACGCTTGCGCTTGATCGCTTGCCGGATATGGCTCGCCAGCTGTGCCTTGGTCAGCTCTTCATCGGGCTCGGGCAGGCCAATGTCGGCGAAAACGTTGCCGCTGCCTGCGGTCACCGGGATGCGGGCTTCTCGCTTCTTGACCATTGTTCATAATCCTCTTTGGCGCGCTTGAGCCGGCGGTCGATCAAGTCCAGCTCGGCCTTGGGCGTGGCCGCGCCGCGTGGGTGCCTCCGGCGATGTGAGAGAGGGAACAGATCATCCTCGCGCGTTCTCCTATTGGGGCCGGCTGCAACTTCGGAGCGGTGGGAATACCTAAGGCGCCTTCTTGCGTCGGCTAAGGCGGAAAAGCTTGTCGACGTATTCAAGCTTCGCTCGCCCATAGACGCGCTCAAGCGCACGGCTAAAGACTGATTCGTTTACCCTCCGCGCGACCATGCTGTGGCTCTGCGACGCGATGTTGGTGTCCAGCTCGGCGGTCCTTGAGGCGATGAAAACGACGCGAGGCGAAAGCGTCATCATCATCGAGAACTTGGGATGCTTGGGGTTCTCAAAAAACCAGAAGGGGCGGTCACAGGTAAGGAACTCATTGGCAGCGCCCGGGATGCTGTGCACAGACCATTCCATATCCATGAACGGCTGTATCAGATCCTCGCGAGTGAGGTATTTGGTCAGGATGTGCAGACCAAAATTGGCAAGCACGTCCGGTCGATTCTTCTCCGTCCATTCCGACAAGGTGAATGACGGCTTGTAGCCGAGCTTCTTCTCAACCTCTACCGGATCGCTATCCAGGTTTTCGCGCAAGGTCCTCTCTGCACTTTCCTTGATGAAAGCGATCATATCGGGCGTGCGAGCGTTGGCAGCCGCGAGGAAGATGGCCCAGTCCATCCGTTCCTCTGCGATGAACGTGAAGCGTTCTTGGCGCATTAAACGTCCATGAATGATTGAGGCTTTGCTATCAAGCTTCGAGAAGAAGTGCGTTTCGACGACATGGCGCTCTTCTGAAGGAACCTTCTCGCGAGCGTAAAGGTCGGGCTCGTAGGCAGTGCTACGCGGTGCAATGCGTCCCGGCACAGCTCGCCCCTTGATCCATCGGTAATACGGGAGGCGGCCATCCGACTCCGCCCACTGCTTGAGGTAGAACTGTGGGACGTAGTGGTGATTCATGGACGCTTCCTCGATAGACCATACCCTTCACCGCCCCGTCCGCTGCCACGGCGCGATCCTTATCACTGTAGCCAAATGAAACTCGGTAGCTGAACCGGAATTGGTATTCCGAGAGATAGTGCTAAATGAGAAGAATGAAGGGATGCCGAAGAAGGCTGGCGTTGTCGCTTCAGCCCTCTAAATCATCCGCCAACGGATCGTATTCATGCAGGGTCTCATAGAGCCCCTCGTCATCGCAAAAATCCCCGGGACCGCGCTCCCGCCATCGGCATTTCTCCTCCCACCATTGCGGCTCCGGCTTAGGCTCCGGCGGCGCCTTTTCAACCTCGATCGCCGCCGGCGTCGCCTCGACCCGCGCCTCGCGTGCCTCGGGAGCCGCAGCTTCAGTGGCCACGGTCTTGCGCTTAGCGCCGTCGCGCGCCAGCGGATCGGGCTCCCCGGCGGCCACGTACGACTGCCGCACCAGCTCTTCCAACCCGTACTTGTTCATCGCCCAGATCAGCCACTCCTGCCCCTCCATGTTGTCGGGATCGGGCTCCACTTCCACCGCACACTGCTTCTTCGCGCGGGCCAGCCGTCGGCGCAGGGTCCTGTTCATCGCCGCCGCGCCTTCTCCTGCTCGGCGCGCTCGGCGTTGGCCTCCTCGATCTCCGCCAGGCTCGCCTCGTACTCGACCGTCTCCAGCGCGCGGCGGCGGTACTCGAGCAGGCGGGCGTAGACGAGGCCGTCGCGCGGGGTGATCTTCTCGGCCGCGACCGCGGCGATCACCGCCGACTGCGCGGCGGCGATGCCTTTCGCGTCGTCGAGCGGCGGCAGGTCGATGGCCACCGTTTGGCGCCGCCGCCGCCACATGCGCTCGACGATCGCGGCGCCCGGCATGTTGCCGGCCTTGGCCGCGGCCAGCGCCACGCGCTGCACCTCGGCCATCTCGGCCGCGTCGATGACGTCGTGGCGGGTTTTGCGAGATTTACTCATGACGCCGCTGCGCGTCGTTCGGCGTTCAGCAGCCCACTCTCGCGCGCTCGGTCGCGCAGGCGGTAGCCGGTGGCCCGCGAGACGCCCAGCGCTCGCGCCATCTTCGCGGTGCTCAGCCCCTCGCGGAGGAGGGAAGCGGCTTGGTCGAGCATGGCGCCGTCCAGCGGCCGCCAGCTCCAGCGCGCCTTCCCGGGCGGCTCCGTCGCCGGCGGGCCGATCTCCAGCCGCGCCTCGATCGGCTCGACCGCGTCGCCGTGCAGGCCGCGTGCCTTCTCGAAATGGATCTCGAAGCGCGCGCCCTGCTGCGGCTCGTAGCCGGCCGGCCGGCGTATCGCCATCACCAGGTCGAGCAGGTCCTCGCGCCGGTTGGTGCCGCGCTGCATACCCCGCTTGTTGGCGTGATGCACCAGCAGCACCGCCCGGCCGAAGCGCCGCTGCAGCATCAGGAAGCGCTGCAACCCTCGCCAGGCATCGGGATCGCCGCGCTTGAAGCCCACGAGGCTCGACAGATTGTCGAGCACCACCAGTTCGGGGTGGCCCCAGTTCTCCATCAGCCGGCGCTGCCCTTCGCCGTCGCCGAGGTCGAGGGGGGAGACGGACTGCATGTCGGCCAGCATGAAGTCGAGCGAGGGCGGGGCAGGGCCCAGCAGCCGCAGCCGCTTCTGCATGTCGACGGCCGCCATCTCGCCGTCGATATAGAGCACGCGGTGCGGCCGGCGCGCCCGCCAGCCGAGGAAGCTGGCGCCCGAGGCGGCGGCCCAGGCGATCGCCAGCGCCACGAAGGTCTTGCCCAGGCCGCGCGGGCCGTAGAGCAGGGCGAGGCTCTTGGTCGACAGGATCGGGTCGAGGATGGCCGTGCGCTCCGGCAGGGCGGCCTGGATCAGCTCGGGGGCGGCGATGCGGCGCGACATCTCTGCGGGGCGGGTGAGGGAGGGCATGGCGCGATAATAGCAGTGATTGCTAATAACGCAAAGCGATAAACGCATTTTCAAGGGTGTGAGTCGTGAGACGTGAGACAAAGTGCCCGAAAAGCCCGTGCCAGCTGCATCCGAGGCGTCTCACGGGGGGTGAGACGGTGTGAGACGGTTGAGACGGTTCTGTACGAAGGGAGCTTTTCCTCCGTACGCGTAGCGTGGGGAGGTGTCAGCGTCTTACGCTGACGGTGGGGTCAGAGGCTCCATTTGGCGCCTTCGACCCCTCCGCCCTCGCAAGACGAGGGCACCTCCCCGCGCGACGCGCAGGGAGGAAGGGAGAAATGCTCTTTAAGTCCCCGTTATCCCCATCATTCAGGGCAGGAGCGTCATTGAGTAGACGGGCCCCGCGCTCCTATGGTCCGGCCCACGTTGGATCGATGGAGTGTTGGACATGCCGGACGGAAGCGCGCTTTCCAAGAAGGTCAAGGCGGGGCCGATTTCTGCGGACAGGCTGAAGAGCTTCGTCGAGCGCATCGAGAAGCTCGAGGAGGAGCGCCAGGCCATCGGCGGCGACATTCGGGAGGTCTACGGCGAGGCCAAGGGCGTGGGCTACGACGTCAAGACCATGCGCAAGGTCGTGGCGCTGCGGAAGATGGACGCCGCCGACCGCGCCGAGCAGGAGACGCTGCTCGATGTCTACAAGAACGCGCTCGGGATGACGTGAGCCGGCGCCGCGCCTTTCTCGTCGGGGCGCTCGCCACGTCTGTGGCGGGCCTTCCGGCGGCGTGGGCGCAGGGTTTTCCCAGCCAGCCTGTACATATGGTCGTGCCGTTCCCGCCCGGGGGCGGCACCGACGCCTTGGCGCGCGCGATCCAGGAGACGATGCAGAAGGTGCTGGGCGGCACCGTCATCATCGACAACAAGGGCGGCGGCGGCGGCAACATCGCCCACGAGTTCGTGGCCAAGCAGCCGGCCGACGGCCACTGGATGGTGGTCGGCGCCAACAACCTGCCGCTCTATCCCTATATCGTGGCCAAGCTGGGCTACGACGCCAAGACGGCCTTCGCGCCGATCGGCTTCATCGCCAAGCAGGAATCGGTGCTGGTGGGCAGCGCCGACGCGCCGTGGGCCGATCTCAAGGCGATCATGGCGGCGGCCAAAGCGGCACCCGGCGAGGTCCAGTACGGCACCGCCGGCCTCACCACGCCGATGCATCTGTCGACCGAGCAGTTCGCGATGTTGAACGGCTTCAAGCTGACGCATGTGCCGTTCCGCGGCACCGGGCCACTGGTCACCGACCTGCTGGGTGGCCATATGAAGCTCGGCATGTCGAGCATCACCAGCGTGGCGCCCCAGATCGCGGCGGGCAAGCTCAAGGCCTATGCCATGGCCTCGCCCGAGCGCTCGTCGGTGGCGCCCGAGATCCCGACCTTCAAGGAGCTGGGCGCCGGCGAGGTCGACGGCACCATCGTCTACACGCTGCTGGCGCCCGCCGGCACCCCGGCGGCCGTGGTCGCCAGGCTCAATCAGGCTTTGAATGCGGCGGTGTCGACCCCCGAGGGCAAGGAAGACCTGCGCAAGCGCGGCTTCGTCGCCATGGGCGGCACGCCGCAGCAACTCGGCGACTGGCTGAAGGTGCAGGAGCCGATCTGGGTGCCGGTGCTGAAGGCCGCCGGCATCAAGCCGGAATAGCCTCATTGGACCGCGGGCCTCCAGGCCCGCGCTCCGGGAGAGAAGGCTAGAACCAGATATTCATCGGCAGGCCGAAGCGGTCGCGCGCGTCGGCGGGCCCGAGCCGTGTCGCGGTGCCCTCCGCGATCAGCAGCGCCGTGCGGCAGACCGCCATGGCGTCGAGCACGTCGTCGCGCGCCGCGCCGGAGACGGTTTGCGCTTTCCAGTTGAAGCCGTGTTTTGTCAGAAGCTCGTGGCGCTCAGCGAAGCCCTCGGGCTTGCGCTTCTTGGACAGTACGGGCGTGCCGCCGTTCAGGCGCGCGAAGGCGAGCTCGGGATGGGCTTCGTAGACGATGCGCTTGAGCTTCGGTCGGCCGCGCAGCAGCTCGTCGACCTCGCGCATCTTGGGGAACAGATGGAAGGTCTGCTGGTTCAGCCCCTTGCCCAGCGCGCGGCTGGTGGCGTTGGCCTCGGCGTGGGTGGTGCAGGCGAGCGCCGGGCGGCAGGGCGTGGGGAAGACCGAGCTCGCCTTGCCCGGCAGCAGGGCGCGGGCCTCGCCCTCGCAGGCGCGGCCGGGATGCGGCGTGTCGGTGAGGCCGATCGGCATGTCGACGGCCAGAATGGAAAGACCCTCGCAGGCTTCCGCGAGGGTCTTCACGACGCTTATGGAGAGGAAGCCGTCGGGAGCGCGGCGGCAGACGACCCAACCGGTCTTGCAGCCGTCGGCGCCCCCTACGATCACATCAAAGAGCGTCGAGCGCCGCGTTCAACGTCGCGCTCGGCCGCATCCCTGCCGATGTCTTGGCCGGATCGGGCAGGTAGTAACCGCCCGTGTCCACCGGCTTGCCCTGCGCGGCGATCAGCTCGGCGTTGATCTTGGCCTCGTTGGCCTCCAGCGCCTTTGCCAGCGGCTTGAAGCGGGCCGACAGGGACGTGCTGTTGTCGCGCCGGGCCAACGCCTCCGCCCAATACTTCGCCAGGTAGAAGTGGCTGCCCCGATTGTCCAGCTCGCCGACCTTGCGGGCGGGCGAGCGGTTGTCGTCGAGGATCTTGCCGTTGGCCTCGTCGAGCGTCTCGGCCAGGATCTTCACGTCCTCGTTGCCGGTCGTCTGCGCCAGATGTTCCAGCGACGCGCCCAACGCCAGGAATTCGCCCAGCGAATCCCAGCGCAGATAGCCTTCGTGCTGGAACTGCTCCACATGCTTGGGCGCCGAGCCGCCGGCGCCTGTTTCGAACAACCCGCCGCCCGCCAGCAACGGCACGATCGAGAGCATCTTGGCCGACGTGCCCAGCTCCATGATCGGAAACAGATCGGTCAGGTAGTCGCGCAGCACATTGCCGGTGACGGAGATGGTGTCGAGGCCCTGCCGGATGCGCTCGAGCGAGAGCTTGGTCGCCTCCACAGGCGCCAGGATGCGGATGTCGAGACCCTTGGTGTCCTCGTTCTTGAGGTAGGTCTCGACCTTGGCGATCAGCTGCGCGTCGTGGGCGCGCCTGGCGTCGAGCCAGAACACCGCGGGGGTGTTGCTCAGGCGCGCGCGACGCACCCCGAGCTTGACCCAATCCTGGATCGGCTCGTCCTTGACCTGGCACATGCGGAAGACGTCGCCGGCCTTGACCGCCTGTGACAGCAGGACCGTGCCGTCATCGGCGACCACCTTGACCGTGCCGCCCGTGGCGACCTCGAAGGTCTTGTCGTGCGAGCCGTACTCCTCGGCCTGCTGCGCCATCAACCCGACGTTCGGCACGGAGCCCATCGTCTTCGGATCAAAGGCGCCATGGGCCTTGCAATCGTCGATGACGGCCTGGAACAGCATCGAGTAGCAGCGATCGGGAATCGCGGCGATGACGTCGGCCAGCTTGCCGTCCGGGCCCCACATCTTGCCCGACTCGCGAATCATCGCCGGCACCGACGCATCGATGATGACGTCGCTCGGCACGTGCAGATTGGTGATGCCCTTGTCGGAGTTGACCATGGCGAGGGCGGGTCGCTTGGCGTACTCGGCCTGGATATCGGCCTTGATCGCCGCCTTCTCGGCCTCCGGCAAGGTCTCGATCCGGATCAGCATGTCGCCCACGCCGTTGTCGGGATCGACGCCGAGCTTCGCCAGCGTCGCGCCATGCTTCTCGAACACGTCGGCGAAGAACACCGATACGCAATGACCGAACAGGATGGGATCGGAGATCTTCATCATGGTCGTCTTGAGGTGCAGCGAGAACAGGATGCCGTCCTTCTTCGCGGCTTCGATCTGCGCGGCATAGAAGGCGCGCAATGCCTTAACGTTCATCGCCGAGCAGTCGATGATCTCGCCGGCCTTGAGGGGCACCTTCGGCTTCAGCACCGTCGTCGCGCCATCGCCGCCGACCAGCTCGATTCGGGCATTGGTCGGCGCCGCGATGGTCGTCGCGACCTCCGAACCGTAGAAATCGCCGCCCGACATGGTCGCCACGCGCGTCTTCGAGTCCTTGCTCCAGGCGCCCATCTTGTGCGGATGCTTGCGTGCGAACTGCTTCACGGCGCCGGCGGCGCGGCGGTCGGAATTGCCCTCGCGCAGCACCGGGTTGACGGCGCTGCCGAGCACACGGCCGTAGCGGGCGCGGATTTCCTTGTCCGCGGGCGTCGCGTCGCTGTCGGGATAGTTCGGCACGTCGTAGCCCTTGCCCTGCAGCTCCTTGATCGCGGCCTTGAGCTGCGGGATCGAGGCGGAGATGTTGGGCAGCTTGATGATGTTGGCTTCCGGCTTCATCGCAAGCTTGCCGAGCTCGGCGAGCTCGTCGCCGATCTTCTGCGCCGGTGTGAGCTTGTCGGGGAAGTTGGCGATGATGCGGCCGGTCAGCGAGATGTCCTTCAGCTTCATCTTCACGCCGGCCGTCGCGACGAAGGCCTGGACGATCGGCAGCAGGGAATACGTTGCGAGCCCGGGTGCTTCGTCAACCTTCGTCCAAACGATTTCGAGATCCGACATTCTTGCACCTCTGTGCGCCGCTGTTGTTTCGGCTGAGTTGGTCTATTGCTGACTATGGCCTGTCTTTTTGCACCGCCGTGAGGGAAAGGCAATCGCGGGCGCGGCGGCCCACCGCGCCGTCACACCTTGTCGAGCTTCTTGTGCTCGATCGGGCCGCGCGGCATGGCGGCGATGGCCGGCAGCAGCTGGTCCAGGTCGGACACGAAAGCCACGTGGTCGAGGTGGCCGGGCTCGGCGAAACCGCCGTCGACCACACCCCGCAGCAGGGCGGCGAGGGGCTGCCAGTAGCCATTCCGGTCGACGATCACGATGGGCTTGGTGTGCAGGCCGAGGGTGCGCCAGGACAGCACCTCGAAAAATTCCTCCAGGGTGCCGATTCCACCGGGAAGGACCACGAAAGCCTCCGAACGCTCGAACATGGCGAGCTTGCGCTCGTGCATCGTGTCGACGACGACGACCTCGCTGAGCGCGGGATGCCCGGCCTCGCGCTGGAGCAGGAACCGGGGGATGACGCCCACCACCTTTGCCCCGCCGCCCAGCGCCGCGTTGGCGACCACGCCCATCAGGCCGACGCCACCTCCGCCGTAGACCAGCGTTATACCCTCGCGGGCCAGCAGGTCACCCAGGCGCGCGGCGACCTCCCGCATCGCCGGGTCGGCGCCGAAGCGGGCGCCGCAGAAGACACAGAGGGAGGACGGAACGACGGACGAAGGCACGGACTCGGGCACGGCGATCCTTTATATTTACAGGGGATCCGACGTCTTTCCGGACCGTGACGGCATGGTATCATTTCGCGAAGGGAAGGTGCGACGCCAAGCGCGGTCGGTCGTCGCACCGCTGGGAGTTCGATGTCACGCATAGTTTTTGCCCTGGTCGCGGTCGGCGCCGTAATCATCATGGTTGCGTTGGGAGTCGCGTGGACCGGCAAGCGTAGCGACCAGGCGGCCATCGACAACGCCGCCAAGCCCGCGCCGCCGGCGCCTTTGCTGACGCCCCCTTCGACGCCGCCGCCGGCAGCCGCCAAGCCCCCTGAAAACAAGCCCGTCGCGGCTGCGCCGTCGCCCTCCGCCCCTATGCCTCCGGCCGCACCGTCGACCATACCCGCGCCTGCGCCAAGCGCTGCCGTGATGGCGCCGAGCTTCGATGTGGCTCGTGTCGGCACCGATGGCCGTGCGGTGATCGCGGGCCGCGCCGCGCCGGGAGCGAAGATCGTCCTGCTCGATGGCGGCAAGGAGATCGCCCGCGGCGTCGCCGACGATCGTGGCGAATGGGTCCTGCTCGCGCAGGATCCCCCGTTGGCGCCGGGTCAGCACGAGCTGCGCGTCGTCCAGCATCTGGAAGGGCGGGCGCCCGTCACCTCCGAGCAGGTAGTGGTCGCCGTCGTTCCGTCGGCCCCCGCGGTGCCGGCGGCTCCGACCGCCGGAACGGCAGCTCCAGGGACTTCGGCATCGGCGACGCCACCGGCGCCCGAGCCGGCCAAGGAACAGACCCTGGTCCTGATCTCACCGCCCAGTGGGGCATCGACGCTGGTGCAGTCGCCATCGGCGGCCGGCGCGCCGAAATCGGGCGACATGCAGCTTTCCACCCTCGACTACGACGAGCGTGGCCATGTCACGGTCAGCGGCCAGGCGACGCCGGGCGCGACGGTGCGTGCCTACATCGACGACAAGATGGTGGGCGAGGGCGTGGCCGGTGCCGACGGGCGCTGGCGCCTGGCGCCCCAGGAGCCGATCGGGCCGGGCAAGCACACGCTGCGGCTCGATCGTCTGGCGGCGGATGGCAAGCCGGCGTCGCGCCTGCAGGAGATGTTCGAACGGCTCGTCTCGGCGCCGGTGGCGGGGGACAATCGGCGCTTGACCGTGGTGCGCGGCGACAATCTGTGGAACATCGCTCGGGCGCACTATGGCGAAGGGTTTCGCTACACTGTCATCTTCGATGCCAACAAGACCCAGATTCGCGACCCGAACATGATTTATCCAGGCCAGATATTCAGCCTGCCCAAAGTCAATTGACGGCAGTAGACCGGTAAGAGGGCAGTACATGCTGGCGAATTTCCTGGTGCCGATCCTCGAGGATGGCTGGCGTTTCATCGCCATCTTCGCCGGTGTGACCTTGTTGGCCGCGCTGACCGGTGCCGCGTGGCTGTTCTGGCCGCTGATGGTGCTGACGCTGTGGTCGATCTACTTCTTTCGTGATCCGCCGCGTGGCGTGCCGCAGGAGGACGGGCTCCTGATCGCTCCCGCCGACGGGCTGGTGCAGATGGTGAGCCAGGCCGTGGCGCCTGTCGAACTGGGTCTCGGCGAGGATCCGCTGACGCGGGTATCGATCTTCCTCAGCGTCTTCGATGTGCACATCAACCGCTCTCCCTGCGCCGGCACGATCGAGGTCGTGGCCTATCGGCCCGGCAAGTTCCTCAATGCCGCGGCGGAGAAGGCGAGCGACGAGAACGAGCGCATGGCGCTGGCGCTGCGCCGGCCCGACGGTCGGCTGATCGGCTGCGTGCAGATCGCGGGCTGGGTGGCGCGACGCATCGTCTGCATCGTCAAGCCCGGCCAGGCCCTTGTGGCGGGGGAGCGGTTTGGCCATATCCGATTCGGCAGCCGAACCGACCTTTACCTGCCGAAGGGGTCCCGTCTGCTGGTGGCGCCGGGGCAGCGCATGATCGGCGGCGAGACGGTCATGGCCGAGCTCGATCCCGTCCTTTCGACGCCGCGCCGCGCCATCGATATCTGACCCTGCATCGAGATTAGGAGGCCGCCATGGAACGCGATGTCCGCCGCCGCGGATTGCGGGGCTTTTCGATCAACCGCCTGATCCCCAACGTGCTCACTTTGGCAGCGTTGTGCTCCGGTCTGACGGGCATCCGCTTCGCCCTGCAGGGCGAATTCCGGCTGGCCGTGATTGCCATCATCGTGGCCGCGATCTTCGATGCGCTCGACGGCCGCGTCGCCCGTCGCCTCGGCGTGACCAGCCAGTTCGGCGCCGAGCTCGATTCACTGTCGGACTTCCTGTGCTTCGGCGTGGCGCCGGCGCTGGTGCTCTATCTCGCCTCGATGAAGGATGGCGGCTCGCTGGGCTGGGTCGTGACCCTGATGTTCCCCATCTGCTCGGCGCTGCGGCTCGCGCGCTTCAATACCGGTCTGCTGGCCGATTCGCCGCCGCCTGCCTGGACGGGATCCTATTTCACCGGCGTGCCGGCGCCGGCCGGCGCGTTGCTGGCGCTCATTCCGCTGCTCGTGAGCTTCGAGATCAACGCGGCGTGGCCGCGCCATCCCCTGGTGGTCGGCGCCATCCTGGTCGGAGTGGGCGGCCTGATGGTGAGCCGGCTGCCCACGTTTTCCTTCAAGAAGGGCAGGGTGCCTCGCCACCTCGTCCTGCCGCTGCTCCTGGGCGTCGCCCTCGTCATGGGCGTGCTGGTGAGCTCGCCCTGGATCGCGATGTCGATGCTGGGCCTGGCCTATGTCTGCCTGGTCCCGTTCAGCTGGCTCTCCTATCGTCGCCAGGCCGCGCAGGATGCCAAGGCGGCCTCCAGTGAAGGCGAGGTCGTGCCGCTGCGGGCCGTCGAGGGCGGCCCGCCGTCGGGCGACTGACAGGTCGTCAGGCCCCGATGTTCGATCCGGCGCTGCGCCGGCTGATCGATTCGCCGCTCGGTCACGCCGGGGCCTGGCTTGCCGCACGCGGCGCGTCCGCCAATGGCCTGACCCTCGCGGGCCTCGGGGTGGGCCTGCTGGCGGTGCCTCTTCTGGCCTACGGGCACTATGCGGGGGCCTTGGCGGTGATCGCGATCAACCGGTTGGTCGACGGTCTCGATGGTGCGGTCGCCCGTCACAGCCAGGCGACGGCGTTCGGCGGCTATCTCGACATCGTCTGCGACATGGTGTTCTACGCCGCCGTGCCTCTGGGCTTCGCCCTGGCGCAGCCCGGCAACGCCGTGTGGGCCTGCCTGTTGCTGGCGTCGTTCCTCTGCACCGGCGGATCGTTCCTCGGCCGCGCTGTTCTGGCGGCCCAAAGAGGCGAGAGCGACGGTGGGGCGCGCGGCCGGAAGTCGTTCTTCCATTCCGCCGGCCTGATCGAAGGAAGCGAGACGATCGCCGCCTTCGTCCTGTTCTGCCTGTTGCCGTCGGCCTTCCCGTGGATCGCGGGCTTCTTTGCCCTGCTGTGCTTCTGGACGGCCGTCGCGCGCGTCCTAGAATCCAGAGGTTAAAGATCATATTTTTCAGAATCTTATGAGATATTCTTCATTTAATATTTCAATTTTTATTGACCTGATAAAACACCTTAAGTAAATTCCCTAACTTGAATCGGTACCATGGAGTCAGGGCCGTATTCGGGGGAACTCCCTCACCATTTTTGACTTCGCTGTCGGTCGGCCGAATGCCGGGCTTCTTCCCAGGAATGAGCCGTGCCGAGCGCCAAATTTGAGACTTATGGAGATTCACATGCTGTCCATCTTCCGTCAGTTCATGAAAAACGATCAGGGCAGCACGGCAATCGAATACACACTCATCGCCTCCCTGATTGCCGTGGCGGCCATCGCGTCGATGCGCACCGTCGGCAGCAAGGTCACCAACGTGCTGAGCGGCATCCCCAACTGATTCCCTTCTGCTGCGGAAGGGGGACGGGATGTCGCCGTTTGTGCTTCTTCAATTCGGCTGCCTGGCGGCCTTTGCGATTCTGCTGATCGCGGCGGGATGGCAGGATCTGCATACGATGCGGATCTCCAACCGCCTGCCGCTGGCGATCGCGGCAGTGTCCGTGGTCTGGGCGCTGGCAGGCTGGGAACTCGGCAGGGTATCGGTCACCGACCTCGGCCTGGGGGCTGCCTGTGCGGCAATCGTCTTTGCGATCGGCGGCCTGGCATTCACTGCCGGTGCGTTGGGAGGAGGGGACGTGAAGCTCCTCGCGGCGGCCACTCTGTTCGCGGGGCCGAGCCTACTGTTCGATTTTCTGATGGTGACGGCGCTGGCCGGTGGCGCATTGGGTTTGGCGATGCTTGCCGGCGCGCGGATCGGTCCCTCGGCCGCGGGCGCCGATGGAGCGTTTCCCGCGCGGCTGCGGAACGGGCTTCCCTACGGCCCGGCGATCGCGGCGGGCGGCCTGTGGGTGGTCGCCTCGCTCGCCGTGTCTTGAGGAGCTTCAGGGCTCTCCGTCAGCCCTGCACCGAATAGCCGCCATCGACCGTGATCGCCGCACCGGTGACGAAATCGGAGGCTGGTGCCGCCAGGAAGACGGCGATGCCTGCGAAATCGTCCGGCACGCCCCAGCGGCCGGCCGGCGTGCGCTTCAGCACATTGTCGTGCAGGCCCGAGACCTCCTCGCGTGCGCGCCGTGTCAGCGCCGTGTCGATCCAGCCCGGCAGGATTGAATTCACCTGGATATTGTCCTTGGCCCAGGCGGTCGCCATCGCCTTGGTCATCTGCACCATGCCGCCCTTGCTCGCGGCATAGGCGGTCGCGAAGGCGGCGCCGAAGATCGACATCATCGAGCCGATGTTGATGATCTTGCCCATGCCGCCCTGCTTCATCGCCGGATAGGCGGCATGGCTGCACAGGAACGCGCTGGTGAGGTTGCTGTCGAGAACGGTGTGCCATTCCTTGAGCGTGTACTGCTCGGGCTGCTTGCGGATGCTCATGCCGGCGTTGTTGACCAGGATGTCGAGGCGGCCATGCAGCTTCACCGTGTTGGCGATGAGGTCGCGGCAGGATTGTTCTTCCAGAACGTCGACCGGGATGGTGCTCGCCTTGGCGCCCAGCGCCTGGATCTCGGCCACCGCCGCGGCGTTCTTGGCCGCGTCCCGGCCGGCGACGACGATGGTCGCACCGGCGGCGGCCATGCCCTTGGCCATGCCGAGCCCGATCCCGCCATTGCCGCCGGTGATGACGGCCACGCGGCCGGAAAGATCGAAAAGCGTCATGTCGCTCGCTCCCTGTCTTGAGATGGCGGCCTGTATAGCCAAGCCGCGGAACCGCGGCCAGCGCGCGGCGTTGCCTCGGCGGACGGCGCCACCCGCCGACGGAGGTCTCATTTGTTCATCAGGATCCTGGTTCTTGGCGCGATCGCGCTCACCGCTTCAGCCTGTGCGGTCGAGCATCGTGCCGTCGTCGTCGCGGAGGACGCGTGCACCCGGTACGGCTTCACGGCGTCGACGCGCGACTATCAGCGCTGCCAGGCGGAGCTGGCGCGGCAACGCCAAGCCGGGCGCGTCAGCCGTGAATACGGCGAAGCACGCGTGACGGCCGACGCGCAGATGGCCTGCGACTCCTATGGCGTCCCGCGCGGGTCGGCCCAGTTCGATCGGTGCGTGCAGGACGAGCTCGTCGCGCGCCGTCCTACCTGAAACGGCGACACAAGAAAAAGGCGACGGCTGCGAAGCCGTCGCCCTTTATCTCGTGTCGACCTTGAAATTGCTACGGGCCCACCTTGGAAGCGGGGCCGTCGGCTTCGAGAACGCTGACATCGAGCTTCTTCTGGGCGGCCTTGACCTCGCTGAAGAGGGGACGCTCACCGTCGCCCATGCCTTCCTCGGTCGCCACCTGCAGCAGGCGGGCGTCGAGCTCCCACTGCTTCAGGACCTCGGTCTTCTCGGCACGGTTGAGATCGGTGCTGGCGACCACTTCCTCCGGCCGCCTGAAGATGCTGCTCGGGTTGGTCAGCGCCTTGGTTTTTTCTTCTTCGGTCATTTGGTACCTCCAACGGATGAGTCCGAACAACGGCTCGGCCTCCGCAGGGTTCCGCTCAAGCGCCGGATGAATCCGGCGGTGAGTCCTTCTTCTTCGCGTCGTCGATGAGACCGATCAGCTCGTCGGGCAGAGGTTTGCTGGCGATCTCGTCGTACATCGCGTGCAATTGCTTCTGCAGCCACATGTCGAAAGGACGCTCCACGGGACGATCGGCCTGCGGCTTGCCCGCAGACCTCGTAGCGTCTCGTCTCATGGGCGGCTTGTCGTCACCCGCCATCGCGTACACCCCGTGGAAGGCACTCGCCCCCACGGGTTCCTCTACGAGGCATGCAACTCTCCCCCGGACGATCTCCATTTTCCACACACCTATCTATTTCACTCGGCTTCGAAGCATTTGGGAAGAGCGGAGTTAGCGGGCGTGCGGGGCGGAAGCGGAGTCGTTTGCTTCGCGACGCTCGGCATTGCCCTTGGTCGGCCGCACTTCGCCTCGCGTCTCGCCTTCGATCAGCAGGCGCTCCAGCGTGTCGCGGGCGCGCGAGATGCGGCTCTTGACGGTGCCGACCGAGACGCCGGTATGGGCCGCGATCTCCTCGTAGGGCTGGCCTTCCAGGACGGCGAGCAGCAGTGCCTCGCGCTGCGTCGACGCGAGCTTGCCGAAGGCCGACATGAACTCGCGCATGACCAGGCGGCTTTCCTGATGAGGCTGATGCGACAGGGATTCGGCGATCGCCGAGTCGACGGGCACGGACGGCCGCGTACGGCGCAGGCCGGAGATGAATTCGTTGCGCTGGATGCGGAACACCCAGGCCGACAGGTTGGTGCCGGGCTCGAAGCTGCCACGGCCGGTCAAGGCCTTGACCACGGTGTCGTGGACGAGATCTTCGGCGGCGTCGCGGTCGCGCGTCAGCGACAGCGCATAGACGCGCAGGCGGGGCAGAATGGTCTTCAGCTGCTCATGGAAATCGTCGGTCTCGGCAGGCTTGTTCGACGTTTCGATGGCCATCAGTGTCTCCGTTGGATTTGGTCTACACTTGAACAAATGCCAGCCGAGCCAAAAGGTTACATCTCGTGTCGGAACTATTTTCCCGCGTCGGGAAGCACGCCGCTGCGGCAATTTCAGCGCAGCTGTGTCACGAGCTGCTTGCGCGCGCGCGACACCCGCGCCTTGAGCGTGCCGACCGAGCATGAGCAGAGGCTGGCAGCCTCCTCATAGGAAAATCCTCCGGCTCCGACCAGGATCAACGCCTCTCGCGCCTGCGGGCTCAGCTGCCAGAGAGCCGAAGACAATTCCTTCAGCTCGAGGGCGGCGTCGGGATTGTCGACAGCCGCCATTTGCGGTCCCTCCGTCTCGTCGTCGAGCGGCGTAGGCCTGCGCCGCTGGCTGCGCAGGTCCGAATAGAACCTGTTGCGCATGATGGTGAACAGCCAGCCCTTGAGATTGGTGCCGGGCGTGAATTGGCTCTGCTTGTCCAGCGCGAGGAGGATGGTGTTCTGCACGAGCTCGTCCGCGGCTTCGCGCTCGCGCGACATGAAACGTGCAAAGGCCCGCAGGTCGGGGAGCAGCGCAACGATATCGTCCTTGATCATTGGCTGACGGCTTCCCCGACGCAAGCGGTGGCAGGCATCTCTACCCTTATGTGGGGAATCGTTTTGCCCACGCAAAGGGGAATTCGTACGGGCAACCGCCCCGCGCAATCGACGTTAATCGAAGCATCGGCGGAGTTCGCCAATTCTTTACAGGAGGATCGGATGAATTGGGATCGCGTGGAAGGCAACTGGAAGCAGTTCAGCGGCAAGGTCCAGGAGAAGTGGGGCAAGCTGACCGACGACGACCTGACGGTCGTCAAGGGCAAGCAGGACCAGCTCGTCGGCCGCATCCAGGAACGCTACGGCATCGCCAAGGATGAGGCCGAGCGCCAGGTCAATACCTGGGTGGACACCCTCTAGAATGAAATGCGTGCCGGGCGGGAACCAACTTCCGCCCGGCACGTTGTCGGCGGCGGTTGCGGAGGTTGGTCACATGGGACGTGCAGCGGTCTTGTGGCTCTTGGGAGTGCCGATCCCCGTCCTTTTGCTCATGTGGGCATTGGGCTGGTTGCACTGAGGATGTTTGGTATTTTTTGAGGAGGCAGTAGATGTCGTTCCAGAAGTATCTGATGTCGACGGCGCTCGTCGCCTCGTCGATCGCGCTGTCGGCTTGCGGCGAACGGCCTGTGGATCGCGCGCTGACCGGCGGCGCCATCGGCGCGGCGTCCGGTGCCGTGGTGGGCTCCATGGTGGGCAACCCGATCGCGGGTGCCGTCGTCGGCGGTGCGGGTGGCGCCGTGATCGGCGCCGTGACGGCACCGCGTGATTGACCGTTTCGACAGGCATCGAAGATGGGGAGCGGGTCCTGAACTGGGCCCGTTCCTCTCTGTGTGTGAACTGAAATGCCTACGGCGAGGGGGCACGATGGAGCAAAACATGCGACTATCGGGGCGCCAGGGGAGGACTGCACTGTGTCAGATGCGTTGACGGCGAAGAACTTGTCCGAATCGATCACCCGGACCCTGCCATTCCTGCGCCGCTACGCGCGCGCGGTGACCGGCTCCCAGCAGCGTGGCGACGAATGGGTCCGCCTGTGCGCGGAGGTGGTGGTGCAGCAGCCTGAGCTGGTCGCCAAGGCCGAAGATACCAAGCTCGGAGTCTTCTCCCTGTTCCACCGCCTGCAGCTTCCGTTCGGAAGCCTCGATGCGCCGACCGAGAGCGGCAGCGTGAGCGGCCGACTGAAGGAATCCCTCACCGATATGGCGCCGTTGCAGCGCCAGGTCCTCCTGCTCACCGTTCTCGAAGGCTTCACCGTGGGCGATGCCGCCCACATCCTGGGAATCGACATCGACACGGCCGAGCGCAGCCTGCAGGAGGCGCGCCGTGAATTGCAGCGCGTCGCCTCGGTCCGGGTGCTGGTGATCGAGGACGAGGCCGTGATTGCGCTCGACGTCGCCGACATCGTGCGCAACGCCGGCCACGAAGTGGTGGGTATCGCGGCCACGGAAAAGGTCGCGGTGGAGATGGCCAAGAAGCATTCGCCCCACCTGGTGCTGGCGGACATCCAGCTGCGCGGCTCCGACAGCGGCATCGCCGCCGTGAAGGAGATCCTGCGCACGATCACCGTGCCGGTGATCTTCGTCACCGGCTATCCGGAACGTCTCCTCACCGGCACGCAGCTCGAGCCGGCCTTCGTCATTTCCAAGCCGTTCGATCCCGATCTCCTTCGGGCTGCCATCGCCCAGGCGCTGGACACGGTCTCGATCTAGGGGGCAAGCCATCATGGCTGGATGGTCGCTGCGCACGAAGCTGGTCGCGGTGGCCGCCGCGACGCTGCTGCCGGTGCTCGGCATCGCGGCATGGCAGGCGCATGGGGATATGCAGGAAGCGCGCGGCCATCGTGCCGCGACGCTGGCATCGACGGTGGAAATCGCCGTGTCGCGCCATCGCGCGCTGATCGAGGCGTCGCGTCGCCTGCTGCTGGGTTTCTGCTCGACCGAGGTCGTGGAGCGGGCGGCGGAGCCTACGGCGATGCCGGCCGACCTCGAACGCTGCGAAGCCTATCTCGGGCGGGTGCTCGAGAGCTTTCCCGGCGAGTATTCCGCCGCCGTCGTCACCGACGACACCGGGGTGGCGCGCTGTTCGAGCACGCCGTCGGCGGTGGGCGTCAGCCTGGCCGATCGCGAGATATTCCGGCTGGTGCGCGACACCCGGAAGCTGTCGATCAGCCCGTCGATCGCCAGCCGCGTCACGCCCCGCACGGTCATCCCCATGGCGGTGCCGCTTCTCACCGGCGGCCAGTTCCGCGGCATGTGCGCGCTCGGCATCTCCCTGAAAGCCTTCGCCGAGTCGGTGACGACGCCCGAGAGCGCGGATGGGGTTTCCGTGGTCCTGATCGACCGCAGCGGCGGACCGGTGGGCGGCAGTGCCAAGGCGGCGTTTGCCTTGCCGGTGGCGACGCGCGTCGCCGCGGCGATCGCCGCCAAGCAGGCCTCCTTCTCCGATTACGGCCAGGACGGCAGGCTCTACACTTTTCAGCTGGCGCCGCTGGCCGACGACTCTCTTTACGCGATGGTCGCGGCGCCGCTTGCCGGCGGCATGTCGGCACTGGTGCGCGACTGGGCCGAGGTGGTGCTGGTGGCGCTCGCGTTTCTCCTCGCGCTGGCGGCGGTCTGGGTCGGCGCCGACCGCTGGTGCACGCAGCCGCTGCGCTACATCCACCAGTTCGCCGGCAAGGTGTCGCGGGGGGAGGACATCAAGCTCGCCAACCTGCCGCCGTGGTCGACGGAGGTGGTCGCCATCGGCGACGGCGTGCGCGCGATGGCCGACGCCATCGCCAGTCGCGAGCGGGCGCTCAGGGCAGGCCTCGAGCAGCGCGACCATATGCTGCGCGAGATCCATCACCGCGTGAAGAACAACCTGCAGATGATATCGAGCCTGCTCAACCTGCAGGCCGGCGAGATCCGCTCGCCGCGCATCCGCCGTTTCTTCGGCGATGCGCAGAACCGCGTGCTGACGCTGTCGATCCTGCATCGCCATCTCTACGAACGGTCGAGCTGGTCGCTGGTCGACTTCCAGCAGTTCATCAGCGACCTCGTGCGCCAG